>NZ_CP182357.1:2265699-2579799 GCF_048571275.1 Marinarcus sediminis (SeqCode)
TTTGAGTTTTTCAATCTTATCATAGATGGCTTTACTCTCAATCATCTTTTGCTCAAGCGATTTCTCACTGATTTCCAAACCCACACTTTGAGACAGAGCCAAAGAGATAATCGAAGCAACCGATTTATTGAATTTATTGTATTTAATGGTGTGTTCATCAATGAGAGGCTTCTCATATTGTTCATCCACAATCATTGGGTAATCTTGGTTGATTAAGGCTGTCATGTAACTGTCAGCCTCTTTAATATCAAGTCTACTTAGAAATGATTTAATCTCCTCATGACTGAAATTACAAAATGTGATAATGCCAAAAGAGGAAGCAAAAATATACTTATTATTACTGATTTCACCCATAAGCGATTTTTCAATAGTCGTTAAAACCAGACCAGGAAACTCTTCTTCTAACTCTTGTCGAGTAATTTTTACAGGTATCTCAACAGAAACGAACAGAATATTTGTTGTCACGATTAGCCTTTATATTTTATATTAAATAATGATACTCTCTATATTCTAAATTTTTCAAATAACTCTTTTTTATCGGTTTTAATTTCTATTTCGCTGTTTATGACTCTTTTTTTGAATTTATCATAGAGTTTATATTGAAGTAAAATACCAATTAGACCTAACACGGAGAGATAGATCAACAAAAAATTTAAATTTTTGTTCAAATAATCAAAAAGCATGGCCGTTAAACTTCCCAATACAATGGCAGATGAAATCATAAATGAACGAATCATAAGATAATCTTTTAACTCCACCTCTTCATCTTGCATAAAATCAACGGTATGAATTCTGGCAACTTCAAATGTTATTCCTTGAATGGTAAAAATACTCAAAATAATATAAGTAAACAGCAGAATCGATTCATTAAAAATAAGATAACTGAAAATTTGTATTAAATCTAAACCAATAGCAAAAAGGTAAATATTATATATTTTAAGGTTTTTAAACAGAGGTTGAATAAAACCATCTAAAGCGCCAATGAGCATATAAAAACTGATCACAAAAACGGGCAAATAGGTTCCTTCCAATTTTGTAATAAAAGGAATAAGTGTCCAATCAACATAGGTAATTAAAAAAAGAGTAAATGACTGTATTCTTAAAAACCGACTCTTTTTTATCTCTAAAAAGATGGGTTGATAATTTTTAAAAGCCATGACAGCGTTCCTCATCAAGATTTCTGGAAGTATACTCCAAAATCTTGATTTTGCAGAAAAGTGCCTAATTTCTTCATTTGTTAATAACAGTTTGCTATATTACAAGATCCGTACCTAAAACAAGTATGATGACGACAAAATTAAAAAGAAGCAGGTATAAAGATTTTAACCGGTACCCTTTTTTAAAAAGTGTTAACACCATTGTAATGAGTGACAATAGCAACAATCCCAAAAACAGAAACAAACAGAGTGTAGTTAATGCTTTTATTTCCAATCCCAAAGCAGAAATTAAAAACATTCCAATTAATGGAACAATCAACAAAAACGATAACTTAACCATTTTATTTAAAACAACTTCATTCATTTTTTTCCTTATAATTTTATTTTAAACTCTTTTTGTACTCTGTCTTCCACACTTTGGAAAACAGTATCCCAATTTCTGTCTTGTTTTTGACGAATCATTTTTATGGATTCATACATGTATGAGTGTTCACCTTTATTGCCCCAACGCCAATCGGGATATTTTTGTAATAAGACCCAGGTTTTAATGCCCAAGGCTCCGCATAAATGTGCGACACTGGTATCTGAAGTTATGACCAAATCCAATTGTTTGACTAACACAGATGTCTTTTTAAAGTCAGTTAATTGTGGCGTTAAATCAATAATATTATTTTTATATCCAAAGGTTTCAATCTCTTCTGAACCTGCACCCACTTGCAGAGAATAAATGTTAAGTTTATCGCTTTTAATGAGTGCGTCAAAATGATTTAGAGCAAACACTTTGCCTTCATAACTCTCTCCTGTCACACTTGCACTCCAACAAAGCCCAATGTTTGGTTTTTTATCTTTTTTATCAATTTTCAATGATTCAATCATCTCTTTTATTTTCAAATAGGGTTTTGAACCAAAATCTTCTTGTTTTTTAATCTCTAAAAGATACCCTGCACTCATAATAGGAAGATGAAAATCAAAAAAAGGCGTTTCTTCACTTCTTTTAACCACTTCATCAAGGCATTCATACGCTTTAAAAAGTGTCACCAATTCATCTCTGGCTTTAAAAATAATTTTGCAACCAAATTTTTTCTTTAAAGCAGGAATAAATCGAACAAACATCAAGCTGTCACCAAAACCTTGTTCACTGTGAACTAAAACGGTTTTCCCTTTTGCATCACTGTTTTGTGCAAGCATGGGTTTTGAAAATATCTCTTTATATTTGACAATATGAGGCAACATCTCCTCTTTTTTAAATCGCCATTCATACTCTTTAAAGCCCTCTTCAAACTTACCAATAGAGAGTAAGGCTGTTGATAAATCAAAGTGAGCATTGACAAAATTGGGGTCAAGACCAAGCGCTTTTTTATAGTTTTGAATGGCTTTGGTTGTCAAACCTTGATTTTTTAAAGCATTGGCCAAATTGGCATAGGCATTAGAACCATTGGGATCCAATGCAATTGATTTTTCATGCAGTTGTTGAGCTTTTTTGTACTCAAACAATTTACTGTAAACATTCCCTAAATTGGTGTAAGCCCCACTGTTTTTAGGAAGTTTTTTTATGGCGGTTTCTAAAGCAACAATCGCTTCATCATAAGCTTTTTGTCGATTAAGAGCTGCACCTAAATTGCTGTAAACTTCAAAATAGTTGGGGTCCACTTTAAGTGCCAAATTAAACATGGCAGCAGATTGTTCATATTTTTTTTGTTTGTATAAAACAACGGCAATATTATTAACAGCTTTTGAAAACTTTGGATTGTATCGAACGGCATTTTTATACGCAGTTATGGCATTGTTATTTTGCCCTAAAAGTTCATAAACCATCCCGATATTATTGTGTAAATTAAAATCTTCTTGATTTTGTTTTACTCCCATAATATAGACTTCCAAAGCCTCTTTATACTTTTTGAGTTTTTTAAGTAAATTGCCAAAAAAGTGATACGTTGGCATAAATTTTGGCTCTTTAATTATTGCCGTTTGATAGGCATTGACTGCTTCTTGAAACGCTTGTACTTTAATATACAATGCAGCAATGTTGCAAAGAATTTCAGCCGAAGCCAAACCCAGTTTATCAATTTCTAAAAGTGCAGTAATCGCTTTGTTATAGTCTTGATTACGGTAAGCTTCTTTTGAAGTGGCCAATAACTCATCTTTTTTTTCTTGCATTGAAAACCTTTGATTCATCTGATAACATTTCTTACTTTAGGCTTTAGTGCTTGACAACACTTTTTGAAAATTCCCCAATGATTTTAGGTGTGCATCAAAAACACCCATCCACCCTTTTCTTGCCCAAGTTGCCAAAGTTGCATCATCTAAGGCAGTCAATTTTTCAATGTTAATGATATAAAACTCTTCTAAAATTGTTTTCTCTTCATTGTTAATATTCACTTTTAAATCTTTTTTCACCAATAAATCGTGTGATTTAAGCTCTTCAATGATTTTTTTAGAGACATCTCTTTGTCGTGTTAATTCTCGTACCAGTTCCACTTTTGCACTGGCTTCTTTGGTTAAATTTTTATCTTTTGCAATGATGAGATGTTTTTTATTTTTGGCAACAAAATCGCTGTTATCATCAATGGCAATGACATTATTAAGTTCCCCTTTTTCACCTTTTACCAATAAATTCAAGAAAGGATAACTTCTTATAAAAAGAGGCATATAGGCCTCTTCTTTATTAAATATGGTCACCTCTTTGGTTACTCCTGTAAATGCTAAGAACTCTGCATAATCTCCTGTCCCAATGACTACTGGACAATCATGACTCGCATTCCAAACCTCTGTAAATCCCACAGGAATCAGTCCTACATTTTTAGCAACTCCTACCAAATTGACCTCATTAAACTTAATGCCTTTAAACTTATCTTTGTCCAATATTTTTACGTTTTTATACATATTTTTCCTTCCCTTAGTTTTAATGTTTTATTTTTTGTTACACAGACTCAATGGTCAGTGTTGTGTTACCTAAATCATACGTATGTGTTCCAGCTGTTATTGGAGAGTCATACACCACATCGTCTCCTCCACCTATAACTCCATCTGCTCCCGCATCGGTAAATTTGATAAAGTCAGTTTGAGCTTCAGTTAATCTCAAGGTTAAATTTCCTGTTGCATTGCCAGTCCATGAAGCAATCATGGCATCAGTAAACTCAAATTCGGTTGCATTATCACTGGTATTTAATGTCAATCCAGTAATATCTAAATGTTCAATATTGGCAAATGTTCCTGCAGGATTGAACTGAGTATCACTGCTTATCATTGCTGTATTTCCTGTTAATTTTACTGTATCCGTATCATCTCCTCCATCAATATTTGAAACATTGCTGAAATCCAGTGTAAATTCATCGTTTCCTGCTAAACCATTGATATTATCAGGTTCATCTCCACTGAGGGTGAGAGTGTCTGCTGTGCTTGAAAGATTTAAGTTTTCAAACTCATCTAAATTCGTAAAATCTAAATCACCATTGACTGCCGTTGAACCAAAGGCAAGCGTATCATTTCCACCAGAATCGACAACATTCAACTCATTTCTAAAGTTGTCAAATTCTGTTTTGTCAGCAAAAATAATTGTGTCATCTCCACTGTACATATTGAGTGTCTCAATTCCACTAAAATCAATGATATTTGCAGAATCAATTGTACCACTGTTGGTAAAATTAACACTGTCTGTTCCTATGGTTCCTGTGTCTTGAATGTTATCATTGGTATCAATGTTTTCAATTGTAGTGATAATAGTATCACTTCCATCCCCCAAATCAACAGTGTCATTTCCACTGCTTAAATTTAAAGTATCACTGTTGGCGCTTCCTGTAATAGAGTAACTTCCTGTGGTGTCGTTAAGCGTGAGTGTTCCTGCAATATTTGTAGAACTTAAATCCACATTGGCATTCACCGTTACGTTCATATTTGCTGTACCCGTATCGGTAATTGTTTTAGCACTGACATCTGAACTTTGAGCACTGAGCGTGACCCCATTGGCCAAATCAATCGTTGAAACGGTTCCATCTAATTTTCCACTTAAATCGTTGTTTTGATTCACATGGATTGTTTCAATGCCACTGATTGAACCCAAGGTGTCTGTGGTGTTAATATTAAGGGTATCTGTCCCTGCTCCACCTGTAATAATGTCTGCTCCACCATTGACATTAATCGTGTCATTATCTGCCGTTGCAATAATGGTTTCAACTCCGGTAGAGTCATTAATGGTAATGATTCCACTGAAACTGCTTACATCAATACTGCTTGCATCTAAAGTTCCTCCACTTGAACTATTTAAGGTTATAGAACCACTTCCAGTAAGAGTAATATTGGACAAGTCATCCCCACTGATACCATTTATAATAATATCTCCACTGCTGTTGGTATTAAGGGTCATCGTTTTTCCATCAAGTTGTGAACCTGTAAATGTCATATCTGCACCATCGGCAATATTGATAACATTGACTGCCCCAAGATTTTGTGCACTGACATTCAGTGTGGCATTAACATTTAAGATAATATTTCCTGAACCACTGTTACTGATATTTGCAAAGTCATGATCACTTGCTGTTGCCGTTGCTGTAATGTTCACATCCCCCGCACCACCAATCGCAATGGTATCATTGTCAAAATCTGTCGCATTTACAGTCAATGTTTTACCTGTTGCAACGGAAATATTTGAAACCACACTGTCCAATTCTCCACTTAAATTTACTGTACCATTGACCGTAATTGTTTCAAAGTTTGTGACCGTTGTACTTCCAAAAGAGAGTCCATCGGCTCCTATAATTAAATTATCACTGTCTCCTATTCCACCATCAACAGTGGTTAATCCTGTAGTATTGGTGATGGTTACAGTATCACTTCCCCCTCTTGCATTGATGGTCGTAAAGCCAGCTTCTTGAATTTGTGTACCACCCAGTGTGATCGTATCAGCACCACTGTCACTTAAATTTAATGTCTCAAAATTAGAGAGATTTGTAAAGTCTGCATCGCTGTAACTTCCACCTGCATCCGTGATATTTAAACTATCGGTATCAGCCGCTCCTGCATCAATTGTATCGGTACTGCTTAAATTTGCTTTTGCCATATTAACAATATCGCTTCCTCCATTGAGTTTTAAATTGACATTATCCAGCGCATTGTCGCTCAGTGTTACCGTATCTGCTCCTGTAAAGAAATTAACCGTATCAATTCCACTTATGTTGGTAAAGGCACTGCTGTTTAAGCTTCCACTGTTACTGAAGCTTATGGTATCAGTCCCACCACCTACAATTTTATCGGCACTTGTTAGGTCCGCTATATCAGCATATATGACTTCATTGGTACCTGTTCCCAGATTTAACGTTACATTATCAAGTGTTGTGTCATTATCTGCAATGGTAATGGTGTCATTTCCAGTATGGAAATTAATTGTTTGAACAGCAGTTACATTAGCAAAATCGGCACTTGCGATACTTCCTGATGTGGTAAACGTTATACTGTTACTCCCTGTATTTCCATTGATTGTATCTGATGATGTTAAATCATCAATGGCATAATTAAACGTATCTGCTCCTGTTCCACCGGTTATGTTGTAGTTTGTTGTTCCTACTGTAATGCTGTTTGTTCCATCAGCCAATTGGATATTTTCAACATCAACATTTGTTAAAGCTGCAGCACTGATTGTTCCTGCTGTAGTAAAGTTTAACGTATCTGTTCCACCGTTTCCTACAATGGTATCACTGCTGCTTAAATTGGCAACCGTGTAATTAAAGGTATCTGCACCCGTTCCACCTCGTAACTCAATTCCATTTTGATCTAACGTGATGGTATTTGTACCATTGGCAAATTGGATGGTGTCTATGTTTGTTACTTGATTGAATTTGGTGTTATCACTGATGACACCAGCATCGGTAAATACCAAAGTATCTGTTCCACTTAGACCATTAACAATATCAGCACTTGTTAAATCTGCTATGGCATAATTAAAGGTATCTGCCCCCGTTCCACCTCGTAACTCAATTCCATTTTGATCTAAAGTAATGGTATTTGTACCATTGGCAAATTGAATGGTGTCTATGTTCGTTACACCATTAAATTTTGTATTATCATTGATGGTTCCTGCATCGGTGAAAACAATTTTATCTGTTCCACTTACTCCATTGATGACATCGGCACTGCTTAAATCTGCTATGGCATAATTAAAGGTATCATTTCCTGTTCCACCTGTAACAGCATAATCGGTTGCTCCTACAGTAATGGTGTTTGTTCCATTGGCAAGCGTAATGCTTTCAACATCAATATTGGTAAGCTGTGCTGCGGTAATGGTTCCTTGAGTGGTGATATTTAAGATATCTGTTCCCCCATTACCATTAACACTATCGGCACTGCTTAAATTTGAAATGGCATAATTAAAGGTATCTGCACCATCACCGCCCTCGATAACAAAGTTTTTTGAACCTACGGTAATGTTATTGGTTCCACCATCGGCTAAAATAATTTTTTCAACATCCACGTTGGTCAACTGTGTCTCTACAATGGTTCCATTTGTTGTAAATTCTAATGTGTCTGTTCCACCATTTCCAATAATGGTATCTGCACTGCTTAAATTAGCAATCGTAAATCTAAATGTGTCATCACCGCTTCCACCATTAATGGTTGCATTATTTGCTCCTACGATTAAGTTTACACCACCGTTGGCCAAATTAACGGTTTCAACTGAACTTACCCCACTCATATCGGCACTTCCAGAAGAGGTGATATTTAAGATGTCCGTTCCCCCACCATTGATGCTGTCTGAACCGGTTAAATTATTGGCATCAATATAAACACGATTTGTTCCTGCGCCTAAACTTACGCTGTCATTACCTGAGGTCAAATAAACGGTGTCATTTTTATCACTCATCACAATGGTATTGTCTGCACTGCTGTCATTAAGCGTAATGGTTCCCGTAAAAGCATCATTGTTTATACCACTTAAATCGGTGTTCGCTGTCGCAGCAGTATTTAATAAAATATCCCCTGCCCCAATAACAATCATTGCTGCTGTTAATTGGGTATTTAACAGTGTCAATGTTTGCGAGTTTGCCACATCGTATCGATTGACTGCACCCAAATTTTGAGCCGATAAATCTACACTGGCATTTACATCAAGTGTAATATTCCCAGTTCCTGTTTTTGTAATATTTGCAAAATTATTGTTTGATGGAGTCGCCGTATCAGCTAAAATAATCACATTTCCACTGCTGTTGGTATTAACCGTAATGGTGTCATTATTAATATCTGCTGCATTGAGGGTTAACGTTTTCCCATTTGCTACAGAGATATGTGAGACGACAGAATCAAATTTTCCACTTAAATTGGCATCTTGATTTACTGTAAATGAGTTAAATTGGTAAAATCAGCATCACTGTAACTTCCACCATTATCCGTAATATTTAAAACATCACTGTTGGTACCTGCATCAATAACATCACTTGAGCTTAAATTGCTCAAAGCAATATTAAAAGTATCTGCACCGGTTCCCCCATTAATAATTGTAGTATTGGCTCCTACTGTAACGGTATTGGTTCCATTGCTTAAATTAATGGTTTCAACTGAATTAACCGATGTTAAATCTACGCTTCCAGCGGTTGTAACATTTAACGTATCGTTTGAACCTGCTGTTGCTGTAATGGTATCTGCTGCACTTAAATTTGCAGCAGTGATATTGACCGTATTGTTTCCTGTACCTAATGTCACCGTATCATCACCTGTAGTTAAGTTGATGACACTGTTTTCATTATTTGTAGTAATGGTATTATTGCCTGTTCCATCATTAACAGTAATGGTTCCTGTGAATCCGTTATCAACAATTGAACTTAAATCTGTGGTTGCATCTGCAATTGCACTGTTGAGGGTAATATTCCCGGCACCTGTTAGTATCATATTTCCAACCAATTGTGTTGATGAAAGCGTTAACGTTTGAGATGTTGCTACATCGTATCGGTTAACATCCCCTAAGTTTTGTGCACTTAAATCAATAGTGCTGTTTACATCAAGGGTAATATTCCCTGTTCCGCTGTTGCTTAAAGCAGCAAAATCATGATCTGAGGCAGTTGAAGTTGCTTTGATAATTAAATTACCATTCCCAATACTCTTAACCGTTTCACCGTCAATTTGTGTTGCATTTATGCTCAATGTTTGACCCGATGCAATATCAAATTCATCAAAAATATTGCCACTTAAACCTTCAATATTTTTTGAACTTAAATCGACACTGCTGTCCACATTGAGTGTAATTTTTCCTGTGGCATCATGTTGTACCGTGATATTATTGAAATCGTGATCATTAATGATTGTTGTTGCATTAACGATAATTTGCCCTGTACCTTGAGTATGTAACTTCATGGTTTGATCATCTATATCTGTGGCACTTATGGTCACTATTTGCCCATCTTTTGCCAAAATTTCTTCAAAGTTTAATAAGGTTATTCCCGATAAATCAACATTGGTTCCAGTTACACTTAAACTGTCCGTTCCCGCACCCGCATCAAGGGTATCAATACCACTGATATTTTGAAGTTCATAATTGTCATCCCCCGCACCCGTTTTTAACACTTCAATATTGGTTAAGGTATCGGTATTTGTACCGTCATTTAAAGTAATGGTTGAGCCATTAACCACAACAGCAACGGGTGTTGCTCCCATTGAACTGTAATCGGCCATATCTAAACCATTGCTGTTGTTTCCAGCATTGATGGTTAAACCATCTATGCTGTTATTGATGAAGGTATCGGCATAACCACTTCCAATAAAACTTTCAAAATTTGCAAAACTGTCTGTACCATCACCACTGGCTGTTTGTGTTGCTATATTAACAGTAATTGAACTTGTTGCATTGCTGTATGAAAGCGTATCTGTTCCTGTTCCACCAATAAAGCTGTTATTTAAAACATTTCCTTGAACAGTGTTGGTTCCATTGCCTAATTTAACGTTTTCAATGCCAACCAAAGTATCTGTTCCATATCCTGTTGCACTTCCATTTCGTAAATCAACATTGACGTCATCAATATCATCGGTGTAATAAACCCAATCTGAAGAGCCATTGCCTCCATTAATGATATCATTGCCACTTCCACTGTAAATTGTATCCGCACCTTCTCCACCATAAAGAGAGTTATTTCCACTGACACCTTTTAAAATGTCATCGCCTGCCATTCCATAAAAAGTATTGTTTTGATTATTCCCCACAATTGAGTCATTTTGTGTATTTGAACCAATGAGTCCTTCAATATTTTGTAACGTATCCGTTCCATTGATATTGACAGTGATTTGTGCACCATTATCAAGTAACGTTACGTTAAGTGAAGCATCCACTGAACTGTAATCAACCATATCACTGTTGTTTCCACCATCAATGGTATCGTTACCACTGCTTGTTACAATTG
Organism: Marinarcus sediminis (SeqCode); assembly: GCF_048571275.1. GTDB lineage: Bacteria > Campylobacterota > Campylobacteria > Campylobacterales > Arcobacteraceae > Marinarcus > Marinarcus sediminis. The sequence continues at coordinate 2,276,234 of NZ_CP182357.1, forward strand.
AGTCATTTCCATCGCCACCATTAATAACATCATTGCCAGCACCACCATCTAAGTAATCCGCACCACCATCACCATTAAGGGTATCATTTCCAGCCATACCATATATAAAGTCATCGCTTGAACCACCGCTTAAAGTATTGACTGAACCGTTTCCATAAATGGTGTCATTTGAATTGCTCCCAATAACGTTTTCAATTGAATCTAAACTGTCCGTTCCATCACCGTTGGTTGCACTGTTTGCTGCAATGCTTCCTTGAATTGAAGTATCAATATTGATTTTAACTCCATCGGTTGCATCACTGTAAATGATGGTATCATTTCCAGCACCACCTATTAATCGGTCATTTCCTAATCCACCGGTTAAAGTATCATCTCCATCTCCACCATCAAGGGTATCGTCTCCAGAAAGACCTCGAATGACATCATCTCCGCCCATTCCAGAAAGGGTATTGCCATTACTGACATTGTTTGTCCCTTGAATGGTATCATTTTGTTCACTTCCTATGACATTTTCAATTGAAGCAAGTGTCTGATTATAATTTTTTCCAGCCACATCAAAAACAGCATTGTCTTGTGATTCAAGATCAATTGAAGCTCCACTGTCTGTTGTAATGGTTGAAAAATCAATGGTATCTTCATTCCCACTTCCACCATCTAATTTATCATCGCCTTCTGAAATATAGAAATAATCATTGCCATTTCCACCACTGATGGTATTCGTACTGCTGCTTCCCATAAACGTATCGTCATAAGCCGTTCCAACAATATTTTCAATATTTAAAACGGTTTCTGTATTGCCATAGGTATCAATTAATCTGTTTGCAGCTAAAGTAGTTGCATCATAATTAATTGCACTGTCACTGAAATTTACAACTACTCTTTGTGTTCCACCTTTAAACATTAACGTATCAATATCTAAGCCATCGCCATCGGTTCCACCATCAAGATAGTCTATTCCGTGATCACTAAAAAGGGTGTCGTTATTGCTCCCTCCATAAAGGGTATCATTGTCATCACCTCCCTCTAACGTATCACTTCCGGCATCTCCCCATAAAATATCACTTCCTGCTCCACCATTGAGTTGATCCACATCATTTCCACCATGAAGACTATCAGCTCCATCATTTCCATAGAGTGTATCTTGGGACTCACCTCCATAAACAATATCATTCCCCGCTCCAGCATCAACGTAATCGTTTGAACCACCAGTATTTATATAGTCATCTCCACCTTGTCCATAAATCGTATCCGCACCACCGTCACTGTAAATAATATTGTTGTTGTTGTCACCGCTGAATATATCCGCATAATCAGTTAACGTAAAGTTTTCAAAATCTGCTGTACCATCGGCTTTTTGTAAAATATAATCGGTATAACCTCGTCCATCAGTAATGGCAAAGAAGGTATAGGTATCATCTGTAACTGACAGACCACTGATAGCAATATCAGTAGTCGTTACAGAAGCCGTTAAAACAGAGTCATTGACACTGGTCAAAATAATTCTTGAACCTTGGTTTTCACCGACATAATCATCATAATCAAGCGTATCTGTTCCATCTCCACCAATGAGAGTATCACTTCCATAATTGGCATATGCTCGGTCATTCCCTGCACCCAAATCGTAAATATCATTGCCTGATCTTCCACCAACCACATCATTTCCATCATACATGATGAAAATATTGTCGTTGTTGCTTCCCCAAACTCTCTCTGAACGGTTTCCATTAAAATCGATGATGTTTTCAACATTATAGACTTTAGTATCACCCACGTTGTTGGCGTTTAAGTCAACATTATAATTGCTGCTGTCAACGTCGTAGTGTTCAAAACTGATCCAATCTCCATTGCCAGTTGTGTTTCCTTCTCCATTAATATAATCTTGTCCCGCAGAGATATAGAATACATCATCCCCATCTCCACCATAAAAGGAGTTATTTAACGCATTCCCACCAATGGTGTCGGACAAATTAGAACCTTGAACATTTTCAATCCCAGTAATATAATCTTTGGCATTGCTGTCATCTTTGCTGATAACTTCATTGTAATCGCCACTTAAAACGGCATCTAAGGTATCATCACTGGCATCACTGATCACTTGATTTAAATCAACGATAATACCATGAGTTGAAGTGCTATAATTGATCCAATCCTCTTCTACATCATTTCCGGTACTGTCTCCACCAATTAAAATATCGCCATCAAAATTCCCAGTGAAGGTATCTATCCCTTCATCTCCAAAAGCGACATCTTGAACTCCCGCTCCTGTTGAAATAATATCTGCACCCGTACCACCAAAAACCGTATCAACTCCGCCATTGGCATTGATAATATCTGCACCACCGTATCCATAAATTTTATTGGCATTGTTATCCCCAATTAATGTATCAGCATAGTTGAGTGTTCCTCCAATATTTTCAATGGCATTAATGGTATTTTCGGTATTACCGTATCCATCAAGGATGGTTGAAGTGAGTAAATTAACATTTACACTTGAGGCAGTAAAATAAAAATCAAGTAAATCTTCACCGGCTCCACCATCATATTTATCCGTTCCTTCGCCCCCTCTTAACGTATCATTCCCATCACCACCAAAAAGATAATCATCTCCTAAACCGCCAATAATGGTATCATCACCTAAATATCCATTTAACGTATTGTTTTGATCATCTCCGGTTAAAGTATCAACATATGCTGATCCAAAAAGGTTTTCAATTCCCGTAATGGTTGTATTTCCTAATCCACCTGTAATTGAACCACCATCCATACTTGCAGTAACACCAATACCACTTCCAACTGAAGTTTCACCAATGCTGATAAAACTTAACCAATCTCCTGTAGCACTTGTGCCATCCCATGTTGAGTTAGATCCACCATTGATGGTATCTCCTCCATTGGTTGCAATAATGGTATCATCACCATTTCCTGCTTGAATATTATTCCAACTGCTGTTCCCTTTTAATGTATCATTAAAATTCGAACCAATAATATTTTCTATACCAGAGACACTGTCTTTGGTTCCAAAACCGTCTTCCATAACTTCATATGCAGTTACTACGCCATTTTCATCAATGCTGTCTAAATAAACAATAACACCGGTATTGGTTTGACCATCACTTAAGTCAATCGTATCGATACCACTGTCACCTTCAATAACATCATTTCCGGCTTGACCTCGTAGAATATCATTTCCACTTCCACCATAAAGAGTATCATCTCCAATTCCACCATATAGCGTATCATTATTGCTTAATCCATAAATGGTATCACTGTAATCAACTCCACCTATAGCTGTTCCATTAAATCCTTTAATATCATCCACATAGTTTGAACCAACAATAATTTCAATGTGATCAAGCAGCGTATCTAATCCATCGGTTGTACTCGTAATCGTTCCATAATCACCACTTGCACCAGAGTTCAGTACCGCCGTAATACCGGATTCAGCATCGGTATAACTGACCGTATCACTTCCTGTTCCACCACTGAAACTGTCATCACCTAAACCACCTCGAATGCTGTCATCTCCAGCTTCACCATAAATGGTATCGTTCCCAGCTTCACCAAAAAGACTGTCGCCACCATCGCCACCATAAATAGTATCTTTTCCTGTTCCTCCATAGATAGAATCAATGCCTGCTCCACCATCTAGAACATCATCTCCTTCTCGTCCATTGATGGTATCATTACCCGCATTTCCACTTAACGTGTTGGCATTACTGTCTCCATAAAGTTCATCATTTCCTGTTGTTCCAATAATATGTTCGATATTATAAATATAATCTTCTACTGCTGTTCCACCATTTTCATACCCATCGTTACTGGCTTTATTTAATCCCAAATCTACTATAACAGCATTACCACCATTTGCAATAACTGTACTGTAATCTAAAATATCAATGCCCGCTCCACCATCAAATGAATCAACTCCTGCTGAAGCAATAAAACTGTCATCCCCTTTATATCCAGACAAGGTATTCACAACTGCAAAATCATCATCCCCTCTTAAAGTATCACTGTTTTTTGTACCTACAATGTTTTCAATGCCACTTAAGGTATCATAAATATTGGCGTCCGTAGCAAGTTGCGCTTGTTTTGTTGCTCTGCTTAAATCAACATTGATGGCAGTTGAATCTGTGATATAACTGTAATCTACAGTATCATTTCCGCTATCACTGCTGTCATCACCCCCATAAATGGTATCATCATCAAGTCCACCTAAAATGGTATCGTTTCCTGATTGACCCATGATAATATCAGCACCAGCACCACCAATGATAATATCATCGCCTCCTCCAGCTTGAATGGTGTTAATCCCATCATCACCTACAAGAGTATCACTGTTGTTTGAACCAATAATATCTTGAATATCATAAAGTCTGTCCGTACCCTCACCTGTTGCTGTTTGAGTTGCTAAGGTTGCACTGCTTTCTTGACTTAATAAGATGGTTGAAGTCGTTGAAGAGATATTAACTTTGACCCCTGTACCTGAAGTACTGTAATCCACAACATCTCTGGCACCGTCACTGAGAGTAGTACTTTCAAGACCTCCATAAATAATATCATCTCCTAAACCACCTCTGAATGTATCGGCACCCGCTCCACCAATTAAGGTATCGCTTCCTGCGTTTCCATAAAGAGTATCTGAATCCAAACCACCTTCAAATTTGTTATCTTGTCCATCTCCAATGAGTGTATCAACAAAACTTGTACCTACAATGTTTTCAATACCATCAATATACTCTTTGTTTCCAAAACCATCATCTTGGACTCGATACGTGGTATTATCACCAAAGGTTTGCGTTTTGGTTAAATCGACTTTAACCCCTTGAGTTAAGGTATCTGAATAATCAATGGTATCACTACTTCCACTTCCACCATCAATATAATCAACCCCTTCTAAACCTCTGAACGTATCATTATCTGCACCACCAAAAAGTGTATTGTCTTTATCATCTCCGGTAATATTATCGGCTCTGTCCGTTCCAATGACATTTTCAATTTGTCGTAAGGTATCTACTTTACCATTTGAAGTGGCCGTTCCTTCAGCATTATTTCCGCTGTTATTGTCTGTGTCTAAATCAACAGTAACGCCATAAGCTAAATCTGAGAAGTCAGCAGTATCATTTCCCGAACCTCCGTCAATAATATCGGCTTCTGCTCCTCCTCTGATAATATCATTTCCTGCACCTGTCATGATTTCATTGGCTGAGGCATCCCCATAAATGGTATCATCTCCACTTCCAGTGATAATATTTTCAACACCATCAATAAATTCTCTGTTGCCATAACCATCGTTTTGAACTCGATATGTTCCACTGCTGCCATCGGTTTGTGTCGCACTCATGTCAATAATGACATTTTGACTTCCCGTACTGAAATCACCTGTATCAGTACCATTTCCACCAATAAGTCTGTCTGCTCCATCCAGCCCTTTTAAATAATCATTGCCTGAACCACCGTTAAGAGTATTGGCATAATCGTCACCCGCAATATAGTCATTTTTATTTGAACCAATCACATTTTCAATATTGCTGATGGTTTTTGTTCCAAATTGATTGTGGATTCGTTGTGCCGTTGTAAGAGCCAAATCAATCTCAATACCGCTGTATGCATCCGTTCCTGTTGTATCAATTCCACTGCCATCAGAATCTCTGGTATCCCCACTGTCATCGCTGAGTGAAATTGAACTGAAATCCAATGTATCTCCGGCTCCTTCATACGCTTGAGTTGCACCTTGATTTCCAATGGCGTCAATGGTATGATTCCCTCCATCAATAATATCATCGCCACTTCCGGCAATAATATAATCATCTCCATCCCCACCTTGGATGTTATCTGCTCCACCCAAGTCGCTGATGGTATCGTTTCCAGCAAGACCTTTAAGTGTATTAACGCCATCATCTCCTGTGATTTCATCGGCTTCATTGGCTAAATTTGTTCCTGTAATATTTTCAATAGAGGTAAAAATATCTGTTCCCGTACTGCTTCCAACGGCAAAATGGTTTTTAATGTTTGCAGAAACCGATGAACTCGCTCCACTGTAATCAGCGGTATCGCTTCCTACTCCACCATCTAAATTGTCATTGCCTGTTCCACCAATAAGTGTATCATCGCCATATCCACCATAAAGTGAATCTTCACCAGCACCACCATCTAAGGTATCATTATTGACCATAGTATTACTGCTTAAAGAGTCATCTCCATATAATTTGTCGTTGCCATCTCCACCTAAAATATAATCAACACCATCTCCACCATAAATGGTATCCAGTCCTGCTCCTCCAATTAAACTCTCAGTTGTACCATTATCATTATCGCCACCATCGATGATATCATCGCCAGCACTTCCATCAATATAATCTGTTCCTGCATTACCTTCTAAAACATTGTTTCCATCATCACCAATAATATTATCGGCAATTGAAGTTCCCTTGACATTTTCAATATTCACAATTGTATGGTTATTTACAGAATCAACTTTAACGTTTGAAACGGTGCTGTCATGGAGTATGACATCCACTCCAGTAGTCAGTCCCGATACATCCAATGAACTGTAATCAACCGTATCGCTTCCTCGACTGGTATCAATTTCACTTCCCCCATCAATAATATCATGAGTAAAGACTGTATCCGCAAAAATATCATTGCCTTCGTTTCCATAAAGGGTATCAGCAACCGTATCACCACCACCTGTGATGGTATCATTTCCAGCTCCACCTTCAATATAATCGCTTCCACCTCGTCCATTTAAAATGTCATTTCCAGCCATTCCTAAAAGGGTATTGGCATCTGCATTTCCTAAAATGGTGTCATTTCCAGCTGTACCTGTAATGTTCTCTACATCTTTGAGTTTGTCATTTTGTGCACCTGAACCACTGACAGTTACAGTGGAATAACTGTTGCCATCCACAATAGAGAGGTCAACTTCTATTTTTGTTGCCCCATTGGTGCTATAATTGACTGTATCACCACCCACTTCAACACCTTGTGCATTGACATTATTTTCACCTGCATCAATATTATTGGCAACACTTAATTTTGTGATAAAAGTATCATCAAAATCACTTCCAACAACATTTTCAATGTTTAGAAGTGTGTCATTGACATTGGTAGGAGTCCCTCCCACATCAACTGTTTTGGTTGCACTGTTTGCACTTAAATCAACAATTACCCCAGCAGTAAGTGCAGCAATGGTATAAAATACAGTATCAACACCACTTCGTCCATCAAAACTGTTGGCACTGCTGTTTCCTCTGAATCTGTCTGTGCCTGCTGTTCCAACAGCATTTTCCACTTCAATAATAACATCTGTTTTTTTAACCGCATCTGCATTTGAACTGTCTTTAATGTATGCACTGTTGGTACTAAAATCAATATCGGCATAATATTCCGCATCTACAATGGCACTATAATCTATGATATCACTTCCAACACCACCTGTAATAGTGTCATTTCCATCAAAAGTGTCTGTGCTGTAAATGGCTTGGAAAATGTCATCTCCCGCTCCACCTACAAGTATATCATCACCACTTCCACCCACAATTAAATCGTTTCCAGCATCTCCTGAAATGCTGTCATTCCCAGCTTCCCCATAAAGTGTATCGTTGTCATCTCCACCAAAAATGGTATCGTTGTTATCGCCTGCATAAATGGTGTCATTTCCACCCATTCCACTTAAGGTATTCACCGAACTGTTTGCATGAATAATATCTGCTTCTAAGTTTGAACCAATGATATTTTCAATGCCATACAATTCATCGGTTCCTTGGTCTGCACTGACAGCTGTTCCTTTGGCATTGCCTTCAGCTAAGTTAACTGTCATTCCTTTAATGGCTTGAGAATAATCTACCGTGTCATTCCCACTGTCACTTGAAGCATCGCCTCCATAGACAATATCTGTTGAGTTATCTGCTTGTGAGAAAACAACAACGTCATCGCCGGCACCAGAATAGATGGTATCAGCACCCAATCCACCATTAATAGTGTCATTACCTGCACCACCATAAACGATGTCATTACCATTTTCTGCATCGATGTTATCATTGCCATCGCCACCATCAATGTAATCTTTTCCATCACCACCAAAAATAGAATCATTGCCATCGCCACCAAAAAGTTGGTCATCGCCGGCTTTTCCATCTAAGTAGTCATTGCCACCCATTCCCATTAATACGTTGATATTTCCATCACCTGTGATGCTATCAACACTGTTTGTACCCGTAATGTTTTCAATACCCGTTATTGTGTGGTCAATGATTGAATTAATTACTACATCGGCTGTAGTATTTCCCTCTAAAATAATATTAACGCCATTGGTTAAACCTTGATAATTGACCGTGTCATATCCACTGCCCCCATCAATGATATCTCCCGTGGTATCACCATCAACATCTTGAAGAATTAAATCATCACCACTTCCCCCATTAATAACATCGGCATTGCCTTTTCCTGAAATGGTGTCATCACCAGCTTCCCCATTTAAGGTGTTGACTTCACTGTTTCCAATAATGGTATCATTATTGGTTGTTCCTGAAATAATCTCTATGCCATAGAGTCTATCGGTATACACAGGAGAAGTAAAATCATTGGCAATTAAATCAATTTTTGCTTCAGAGTAGTCATTGGTTCCATCATTTAAAATGGTACTTAAATCAATATAGAGTTTATAGTTGTCATTAACACTGTTGCTGTAATCAACTTTATCTCCAATTGTGTGACTGTCTCCTAAGGTTGTTCCACCATAAATATAATCATTGCCCAGTGAGCTATTAAATGTATCATCACCACTTCCACCTTGCAAGATATTTGCAAGGCTACTTCCTGTCATAACATCATTTGCATCACCACCAATGGCATTTTCAATTGAGTAAAGAGTGTCATTGTCTGTGGCATCAACAAAAGCACTGCCCGTTTCTAAATTAATGGTGACAGATTTTGAAGTCAAATAAGCATAACTGACCGTATCATATTCAGTCACACTTTCACTTTGACCTTTCAAATATCCATAAATGGCATCAATACCATCATTTCCACTGAGTGTATCTGCCCCTGCACTTCCTTGCAATTCATTTGCACCAGTGTTCATGGTAATAATATCATCACCTGCTGTACCTATGATGTTTTCAAACCCTTTAATGATGTCATCATTTCCACCATAAACAGTCACTTGCCAAGAATCATTGCCCCCAACTCCATCAAAATCATTGGTTGCACTTTGACTCAAATCTACACTGATGTGATGAGTGTTTGATAAGGCACTGTAATCTAACGTATCTGTACCCGTATCCCCATCATAATAATCTGCTCCATCATTAAAAGCCGTTGCAATAACTAAGTCATCTCCCGTTCCTGCATAAACGGTATCATTTCCACCTCGTGCTTCAATGGTGTCATTTAACGCTTGTGTATTGATGATATTTTTAACATTGCTTCCGTAAACCGTATCTGCTGCAAAATTTGAACCAACAATATTTTCAATGCCATAAAGTTCATCTATTCCTTGACCTTGATCACCAACGGCACCATCACTTCGTCCCTCTTCTGTTCCAACGGCTGTTAATCCACCGCTTAAACTCACATCTAAGTCAATGGTTAAGTTCTCTAGTGCATTGGTGTAATCAACGGTATCATTTCCACTGTCTGTATGAGTTGTTCCATCATAATTTCCACCATAAACCTTATCACTTCCAAGGCCACCGGTTAAATAATCATCGCCATCTCCACCCACAACAGTATCATCACCTGCACCACCATAAAGAGTATCGTTACCAGTTCCACCATAGAGTTTATCCAATCCAGCTTCACCGTAAAGAGTATCAGCCCCTGCATTTCCTAAAAGTGAATTGTCTTGTCCATCCCCTTTGATATAATCGCTGTCTTGTGTTCCTTTTATATGCTCTACATTTAAAATAGTATCAGTTAAACTTTGACCATTCACAGTTACATCAGCTTCATTGGCACCATTGAGTGTAACTGAGATTCCTTTAGTGGCAGCATTGCTGTCATCACCAATAACCGAATAATCTGCCCAATCGCCTGTACCTATACCACCGTCGTAATAATCCGCTCCATCATTGACCCAGCTATCCATGGTTCCATCATTATTGGTGTCTGTTCCTGCAATAAATGTATCGTTTCCACTGCCACCTTGAACGGAGTTGTTTTGTAAATTTCCAATAAACGTATCATCTTTACTGGAACCAATGATGTGTTCAATATTTAAAACGGTATCACTCTCTCCTGTTGTTACAACTTGAGACAAAGTGGTACTTAAATTGACATTCACTCCATTGGTGGTGTAGTATTCATACGAAATGGTATCGTTTAAATCACTAATACCACTTCCTCCATTGATAGTATTATTTTCTCCATCTTCATTCATTTTAAAAATATCCGCACCCGTTCCACCAATGGCATTTTCAATGTCAATAAAGGTATCGGTTTCTGTTGCAGTCGTTGCAACGGCATTTTTAAAGTCAACGGTAACGGCAACGGTTTTTTCACTGTAACTTGCAGTATCGCTTCCCGCTCCACCATTAAGATAATCGTTCCCTGCTTGTCCACTTAAAGTGTCATCACCAGCGAGTCCAATGAGAGTATTTTTATCAGCATCACCAGTAATGGTGTCATTTCCAGCACTTCCAGTGATATTTTCCATATCTTTTAATTTATCCGTAACGCTGAGTACGCCACCTTGATAAATATTGGCATCATAATAACCTTGAGCATCTGCCCCCGTTGAAAGATTGACCACCACTTTGTCTTGAGTAGCATCACTTACGGTGATGGCTTGATAACTGATACTGTCTCCAAAAGTTTCATTGCCTTCTTGTCCATCAAATCGATTTGAATTAGATAAATCGGAGATAAACGTATCATCAAAAGCTGAACCAATGGCATTTTCTATTGAGTTAAGAGTATCACTTCCATCCCCTGTAGCAGTTTGGTTATCCAAATTAACCGTAACTCCATTGAGTGTGTCGGCATAAGTAACCGTATCAATTCCTTCTCCTCCATAGAGTGAATCGTTGTTTGCTCCACCACTTAAGGTATCATCACCATAACCACCATAAAGGGTATCTGCACCGTCTTCACCAAAAAGCGTATCAGCTCCACCACTGGTATTGGCATTTAAAGAGTCATCCCCATAGATGACATCGGCTTCTGTTCCACCATAAATGGTATCAAGTCCCAATCCACCATACAAGGTGTCAACACCTGCTTCACCTCTTAAAGTATCATTTCCTGCACCACCATCAAGAATATCATCTCCACTTCCTGCATTGATAATATCATTACCATCCATACCTTTTAAGATATTTGAACCGGTATCTCCAATAATCGTATCATTGCTATTCGTACCAATGACATTTTCAATATTGGTAATAGCATCATCCCGTACCGTGCTATTACTTGCTGCTGCATTTTTTAATAATAAATTTTGCGAAGACAAATTGACATCAACAAAATAGTTGCTGTTGCTTACTTGTGAAAAATCAACGGTGTCTCCACTGCTGTTATTTGTTCCCCCATCAATCGTATCTACTTCACCACTGATTGCTGCATCTTTGACATAGAACCAATCATTTCCACTGCCACCTTGTAAGTTGTTGGTGTCACTGTTACCGGTAAACGTATCGTCACCAGAAGTTCCAATGACATTTTCTATGTGAATTAAAGTATCTGGATTTTGTAAAACACCTGCAACCGTCACCATAACATTAGCTGTACTTGTATTGCTTAAATCCACCACAATTTTATCGGTCAAATTTGTCAAGTTTGCATAACTTACGGTATCGTTTTGATCACTTGCTGATTCACTGTTGATATTGTTTAAATCGGTAATTCCCCCGTTAAAAGTGTTCGAAGCACTGTTGTCGCCATAAAACATATCGGCATAGTTTGAACCAATCACATTTTCAATGCCCACAAGAGTATCTGTTCCTTGATTTGCACCAATGACTTGGGCTGTAGTAATGCCTAAATTAACAGTAACTCCACCCGTAGAATGATTGTAAAAAACGGTATCAACATCAGCTCCACCATCTAAATAATCATCGCCACTGCCACCTTCTAAGAAATCATTTCCTGCAAGACCAAAAAAAGTATTGTTTTCACTGTTTCCATAAACGGTATCATTTCCAGCCGTTGCGGTAATATTTTCAATATCAATTAAAGTATCGGTTGCCGTTAATGTGCCATTATTATACACTTGTACACTGTTTGCAGCCACACCATTAATGGCAGTGTTGGTTAAATTGGCAATAATATAATCTGCACCATCGGTTAATCGTTTGCTGTAATCAACGGTATCTCCAATGCCACCTTCATTGGTTTCATCACCACCACTGAATTTGTTATTGGCATTTTCATTGGAATAAAACGTATCGGAGTAACTGCTTCCAAGAACATTTTCAATGTTAACTAAAGTATCACTTCCTTGTCCCCCACCAACAGCTTGGGCAACACTTCCTAAACCTAAATCAACACTAATAGCACCAGTAGAGTCACTGTAATCAACGGTATCTCCAATGCCAGCAGTATGCGTTCCACCGTCTAAATAGTCATCATCTGCTCCACCTTGTAAGGTATCATCTCCTGCTTCCCCATACAAGGTATCATTGCCTGCTAATCCATTTAAACTGTCATTGCCTGCTTGTCCATAAAAAGTATTGCTTTGAGTGTTTCCAATGACTAAATCATTGCCTTGAGTTCCTATTACGTTCTCAACATTGGTAACAGAATCACTGGCTCCACCATTAACACTTAAAGTCGTTTCAATATCAGCTTCAGCCAATGTAACAGAAATGGCGTGAGTTGATTCTAATGCACTGTAATCAACCGTATCACTTCCTGCATCACCATTGATGACATCAGAGCCATCATTGTATGTGGTTGCCACGATAGTATCATCACCTGCTCCACCTAAAAGGATATCAACTCCGCCTTTTCCTTCTAAAATATCATTGCCTGCTTGACCTTCTAACTTATTGCCATCACTGTTTCCAATAAGTGTATCAAATCCAGCTGATCCACTGATATTTGTAATGCCATACAATTTATCGGTTGATTCTAAATTTGAAGCAAATCCATCATTTAATGAACTGTTTGATTTTAAAGCATTAACATAACCACCTGCTTGTACATCACTTAAATCAACATAGACTTTTTGTACACCATCATAATAGACTTTGTTGTACTCACCACTTGCAATGGTATGTGTCGTTCCTACAAGTGTTCCCCCATAAATGGTATCACTGCCTTCTGAAGCATAAAACTTATCATCTCCACCTGCTCCAATTAACGTATCAACACTGTTAGAACCTGTCATACTGTCTTGATATGAAGAGCCGATAACCACTTCGATACTCTCTAAATCGTCTTGTGCATCAAAACCATCTTGAGTGACTTCAATGGCATTTTGCAAATTAACAACAATTCCTTTTCCCGCACCACTGTAATCTGCAGTATCTTGACCGTCCCCACCTTTTAATGTGTCATTTCCAGCTCCACCACTTAAGGTATCATCGCCTAAGCTACCATCTAAAATATTATTATTTGCATCCCCATTGATAATATCATTGCCACTTGAACCAATAACATTTTCTATATTTTTAATGGTATCATTGGCATACGTATCAATGGTAACAACTGTATCTATTGAACCATTTAGGGTAACACTGATGGCTTTACTGATAGCACTGTAATCTACAGTGTCATTTCCTGCTCCACTTCCAGTACCCCCATCACCATCAATAACATCTCTTCCATCATCCCCATCTTCAAGAATTTTATCTTGCCCAGTCGTTACATTATTATCAAGACCCGCTTTAAATGTATCATTACCTGCACCACCATATAACGTATCTTCACCACCAGCACCTACAATAATATCATCTCCATAATGTCCTTGAATGATATTTTTATCATCATCTCCACCGATATAATCTGAGGCAGTGGTTCCTGTAATATTTTCAATATTTTTTAAGTAATCAGCTGCTGATGTTGCAACAGTTGCTGTCGCATACCCATTAACATTAACATTCTTTAAATTGATATCTAAAGGTTGAGTTTCATCTGAGTAATCAATGCTATCACCATTAATTTCATCTCCTTCACCACCATCGATGGTATCAAGACCTGCTCCCCCTTTTAAGACATCATCACCTGTGCCACCATATAAAGTGTCAGCACCTAATCCACCAATAAGGTTATCATCTCCTGCATCACCGTATAAAACATCATCTTCATATCCACCATCTAATGTGTCATTTCCCGCATTTCCACGCAAAATATTTGATAATGCATCACCTGTAAGCGTATCGTTTCCAGCTCCACCTGTAATATTTTCTACGTTAACAACAAAATCGGTATAAGTTGTTGCTCCTTCTGTAATAGTTGCTGTCTTTTCTGTCGAAGTATCTAAAGTTAAATCTAAATTTTGTCCGGCAGTTAAATTACTGTAATCTACAGTATCTTCACTTCCTTCTCCACCATCAATGGTATCTGTTCCATCATTGGCTCTTAAAATAAACATGTCGTTTCCAGCACCACCTAGAAGGTTATCATCTCCATCTAATCCTTCAAGGATATCATTTCCATCAAGTCCTTTAATTTGGTTAGCACCATTATCCCCTTTTAAGGTATCGCTAGAATTGCTTCCAATGATATTAGCAAAATTATAAATGGTATCCATATCATTAGTTGTTTTGCCAACAGCAAATGAAGCACTTAAATCAACATTAACAGCTTCAGTTAAACTTTTAAAAGATAATGTATTAACTCCCGTTCCCCCATCTAAATAATCGGCACCACTTCCACCATCAATCGTATCATCGCCACCTAAACCTAAAATAGTATTAACACTGCTGTTACCAGTAATCTCATCACCGGTGGTTGACCCATGAATATTTTCAATATTTGCAATGGTATGATTAGCACTCTCATTGGCAACTTTTACATTTGTCGTTGCACCCCCATCTTCTAAAGTCAGTGTGATTTTAGAATTTAAATTGCTGTAATCGATTGTGTCACCTTTTGCAGTAAAGGCATTACCCGAACCTTGAGTTCCACTTGCATCAACTGTATGGGTACCTCCATCAATGGTATCTCCAGTAAAATCAGTGTCTGTAAAAATATCATCACCACTGCCACCAAGTAATGTATCAGACCCTGCTGCTCCACTTATAGTGTCATTTCCTGCTCCACCTTCAAGTGTATTTACCTCAGCATTTCCCTTTAAAATGTCATTCCCCGCACTGGCAATGATATTTTCAATATTATTTAAACTGTCTGTTTGCTCTACTGTTGTTCCATTTTTAACACTGCCACTGTGAGCACTCAAATCTACTTCCACATGGTAAGTGTCATCTGTAATTAAACTATAATCAATCGTATCTCGGTTAAACTCGTCATCGGTATCGCTTTGTACATTATTGCTTCCATCAAGTTCATAACCATCAATTACATCATTTCCATCGCCAAGATTTACAAGAAATCGGTCATTCCCAATACCACCTAAAAGCGTATCAATACCATTTCCCCCATCAATAACATCATTTCCAGACAGACCTTTAATAATATTGGCACTGTTATCTCCTGTTAAAGTATCTGCTGAGAGTGTTCCCGTTAAGTTTTCAAAGTTTATAATAGTATCCGAACCATCATTACCTGTATTATTAACTTGAATACTCAAATTAACACTCACCCCTGCGATTGCATTTTCATAGGTTAACGTATCAATTCCAGCACCACCATCTAATGTGTTATCACCACTGCTTCCTTCAATGGTATCATTATAGTTGCTTCCAATAACATTTTCTACTTCCACATAAGTATCAATTGAACCAAAACCATCTGTTCCTTGTGCTTGTCGCAAACTTACATTAATAGCAGCTGTATCAAGGGCATAACTGACGGTATCATTTCCTACTCCACCAAAAAAATTATCTGCTCCACCTAATCCTACTAAAATATCATCATTACTTCCACCACTGATGCTGTTGTCTGCACTGTTCCCCACAAGAGTATCTTTACCTGCACCACCTAAAATATCATCAAAGTTTAAAATGGTATCTGTTCCACTGTTAACCCCTGTTGCTCTTTGTGTATTAAGAGTATCAACAATCCCATCTGCAGTGATATCACTGTTGATATTACTGCTACTTAAGTTAACAAAAACACCAGCCGTATCTGAAGCATAGGAGAGTGTATCATGTGTACCAGAAAATCCATCTAAAGTATTATTTCCACTGTCCCCTTCAATAGTGTCATCAACAGTTGAACCAATAATGTTTTCTATATTAAGAAGAGAATGGTGATTAGAAACTCCATTGATTGTAACATTTGAATTAAGCTTAACATTTACCGTTGAACTTAATGCACTGTAATCAACCGTATCCCCATTGATTTGATCAGCTGAACCTCCATTGATATAGGCAGATGTACCTACAACATTCCCCCCTGTATCAACTTGAAATATAAAGGTATCATCTCCTCCATCACCATAGAGTAAATCACCCCCATTACTGACAGTAATCGTATCATTGCCAGAGCCACCTCGAATGATATTTTTACTTTCATTTCCAGTAATAGTATCATTTCCACTTGTTCCCGTTATATTTTCAATATTTGTAATGATATCTTGGTTAGCAACACTTAAAACGCCATTGTCATCATAAACTGAAACAGTGGTACTTCCACTGTTTGCAAGCGTTACTACGATTTTATTGTCACTATCGCTTAACTTACTATAGTTTATTGTATCACCGTTGGTTTCATTCCCCATTCCACCATCAATGGTATCACTTCCATCATCCCAAGATGAAGCATAGAAAACATCATCTCCTCCTAATGCATTAAAAGTATCATTTAAACTGCTTCCTGTAACGGTATCAGCATATTCACTTCCTTTGAGTACTTCAATCCCTATTAAAGTATCACTTCCATTACTTCCATTAACATAAACTTGATTACTTGCTAAACTTAAATCGGCTTCAATTCCTATGGTATTGAGTTCATAACTGGCAACATCAATAAATGCTTTTGCACCACTTGTCATATTTGTAGCAGTAAGAGCTGAACTGGTTTCTACATAAAGTTTACTTCCATCATTAACAATCGAACCACTGGCTTTAAGTGTGCTGTTTGCATTAAAAGCATCTTCTAACTTGCTTAAAACGGTTTGCATATCATCACCATTGACAGAGGTATAACTTAAAACTATACCGCCTACATTAAAAGAGTAGGCTGTTGCATCACTGTAAGTTAATGTCAATTCGTAACCATTGTCTCCCCCATCAAGTGTGTTGTCTCCACCACGCCCAATGAGAGTATCGTCACCAAAACCACCCTTTAAAATGTTATTGGAACTGTTTCCTTTAATGGTATCATCACCTGCTCCGCCAGAGAGATTTTCTACATTTGATATGGTCAATGTTCCATCATTGGTATCTTGAGCAATAGTAATGTCTAAATCAACTTTTATATTACTTGAAGTATAAGCAAAACTTACGAAATCTCCATTTGTTTCGCTTCCACTTCCACCGTCAATAAAATCATTACCCCCATATCCTAAAAGCGTATCATCCCCTGCATTA
This sequence comes from Marinarcus sediminis (SeqCode), assembly GCF_048571275.1. Taxonomy (GTDB): domain Bacteria; phylum Campylobacterota; class Campylobacteria; order Campylobacterales; family Arcobacteraceae; genus Marinarcus; species Marinarcus sediminis. Next base: position 2,293,831 of record NZ_CP182357.1, read on the forward strand.
CCAATAAGAGTATTGTCTCCACTGTTTCCACTTAAAGTATCATTTTTTGTTCCACCAACTATTCCATTGATATTTTTAAATTCATCTGTTCCATAAAAAGCATTGATATATTTTGAACCATCGTTAATATCAATTTCCAAATCTGTAGTAGCAGAACTGTAATCAACCGTATCAACACTGTTAACGTGTCCTTCAAAGTAGTCATTTCCTTCACTTCCTATAAACCAATCATTTCCTTCACCACCAATAAACGTATCATTTCCTGTGGAACCCTTAAATGTGTCAGCATAAGTACTTCCAATAATGGTATCAATGCCAACTAATTTATCGCGTCCACCCATACCATCATCGGTTACTTGATAATTGGCTTGTGTTAAATCAACATTAATTTTATCCGTTGATGTTTCATAACTGGCTACATCCGTACCTGTTCCACCAATTAAAGTATCATCCCCTGCATTACCAATGAGTGTGTTGTGTCCAGCAAATCCATTTAAAATATTATTATTAGCATCCCCTTTTATAATATCATCATAAATGGTACCAATAACATTTTCAATACCTTGAAGCTTATGAGAAGCAACACTGTTTAAAGAAGCAATGGCTGGAGTATTGCCATTGAGTTCAATTTCAAGTCCAATTGAGGGAGCCGCTAATGTAACTGCACTAAAATCAGCCGTGTCACTTCCCGACCCTCCAATTAAACTGTCTTGTCCATGAAGATTTGAAGTAATATTAAAAATATCATTATCTGCTCCACCATCATATACATTGGTTCCTGCACTGCTGTAAAAAGTGTCGGCACCCGTTAATCCTCTGAATGTATTATTGTTACCGTCCCCTTTAAAAGTATCATCATAATTACTTCCATGAATTTCATCAATATCAATTAATGTATCACTTCCCCCATCACCATCACTGATCACTTGTTTGGTTTGAGTCATATCAACATCAATAGAGGCACTGGCCTCTTTATAATACGCAATATCAACACCTGTTCCACTGCCTATTAAGGTATCATCTCCCCCAGCACCATATAAAGAGTTCAGTCCAGCAGAACCTCCATCTAAAATATTCGTAAAACTGTCCCCGTAAAGTGTGTTATCTGAACTGTTTCCAATGACTTTTTCAATACTAAACAATGTATCATTCTCATCTGCTACATCATAAGTGCTGTTGGCATTGGTATCTAATTTGGCTTGATTATCGGCCAAATTTACAAATGCTTGTACCCCTACTCGAGTCGATAGATCTAGAGTATCGGTTCCATCACCACCATAAATGGTATCATTGCCTGCACTACTATAAAGCGTGTCATTACCCAATCCGCCATAGATTGTATCAACACCTGTTCCTCCAGTAATAGAGTCATCTCCTTCACCACCACTGAGAGTGTTGGTTCCAGCTGTTCCCTTAATAGTATCATTTCCCGCATTACCATCTAAAATATTATCGAATGCATCCCCTATTAAAGTATCGTTGTTGGTGGTTCCAATAATATGGCTGACATTTTGAATGGTATTGGTATTCCCTCCACTTAAAGAGATGTTAACTGGAGTGGTACCATCTAATGTAACATTAATTCCCCCCGTATCCCCAACTAGACTATAATCAATGGTATTCGTACCACTGACTCCATTAAACGTATCGTTTCCTGCTGTTCCTAAGGTATCCGTTTGTGCAACAATAAAAGTATCATTTCCACTGCTTCCAATAATAGTATCACTGCCTGTTCCACTAAAAATGACATTACTGTATGTTGAATAATCAATTCCACTCTCAGGTGTTTGTCTTGAAGTGTAAATGATATTTTTACCGCTTCCTGCATAAAGAGTATCACTACCAGCCCCCAACTCAAATGTTAAACTCTCTGTATCAACTCTAGAACTGTTACCTTTAATAATATCGCTGTTTTTAGTCGCAATAATATTTTCAATTGCAATTAAAGTATCTTTTCCCACATAACCATTATTTTGAACTTGTTGTGTTGCAAAATTTAAATTAATGTTTAATCCATTTAAACTCTCCACTGAGCTATAATCGGCAGTATCAACGCCTATCCCACCATCAAGTGTATTATTTCCCGCACGACCGAATAAAGTATCGTTTCCACTATTTCCTTCTAAAATATTATCACTGATGTTCCCATAAAGTTTATCATTACCTGTACCACCTTCAACATTCTCAACATTGACAATTTGAACACGACCTTTTCCTGTATTTTGAATTTCTGAATCAGCCAAATCAAGGGTAATACCAGTACTATCACCAAAAGCAAAACTTACAAAATCAGTACCAACGCCTCCATCAATATAATCCAATTCATCAATACCATTGTTTCCATTGGGCAACAATGTATCATCGCCCAAACCACCAATCAAAACATTTGAAGAAGTTGTACCCGTGATGGTATCATTACCGCTTCCTCCAATGGCTCCTTCAATACTGATAAAAGAGTCTGTTCCATACGTTGCATTGACATAAACAGAACTGCTCCCCAAATCAATATTTAAGTCCGTTGTAGCATTTGTGTAACTGGCAACATCGATACCAGCTCCTCCATTTAATGTATCATTTCCACTGCTTCCTACAAAAGTATCATCACCTAATCCACCATAAAGAGAATTTTCATCACTGCTTCCTGTGATAATATCTTTATGATCACTCCCAATAACATTTTGAATACTGTTCAGTGTATCTTTTACACTGTTTACACCATTAAGATAAACTTCTTGAACATTACTGTTACTTAAATCAACCGTAACATTTCCCGTAGCACTGCTGTAATCAACGGTATTACTACCACCTTTTCCATCAAGATAGTTTGTTCCAGCTCCACCACTTAACGTATCGTCTCCTGCTCCACCAATTAAACTGTTGTCTTTACTGTTTCCAAAAAGGGTACTGTCTAAATTGCTGGCAATAATATTTTCTATATTGTAGACTTTGTGTGAAAGTGTGCCATCGGTATAGGCTCTGGCTTCATTGCCATCTTCAGCTAAAGCCAAATTGATTTTGGCATTGATATTTGTAAAATCAATGGTATCCCCTGCAACTTCACTGCTGCTTCCACCATCTATATAATCAATTCCACTGCTGGCAATAATTTTATCATCTCCACTCTCTCCATAGAGAAAATCATCTCCACTTCCCCCATCAAGAGTATCATTTCCAATACCACCATGTAATGTATTTGTAATAGAGATGGTATCGGCAGAGATTAAAATATCAGAGAAGTTCGAACCAATAATGTTTTCAATCCCTTCTAACTTATCTGTTTGAGAACCGATATAGGCATTTCCATTCCCACTGTCATTTAAAGAGAGGTTAACACCCAAATTGGCACTGGTATAATCAACCGTATCGCTTCCACTTCCTCCAATAATAGTGTTATTACCTCTGTTCCCAACAAAAGTATCATTACCACTTCCTCCGTCAAGAGTATTTGCAACATTGCTTCCTGTAATGATATCAATTCCATCCGTACCAATGATATTTTCAATACTTACAAGCGTATCATCCTCTGTTTTACCTTTATCAACACTTCCCTCAAGCAAATTAGCCGTGATCCCTTCATCGGTACTTGCTCGTGTTAAAAAGCTGTAATCAGCAGTATCATTTCCCCCCAAACCATTTAGAGTATTCACATCATTTACAGATGCACCCAAGGTATCACTTGAAGTTGTTCCTATAAGATTTTGAATATTACGTACCGTATCAGTTCCAGCACTTGTTGTATTTTGAGCAGTATTGTCACTCAATTTTACAGTGACACCACCGGTGGTAATATTTTCATAACTTAAGGTATCAATTCCTGTTCCCCCATCAATGTATCCATTGCCTGAACCTGCAAAAATAACGTCGTTCCCTGCCATACCAAAAATAGTATGAGCAACAGATGACCCCACAATGGTATCACCCAAATTGCTTAAATTTGTCCCTTTAATGCTCTCAATATTGACTAAAGTATCTGTCCCTTGCCCTGTTACCCAATGCTCTTCAAGGTTTGCATTGATTGCATTGCCTACATAATTACTGTAATCAACTAAGTCAATTCCCGCTCCTCCATCAAAACGGTTATTGGTGTTATCTGCACCACTGAAAGTATCATTATAATCACTTCCAATAACATTTTGAATACCAGTAAGCTTATCAATTCCTGTTGTTGAAGTGGCATCTCCCCACGTTTCTCCTAAGGTAACTGCCTCGGGACTTAACAAGCGTACAACCACACCATTAGTTGAAGTTAAATCACTGAAATCAATCGTATTCGTACCTGCTCCACCATCAATAGTATTATTTCCAAGACCACTTTTTATGGTGTCATTTCCAGCTCCCCCTAAAAGGGTGTCATTCCCATCTTTTCCATCAAGGGTATCATTACCTGCTCCACCGTTGATAATATTAACACTATTGCTACCAATAAGGGTGTCTCTAAAAGCACTTCCCATAATATTTTCAATACTGATTAATGTATCATTGCCTGAACCAGTCGACATTTGTGCCATCAAATCAACTTCTACTCCCGCCCCTGCATTGGAGTTGGCTAAGGTTGCATATGAAACGGTATCGTTCCCATCTCCTCCATCAACGGTATCATCACCTAATCCTGGTGCAATGGTATCATCCCCTTTGTTTCCATAAAGAGTATCATCCCCACTTTGAGCAAATATGGTATCATTGGTAATTCCACCAATTACCGTGGTATCAATATCTCCTGTACGCGTAATGTTATCGTTTAAGTTTGTAGCTAAAACAAATCCATCTTCATAACTTCCTACTTTGTCATATCGATAGGTTAAGGGAGAGTCGGGATCAACTTCTTTAATATTCATCCCATATGTTTTTTCATAGGTAATACTTTTTACTACAGGTTCTTCTGCAGAATCACGCAGATTTTCCGGAAGATTATCTTTACTCCATTCTGATTGTGCTGCTATGGTCATTGCAAAATTAATTGAAGTGGCACTTGTAGTATTGTATTTAATAGCAAAATTAATTTGGCCATTATTTTCGTTAACAGTAAAACCTGTTGATAAGTCATCTGATTTAGTAATCTCCCAAACACCCCCACCTTTAGCAACGCCTCCAACAATAGAAACATCACCTGGTATTCCACTTACTTGTATTAACGTTATGCCAAAACCTCCAGGTTGAGAAGGAGAGAGTGAAATCAATCTTGAAGTAAATGTTTCACCAAAAAAATTATCATTATCTACTTTAATAACAGATTGATTGGCTGTAGAATTATTCACTGTTCTAAAATCAATATCTTCTGCATCGGTTTGTTTTTGTAATTCGCTCACTGAAGGTGAAGAAGGATAATCATTGGCATAAATAGTTCCACCCCCTCCTACAACATTCAACGTGGTATTAACGCCCGTACCTGTAAGCTCATCAGTTGCTTGGATATGTTCAATATTAATATCAAAAGTAAGAGTAGGTAATACTCCTTCAACTTTTGCATCAGTTCCAGCCGTTACAGGGCTTGCTGTCTCATCACTTGTAAATGATGTCTCTACAATTTCAGGTACATCAACAGGCTCTTCTGTAAAATCAGCAGAAGAGTTCATCTCTTTTGTATTTTTCTCTTCTTCAATTTGTTCTTGTTGAACAACCATTTGTGAAACCTTTTCCATGGTTTCTTTTACATCTTCAACAATTTTTTTAACATTATCTTCTCGTTGAATCTCTGCTTCTACAGGCAAAGAGTTTAGAGGCAAATCATTGACCTCTTCAACTTGTGAGAGTATTTGACCCAAAGAGAATTTTTGTCCACCCATACCACTGAAACCAGGAGGGGTATCACTGTATCCCATCAATGCCATAGAGACAAAGGTCAAAAGCCCACCATTTGGCAATGTTACTACAATATCTCCACCCACAAGTCGGTAATCTAATTTTTGAAGATTCACCCCTTTTAAATCATACTCAACATCATCCCCTGGTCGGACATAAACTGCAATATTTTGTCCTTTTTCAGGGGATTGTTTTACAACAACTTTTTTGTTTTGATAACTTAAAATATCTTTTGTATCCATAAAATGGGTATCGTTTTGAGTGGTTTGAGTTTTACTTGGCATGCATTACCTTTTTATAGTATGTTATGCCTTTATTCTAACAAAATTAAGTATAAAAACTAATTAAGATAAAACCAAAATTTTTAAGAAAAAAAATTTATCGTTTGGGATGAGCTAAACTGTGCGTGATTTTTTCTAAATCCAGAACTTGTATAGAAGATTTTTTAGGAATACAAAGCATATTAATAGCAATAAAATTTCCAATGACATTCTCTTTGTTTTTGTAATAGTTATTGAGGTTGAATAAAGCAGGAGTATGCCAATAAAGTTCATACTCCATACTCCATAAATACTCGATTAATTCTTGTGATTTTTCTAGGCGACCGTTCTCAACATAAATGATGGGATGGTGTGTTATTATTGTACTTTTAGCCCCTTTTAAAACATCCAGTTCCATACCTACAACATCAATTTTCAGAAGCTTAAGTCTCTTTATTTCCAAAAACGAATCGAGCGTTTTTATCTCAACGGTTTCATCACTTTGAACATTTTCTAAACCAATACCACCAAAATTATTTTTTCTGTTGTAATCGAGTTTGGGAATGCAAATTTTGCCATTTTTATTCCCTATGGCATACGAATACGCATAGGTGTTTGCAAGAGAGTTTAAAGCCAAATTCGCACACAAGGTTTGAAAAACAACTCTTTGAGGTTCAAAGGCATATACAAGGCCTTTTTCTCCTACCATTTGCGCTAAAGCAACGGTGTGTGTACCTATATTAGCACCCACTTCAATGACCACGTCATCTCTTTTACAAATTTGTGCAAAAAGGTCGGTTTCTCCTTTACAATACTCCCCATACAACTCAATTGATTTGCCTACATAAATATCATTTTTATTGTATAAACAATAACCAAACTTAAACTTCTTTAAGCCATTAAAGCCCGTGTCAATCAGTAAGTTATTCAAGAAAAAATCTATCTCTTTTCAGCTTGTCTGTCTAAAAAAGTTTTCGCAAATACATACCCATTTTCTTTGGATTTTAACATCCAAAAAAGACCTTTTTCTCTGTCTTTTTCTACCCCATACCCTTCAAAATAGAAAAGTCCAACATAGTATTGTGCTTTCCCATATTCATTCGCAGCCGCTTCAAAATACCAAAAAAAGGCCTCTTCATAACTCTGTTTTATCAATTCACCTGTTCTGTACATATCTGCTAATTGTGTTTGGGCAAATTTGTTCCCTTGTCGCGCTGATTTTTCTAACCACTCAAGCGTTTTATCATAGTCTCGTGTTGTTCCCTCGCCACTGTAATAAAGCAGTGCTAGGTTAAATTGTGCGACATCATCATTGCCATTGGCAGCTTTTTCATACCAATAAAAGGCTTTTTCTAAATCTTTGGGTGTTCCCATTCCAAAATAGTACAATCGTGCCAAATTGTTTTGCGCAGGGATAAAACCTCTTTTGGCTGCTTTTTCATATAAAGTAAATGCTTTTGTTTGCATCTCTTTGTTTAATTCAAAATTCTCATACAACATGGCCAAATTAAATTGAGCAATCGGATAATCTAAATTTGCTGCTTCTCTATAGAGTTTCATGGCCTCTTTTTTGTTTTTATCTGTACCCAAACCATGTTCATAGTGAAAGGCTAAATTATTTAATGCTTTGGGATTTTTCCCCTCAGCAGCTTGCTTGAGCCAATAAAAACTCTGAAAAAGATTTTTTTCTGTACCGAAACCATTTTGATACAGAAGTGAAAGGTCATATTGAGCCTTAGTATCGCCCGCTTCTGCTAATTTTAAAAAAATGGAATAGGCTTTTTTATACTCTTTATTGGCATACAATTGCGTTGCATCATCAAAAGGAGCAGCAAAAAGAGTCCCTAAAAAAATAAGTTGTAAAAACAGTATTTTATAAATTTTCATTTTCTATTCCACCTACTGCACTTTTACTCTCTTTAATCACACCTTTTTCAAACTCATTTTTAATCACGCATTTGCTTAAATCTTTTTGTGGTGTGATTATTCTGTGGGTTTCAACGGCCCTTAACCCCATTGAAAAAGAGCCAAATTGATTGGCTTGTCTTGAGTACTGTTTGTCATCTACAATCAACTCTTTTTTACGATTTAAAAAGAAATTGACCTTTTCCCAAAAAAATTTGTGTTCCGATTCAAACAAATCGTGCACCAAAAGTTTATCAACACCAAAACTGCCTGTAATGTTCAATGTTGCTTTTGTTCCACACTCATCTTCTTCCACATTTAAAATAAAATCTTCATGTTGCAATGTGTTATAAATTAAACCAATTCGTGTAACTTCCAGTCTGTTTCGATACGAATCAATAACAAACTCTTTTTTAGGCTCAACTAAAAATGCCAACTTTCCAGCTTCTAAAATATCGTCTTTTGTAAATGCCTCAAAATATTTTTCTGTTTGAAACTCTTTACTGGCACACCCTGAAAAAATCAGTATCGTCAGCAATACATTAAACCAATAGTACAATTTTTTCATCATTCACCTCTAATAATTACTGATGGCATCTAAACCAATGCTTGAACAAATTTCTATATCTTTTTCATCTTTAATGCTGTCACCAATAACAATAATATCATTTGATTGACCAAAATTTATCACCGTTCTCAAGAAATGTTTTTTATCTCTGTCTTTAGAGATTGTGGTGGTATAATCTTTGTTGATTCTTAAATAATCTAAATTCAACTCTTCCAATTGGTCAATGGAGAAATCGTTTGAACTGAATCGTTTTAGAATGATTTTTGAACCAAATCGATGAATTTCGTTTATAAACTCTTTAAAAACTTCTACATTTGTAGATGCATTGTAAGAGGTCATACTGAAAACCAAATATTTTGAAACATCTTGATGGTATAAAAACAGCGAATGCAACCAATTGATAAACTCTTTATCTTTTAAAGAAAACATGGAAAGATTAATCGCAATGTGATAATCAATGGCATTGCTTTGAATAAATTTTACCACCGTTTCAATGATGCCTTTATCAAACTGTACTGCCATGTTGATTTTCTCTGCAACAGATATAAATACACCAATGGAGAATTTCTCTTTGTTTTTATCATATAAAATCGGCATCGCTTCTTTCATAATGACAGTATGACTTTCATTGAGTGTTCGTGTTTCAAAGCCATAAGTCACTTCATATGAATTGCTTTGAATAATTTCTCGAACATTCTCTTCTAAGAACTGGAATTTATCCAATACTTCTGACGGACTTACAATGTGATAAATCTTTTCTTTTGTTTTAGCTATTGCGTAAGCATCACTGGATGCGTGTAAAATAGAATCAATCGTACCATATTTGTCAAAAGGTACAAAACTGAAATAGGCCAAATCACTTTTAATTTCATATCTTAATGCCAACTCTTCAAGCTCTGTTTTCAAACTTTGAGCAAATTCAAGCAGTTCTGGCTCTTTTTCATTTTTTAAAATAATGGCAAATTCGGAACCAAAAAAACGGTACAACGTTGCTTCAATCAGATTCATCTCATAAAACTTATTTTGAACCACATGCGTAAACTCTTCAATTAAGTGATTGGCCAAAGCCGAACCAAACTCTTTGGTGAAATTTCCCAACGATTCAAGTTTTATGGAACCCACAAAACCATCAGCCCCCACAATAAACATATTTTTCAAATCAAGTTCAAACACTTTTTGATTGGGTAAACCTGTTAAGTCATCGGTAAAAACTTTTCGCTCTAATATGCCTTTATTGATATTAAGTTCATTGACCACACCAATATATTTGTGCAAAATTTTATTGAGCAATACAAAAGCATCATCCACATCTTTTTGACCAACTTTTTTATCAATTTTGTGCATAAAGTTATTTTCTAACGCATCGTTCATTGATTTTTTAAATGAAACAATAGGATCCAACAACATTTTTTTAATAAAAACCAGATAAATCAAAAGGGTAAAAAAGATGACCGTTAAGAGTGTATAAATCAGCCCTTTAAGATATTGTTGTTGAATAGAATCTAAGGATTCAAGCAAAGGTTGTACATCAACACTGTATTCACAAGAGGCAAACGGTTGTCCTAAAAAATAGAGATCTCGTTTAAATCTGTTTTGCTCCTTATTTTGACTCACATTTATATCTTTTTCTACGGCATAATAGAAGTTTAAATCAGAACTGGTATTGAGTATGCTTCTATTTTTTGATAACAGAAATTTAAATTTAATGCTTTTTTGTAAATCGACAGAGGTCGTATTAAAAAACTGGTACATATTATTGTTTTGAAGTAATACATAACCATTTTTAACATCAGTGGTAATATCACTGGCACTCCAATCCAGATATTGTGGATAACTTGAGTTTTTAATCAAACTCTCTTTGGAGAAAAAAAGTGTTTTATATCGAATTTGTATTTTATTTAAATTAAGCGTATTAAGCACCCCTTTAAGTACATCAGAAGTCGTTTCATAACTGTTGGTTAATATTTTACTCTCTAAATTACCTAAAACAAACTCCATTTTACTGTTAAGTTGAGTAAAAAATTCGGCCCGTGTTTGTTTGACCTTTTTATCATAATTATAAAAAAATATGCCCGCAATTAAAGCAATAAATAAAACTTCTAAAAGCAAGAGTTTTACATTGTAGGTTAAATTAATTTTCATAATTTCTCTTCTTTAATTACGTCATCTGTGGCTTCATTGTTCTGTTCAAAATGAACTTCAGTTGGTGCTTGAGCATTAGTAGGAAGCGTTCTTTTTTTTGTTTGAGAAGTGGCTTCTACCGCAAGAGGCTTCTTGACTTCTTCATTAACAGATTCAGGAAGCTCTTTTTGCATCTCTTTTTTAGGTTTTACTTCCTCTTTTTTTTCTGTTTTTTTGGCTTTTGGTTTTAACTCTCTTAGTTGCGTGGTTGTCTTTTTAGAAACCGTTTCATACTCCACTTTATCTGTATACGTTTCAGGTACTCCCAACTCTAAGATTTTATATTTTTCAAATAACTCTTGTTTGTCTTTGATAAACTCAATGACTGGGAAATATTTATCTCTGGTGTCATAAGAGAGTTGAGACATTGCCGCTTTAGCTTCATCGTATGTTTCAAACACGCCATATACGACTTTAATCCACTCTGCATTTGTGCCATATCTGAAAATCAACGATTTGTCATATATGTTCTCTTTATTAACCAATTGAATTGCATCATCCAGTTTTGCAAAGGTTACAACATTGATAGTATAACTGTCTGGTCTGGCTTGAATAAATTGCTCTTTAAATGCCTTATTGGTAAAGTATGGTTTTGGTGGTTTTGGTGCCATTTTAATGGTGGTTGTCTCTACAAACTCTTTTGGTCGTAATTCATCAAAACCATCAATAAATGTTTTATAATACTCTTTAATCTCTTTAATTGAAACGACCTTATACTCTTTATTGTCCATCTTTGGCAGTTGTGTTAAAACAGCATTCGCTTCATCTTGATTGTCATAAATTCCATACGCCATAATATTTTTAAGTTTATAATCATTTAAAATATCCACCATAAATGCTTGTTTAGAGAGCTTATGATTTTTAATAAATGCAAACGTATCATACATCGTATCAAACTCACCAATATAGAGTGTAAAATAGTCATCATTGGTGTCTAAAAACTTATCTTTAAAGAGTAAAATATCTTCAATGGTATCAGATTGTTTGATTTCATCACTCTTTTCATCTTTTTTAAATACAGAAGCCAAAGCTATTAAATCAATGTCCTCTTGTGTATGGGCATTCTTTTTATTATAATGGCTTGGTCTAAAATCAATAAAGGTATCTTTGGTTGGATCTAAATCAAAATGCTCGACCAATTGTCCGGATTCAAAAAGCATTTTAAAATAGTCATTTAATCTGTTTTGATAAGATTCAATCAGTGAAACTTGTGCGGAATTGAGCTGTCGTTGTGCTGTAAGCAGTGTTTGTAAATCTTGTTCACCGTTTTTAAACGTTTCCCAATACGATTCAACAGTAAGCTGCGAAGATTGAACTTCTTCTTTGGTACTTCGGATTGAACTCTCTAAAGCATTTAACGATTGATGTAAGTTAGAGATGATCCACTTCACTTTTCTTCTTTCTTCTTCCGTCTTATACTTATTTTCTCGAATAGTACTGTAACTTGAGAGCAATGCGTTCGAGTCTTTATCTCCATTGTACAAATTGTAGGTCACTTTAACATAAGCTTCATTTTTATTTTGTCGGTAAAAATCTTCTGGCGCAATATCTTTATCATAAATTCTCGTATGTGTAAATTCCAAATCAACTTTTGGTTTAAATGCAGATTCTGCACTTTTGAGTTTATACTTTTCAGTTTCAAGTGTAAGCAGATAACTGACAACATTGAGATTACGTTCATTAGCAATTTTTAGAACCTCTTCTAAAGGTTGAAGTTCTAAAGTAAACTCATATTCATATGGCAAAGTATATTTGAAATCTTCTCCAGCCACATACTCATAATATTTTATTGCTTCAACAAATTTAGAGTTAGTTTTTGAAAGTTTTGATTGAGCATTTGAAACACTGGCTTTAATTGAACTGATATCTCCAAGTGAAGCAGCACCTAAATCATATTTGGTGGTGACAATCTCTAAAATCTTTTGCAACATCTCCATGTTGATTCTTGTTGCATAAAGAGATTGATAGGAAAAAACGACGCCAAAATAAGCATTAATGGCATTTTGAATCTCTTTAGAAATTGCCAATTCATATCGATTTTTAGCAACTTCTAGACTTTTTTTCAAACCATCAATTTTATTCTGTGTGGCACCACCTGCATACAAATTTTGTTTGATGAGTATTTTTAAAGTCTCATCTTGATATCGATTTTTCCCTTTATCAGCACCCGCATCACCCGGTGATACTTTTGTATTTCCAAACTTATATTCCATATCAACCGTTGGCTTATACCCTGCGTAAGCATCATCCAGTGTCAATTTGGCTTGTCGTACTTTTTCTCGTGCAATTTTAATGTTGTAATTTTGAGATACCGTCTCTAAAATAACATCAAGCAGTGTTACTTTGGCATAATCTTTGATATCTATTTCATTATCTGCACCAAATACTTTTTTGGATTTGACTTTAACCGTTGGTGTGATGGTTCCAATATTCCCCGTATAAATTCCATCAATCAGATTAGAGCCTTTTGTCTCTTGAATATATGTTTTTGGGTCTTTTTCAACAACAGAAGAAGCTTTTTCTTCGTTTTGAGTATCAGTTGCTTGAACCGCAGTTTCTGCACTTATCCCATAAAAAAAGAGTAACTGAAAAATACATAAAATTTTAATCATATTTTGCTTCATCATTATTTTTTTACAATCCTAATAATCAGATAACCAAACTCATTTTCATTTTGTATGTTCGTGCTGTTGGGTCGTAACAAATCAACTTGAACATCTTTAATATCATAATTTAATTGTCGAATTAAATTACGTGCATTGATGGTTCTTGCTAAAGATATTTGTTTCATCACTGTAGCACTGACTTGATTTGTGGGGTCAATGGCACTGATTTTTACAATGTGTCTTGGATACTTCGCTTTCATGCTATTGATAAACGCTTTAACTTTTAAAATAGTAGGGTTATCCAATTTAATTTCATTTCCACCAAAATTTAATATAAGATAATCATCGGCTTCAATGGTCGCTTGTTTACTGTTTTCATCTTCATAGATTCGACTGAAGTCTTTCCCGGCACTCTCTATATCTCCCACCTCTTTTTTCACTTCTGGTTCAACAACAGCATCTGAGGTGTCTTTTTGTACTTGATTTGGCTCTTGGCTTAATATCAATTGATCTGTTGCCACAGTTCCTGTATAGGAAACTTTAAATTTAAATTGCGCGTAATACCCAATATTTACGATGGTAATAAGCAAAAACAGAAGTAAAACCAAAATTACAGAAGAGAAAATATCAACAAAGGGTGGCCAAGGATTAAACTCTTCATTACATCTTTTTGCCATAAAACTACTTTCTTAAATCGTTTTCAATGTTGCTTAATCTTTTGTCAAAAGTTTCAACGAAAGTTTGCATCATATCTTGATTTTGTTTTTGCAAATCGAGCAACTGTTTGGTTGCTTTATTTTGACTTGTTGCAATATTGGCTAAACTTTGAATTGATTCATCCAGCGTATTGGTATTGGAAAATTGGTTGATGTTTAACTCTTTAATTGAGTTAACTACATTTTCTAACAGAGCAATTTGATTGTTGGCTGCTTTACTTGAAGTATCTAAATTTTCAGACAACATTTTATACGCAACTTCATTGCCTTCAGCACTTCTTTTAAACTCCTCTTTTAAATCAGTAAAAAGATTGATAAATTTACCTGTAGAGAGCATATTAATGGCAGAAGAGGATTGCGCAGCAGCTGCTTGAGCAGGATCGGCAGGAAGTTGATTTCCACTCACACTGGCATTAAATTGTTGAATGACATCAGAAGATTGAGTATCAATAATTTTACCCTTCATCCAATCTTCAATATCTTCAATAAAAGACTCTTGGTTACGACTTAAAATATAGGTTTTAACACTTAAAATAATCGCCGTTGCAACCCCAAATAATGAAGATCCAAACCCAATAGCCATACCACTTAAAGGGCCAGCAAACCCAGCAATAACTTCGGCTAAATTTATATCCCCACTCAAAGATAAAATAATCGCACCCATCTCATCAATTGATTTAAGTAACCCCGTAAATGTACCAAAAAGTCCAATCATCAAAGCCGTTGCCGTAAAGAAGTTAACATACACTTTTTGATTAGCAAACTTCTCTTCTAACCACGAAGTTACATCTTTTGCTTCATCTTGAGTAAAATATAAAACACCGTTTTTAGCTCTTTTATAAAACATGTGAGCAATATTTGCAGGCATAATTCTATCAATACCATTGAGGTAATAGATGAGTTGATCCCCTTTTTTATATGCCAAAATACCAAAAGTTCCAGCTAGCATCGTCAATCTGAATGCTGCATGATACACTATTACCATACCAATAGCCAATACGGTTAATACAGCGATATTAAAAGTCAGTGTCGCCATAAAAAAGCTGATAAACATTTTAAAGTTGGCAAATACTAAGAAAAATATAAATAACCAAAATATAAAATAGACTTTTAAAATCTTTATTCTTCTCATAATCTACCTTAAAACAAAAATAAAATTATTGATATAACCAACCCTAAAGCAACTGTCGTAACGGTATTGGTCATATTGTCTGCAATATTAACAAATCCCCCACTGACTTCTGTACTCTCCCCTACAATAATCAATCCAATATCCGCACCATTGATGTCAGTAATTTTTTTGACAATTTTAAAATAACCTTGGTCGATAGTATATTTATCTTTTAAAAATTGGAGATAAGTCCCCTCTTCCATTGTCGCCATAGAAGCTGCAAACTTAGTGTCATATCGAACTTGTTCTAAAGTATACTCTTGATTGACCTCTTTATATTTTCCCGTTTTTGCTTCTAAAGATATAAAAGGCAACATCTTCTTATCGAGTAAAAAGACATATTCGCCTCCTTGTTTAACAAAATCATTTCGTAAAGAGTGAATGGACTCTTTAATTTCTAATACACCATAAACCGCACCATCACGTTCAAGCGGGTAGATATAAACGAAAAAGACACCATCATTTAAAACTTCTGTTCCAAAAAGTACTCTTTTGGTTCGAATAACAGTATTAATACTGTTTCTGAATACTCTGTCTTTATTGGTAACATTCATAATATCAATACTTAAATCCACAAAACCACTTTTAACAAACTCTTCATTAACAAAGTTTTTGACCGCTTCCATTCCAATGGTATTATTGGTCTCAATGGCATTTAAAAGCCATCCGTTTTGTCTCATTCCCACAAATATTTTTTCAAACTCTGTTTTTTTATTGTCCATTTTTACATTTAAGAGTCGTTCATAGTTACTTGTCATACTTTGATAAACTTCTTTTGAAACACGATCTGTCATTGTTGTAATAACATACATACAAATAAATATACCACTGATTGAAACAACCGATAAAGTTGTGAACCAAAGACCTTTGTTTTTCTTAAGTTTGGCCAACAGCTCTTGTAAACGTTTGATGAGTGTAAACATTGAATATAATCCTAAATATTATAATAAATGTGCATTTTATAGTAACAAAACATAACAACAACTTAAAGTATAATTTTTTTATAAGTTAAATTTAAATATAATAATATAACTTTAATCAAGGCAATACAGACAAAATGGATCAAACTTCCCTGCTTTACAATTTCAAATTCATGTTAGATTTTTACTATGGTGAAGTCACAATTGATACTATTTTAACCTTAGATGCTACTAAATCCGATAAATTCAACGAAGACTCTATTTTTACAGTGTGTGAACAAATCGGACTTATCTCTTTAAAAAAAGAGATTTCAGCCGACAATATTCCCAACCATTTTTTACCCTGTATCATTCTTGATGAAAATGGTAATCCGGTTATTTATCAAAGAAATATTGCCAATAAAAAGATAGAACTTTATGATGTTATTGAGAAAAAAGCATTTGAAATTGATTTAAATGAATTAAAAAAATTTAATCAAGCAATTTTAATCTTTAGAGAAGAGTCAAAAAAAGAGTTACTGGACAAACTCAGCAACAATCAGTGGTTTTGGGAACCGGTCAAATCGTTTTGGAAATCCTACGTGGAAGTGGGGATTTTAACTTTTTTCATCAACTTATTTGCCCTATTTGTTCCTTTATATACACGAATTGTTTATGACCGAGTTGTGCCTAATGAAGCCTATGAAACCCTTTTTGTGCTCAGCTTTGGGCTGATTATTGCCTTAATCTTTGAGCTTATTTTCAAAAGTGTAAGAAACCATATAATCGATAAAACGGGGAAAAAACTCTCCTTATATTTAGAAGAAGATCTCATGAAAAGAGTATTGAGTTTACAATCACAATATGACACCCTGATGACCGGTGCAAAAGCAAACCTTTTCAGAGAACTGGCTGTCGTACGAGATTTTTTTGCCACAAAATCAATTGTTCAAGTCATTGATTTTCCTTTTTTCATTTTTGCTCTCATTGCCATTGCTTGTATTTCACCTGCCGTTGCTTTAGTGCCTTTTACCGTTGCTTTGCTTATTGTCATCATCAACTTTACGCTGCAAGGGCCCATTGCAAATTTAAGTAAAAAGCATTTAGAGAACATTCAATCCAAACAGAACTATTTGGTTGAATCCATTCAAGGAAGCGATACAGTAAAACTTTCAAATGCCATGTCATCTAAACTCTTTAATTGGAGAAACATTATTGCACATGTTGAAAATATTCAAGTTAAAATTCAACGTGTCAATGCGTTTGCCTTTAACTCTTCACAAAGTTTAATTCAACTGACGACGATTTTAGTAGTAGTCGTAGGTGTTTTTGAAATTTCACAGAAAAACTTAACCGTGGGGGGATTAATTGCGGTGACAATTCTTGCCAGTCGTGCAATGGTTCCGGTTATTAATATTTCGGGAATGGTCATTAAATTTAAAGAGATCAAAGACTCATTAAACAACTTGAAAGATTTTTGGAGTCTGCCTTTAGAAAATGAAAAAAACATTGAAGTTGGTTTGGGAAAACTGCAAGGAAATATTGAATTTAAAAATGTCTCTTATTTCTTTAAAAATTCAAAATATCCCTCTGTAGATAATATCAGCTTCAAAATCAATGCCGGTGAAAAAATTGGTATTATTGGACAAACGGGTGCCGGTAAATCTACCATTTTAAAACTGATTACGGGATTGTTACACCCAACACAAGGAAGCATTTTTATCGACAATCACGATATCTCAACGGTGCATCCTGTTGAAATACGACAAAACATTGGTGTCATGCCCCAAGATCCTTTTTTATTTAATGGAACACTTAAAGAGAACATAGAACTTTCAAAACCCATCAGTAAAGAGAAGATGATGGAACTCATTACATTAACGGGGCTTGAAGAATTGGTTAAAAAAAGTGGTCAAGGCGATGGAATACCAGTAGGAGAGAGAGGTTCAAACTTAAGTACAGGACAACGCCATCTTGTTGCCCTTGCCAGAGCCATTGTCAGTGACCCCTCTATTTTAATTTTAGATGAACCAACAACAGGGCTTGATGTAGGATTAGAGAAAAAATTGATGGAAAATTTACGATACATTGTCCAAGATAAAACACTCTTTTTAATCACACACCGATTTGCCGCATTGGAGTTGGTCAACAGAATTTTGGTCATTAACAACGGGAAAATCGTTGCAGATGGTCCAAGAGATTCCGTTTTACAAGCATTAAGAAATCCAAAGGCATAAGATGAAATTACACTACGAAGATGAAAACTGGAATTATCAACTTATCATTTACCCTATTATGGCTTTTGTGATTATCTTTTTTCTCTGGGCAACTTTTATGAAAATTGATGAAGTAGTCAAGGGAGAAGGCAAAGTCGTTCCCTCTGGTCAAACCAAAGTACTGCAACACTTTGAGGGGGGAATTATCTCTGAAATTTTGGTCAAAGAGGGAGACAGTGTCAAAAAAGGGGATATTTTATATAAAATCAAAAACGAATATTTCTTGGCCGATTTAAACTCACAAAAACTTGAAATGATGGCACTGAAAGCAAAATCAATGCGACTTCAAGCACTGATTGATAACCAAACATTGGTTTTTCCAAAAGAGTTTGAAGAAAAAATTGGTGATATTATTCAAAATGAACTTCAAATTTTTGAAGAGGAAAATGCCAATAAAAAAAGATTATTGGGAATTTCCCAAGACCAATTGGAACAAAAAAAACTCAAACTCGATGAGCTGACCACAAAAGCACATAACCTCGAAATTGAACTGCAACTGTCAAATGAAAATATGCAAATTCAAGATGCACTTTTACGAAAAAATGTTATTTCACGAAAAAACTATTTGACAGAACTTGCCAAAAAACAAAAACTTGTAACAGAAATTCAAGAGATCAGAAGTTCCATTCCTATTACCGAACAAGAGATACAAGAGGCATCAAAAAAAGTAAAAAATGTCAACTCAGAAATCATGTCTAAAAACCTCAAACAACTCTCTGAAGTTCAACTGGATATTAAACAAATTGAAGAAAAATACAAAGCCAGCCAAGACAGAGAGTTAAGAACGTTTATTATCAGTCCCGTTAATGGGGTTGTCAATAGACTCTATTTTAATACTGTGGATGGAATCATAAAACCAGGTGATACTATTGCAGAAATTACGCCCATAGAAGACAAACTCATTATAGAAGCAAAAATAAAAACATCTGATCGTGCTCAAATTTGGAGTGGACAAAAAGTTTCTATTGAAATTACAGCATATGACTTCTCAAAATATGGACTTTTAGAAGGAGAAGTTATCTCTATTTCTCCTGATAGTACCGAAAATAAAGCGGGGAATTTATACTATACAATCAAAGTCAAAGCCGATGAATTAGGCTTTGATGACAATACCCCTATTTTGCCAGGGATGGTTGCGAATATAAATATTTTAACAGGGAAAAAAAGTATTTTACAATATTTAATTAAACCACTTAAAGACATCACACAAAATTCTTTGACAGAGAATTAACCCTATTTGTGATAAAATCACTGAAAAAATTATTTAAGGCTCCCTATGACCTACATTGAACTGCTTAAAAGAGTCGATACATTAGCCCCTTTACCTAAAACCCTTCTTCAAATTGAGGAGTTTAAAAAGACCGACAATTTTGAATCAACTGATTTATCTAAAATCATTGAACAAGATCCGTTGATGGTTTCAACGATTTTAAAAACTGCGAACTCTGCCATGTTTGGTTTTGTCAGCAAAGTTGACACCTTAAGTCGAGCAATCAGTCTTTTAGGCGTAAACTTTACCATCTCTATTGCCTTAGGAAGTGGCATAAAACAAGCTTTAGAGAGTGACTTAAATGCTTATGGAACAACCAGTGATGCCTTTTTGCGAATTGCCAATATGCAGTCAAATTTAATCTCTCTTTGGATAGGAAAAATTGATGTCAATTTGAAAAATGATTTGATTCTTCCTGCCTTTTTGCAAGAGAGTGGAAAATTTTTAATTAACAATGCTATTGTTGATGAAAATAAAACAGAGGAGTTTTCTCAAAAAATAAGCACACATTTTAATGGCATTTCAAACATTGAAAAAGAGTATGTGGGCATGACCACGGCAGAAGTAACTTCAGCCATTTTTAAACACTGGAATTTAACACAAACGATCATTCATTCCATTAAATTCAGTGATGAACCGGCAAAAGCTTTGCCTCAAATACAAAAACATGCTCAAATTCTGTATATTTCTAAACTCGTATGTAATATTGTCAAACCTTTTGATGAAAGCAGCATTACATTTGCAAAACAAAAAGTAGTCGAATACGGCTTCGATTTAAAACCGTTTGAAGCTGCCATAAACAAAATGCAAGAGCGACTTTTAGATGAGTAATTAACACGATTAGAAAAGAGAGATGGTTATTGTAAAGATGTCTGTTTGAATAAAAAAGTTGGCGACCCCAGAATGATTCGAACATTCGTCTTCAAGAGGAAATCTTGACGTCCTTGGCCTCTAGACGACAGGGTCATAAAGGTAGAAATTATATATAAAATATTTTTTACTTACGCTTAAAAACAACGAAAACTCTGCTTTTTTTACCCAAGAGAGTTATTTTGGAAGAGTTATTCTATTTTTGCTATTTTTTAAGATGAAATTTAACCATCAGACTCTATAAACACGGTCAAATCTTTGTTGGTATATGATTCAAAAGAGGTGTCGTTTTGTTTGATTTTTTCTTTAGATTTTATCCAGTTATCCGAAGATAACTCTTGCGTATCTTCACCTAAAATCTCTTTTCTAAAATCAAAACTCTTTTCAGAAGTTATAGACTCTTTTTTCTCTTCAACAAGTTTAATGATTTTATTGGCTCTTAAGAGTTCAACACTCTGTTTTTTAAGAATGGTTGCTGTCAATATCAATCGTTTTTTAGGCTTTTCAACGATTGGTTCAATTATTTCTAAATCTGTTTGATTTTTATCATCAATTAAATCAATGGAAGCTTTTATTGCTTCTATATCTACTGGCTCAATGGGTACAGGTGAAGCCGATTTTAGTGCAGTTAAAAAGCTCTCATGATCAGCAATTAAATAACCATTGTCAAATAAATTATCATGTAAAAACTCCAGCTTCGTTGTGACCAAATTAATGATTTCCATGTCGTTAAATTGTGGTGCAATTTCATCACGGGTTGGATTGTGGCAAATCAACTCAGTAATCTCTTTTAATAGCAGTTCCAATCCATTTGAAAAAGTTATTTTCAAATCATTTTTATCTATAATTTCTAACTTTAATTGATTTAAGGATTCATCAATATAGACATAATCTCCACTGCTGATTTCAAGTTCAAGATTTTCACGTATCTCAACTTCTGTGATGTTCTTATTTTTATCTTTTATGCGAACCTTATTTGCCATCATCTGTCCTATTGCTTTTCTCTTCTATTTTGGGAAATATGAGATAATTTTTATTTAAGACCGTGTTAAATAAGTTTGCTTTCTCTTTTAAAAGAGTGTATGACTCTGCGATGCTCTCTTTGCTTTTCCATTTGCACTCCATAAAAGTGATATGTGAAGAGTTATACGCCACAATATCAATCTCTTTGTTTTTATTATTCCACCATCGTCCAATTTTTAAAGGAGTATAACTCAAAAAGTTCTCTGGATTTTGAATGAGCAAATCATAAATATAGTTCTTATACACAGGAACAACCATATGTTCAATAAAATCTGTTTGTAAAAGATTGGCAGTGAAATCCACTTCCCCTTTATTGATTAAAGATAAATTCGGATAAACATACCCAAACCAAAATTTCAAATAGTTATCTTCAATCTCATATCGACCAAATTTACTGTGATGTGGGTCATCATTAATTGGTGTAATTTTTGAGATAATCATTAAGTCCAATAACTTCTGAATATATCGTGTCAAATAGGATGACTTAACTCCCAAACACAATGCGATATCTCCTATTTTATTATTGCCTAACGCAATGGCATAAAGGATTGAAGAGTACGTTACTATTTCACTTAATTCGTTTTTAATTAAGTGGATGCCATCATTGAATATTTCACTCTTTGTGTTAAAAAAAATCTCTTCTACATTGCGCATAAAATCTTTTTGGGTATCGTATTGCTTCAAATAGTTAATGTTTGTACCAAATAAGGCATAAATGCACATCAAGTCATCTTTAGAAACATCTTTAATAATCGCTTTTATGCTCTTAAATTCAAGCGATTTAAGCGTGAGTTTTGCATCGGATTTGTCGTATATTTTTTTATCTTCTGGCAAACTTGAACAGACACAAGAAGAGAGAATAAACTGTATCTTTTTATATCTTAATTTTTTGTTCCAAAGCCGATAAAAATTTTGCAAAGCCTCTTTCTCTATTTTGCTTAAGTTTTGAAAATCATCTAAAATAATGACTGTTTTATCTTTTATTTCACACTGATCAATGGAGTCTAAGAAGTCAACAAAATTATGAGAAGGGGAGAGTTTTTGATTAAAAGTGTCTGCAATAATAGAAGAGAATTTTTCAAAGAGAATTTTAGGTAAAAGTTCTACACAAGAGAAATAGAGTACCTCTTTATTTTTTACGTACTCTTTTAAAAGAGAGGTTTTTCCTACTTTTCTTCGTCCAAAAAGCAGTAAAAAAGAGGAAGTGGGTTTTAAAAAGTCATTCTCTAATTGCGAAAGTTCTCTCTCTCTGTTTAAAAACATTCCATGAAATCCTATTAAGAAATATTCAGTACGTCAATTGCTTTACCTTAGCTTCTGTATTCTATTACAAGACAACTTAATTATATGTGAAGACTTGGCTTCATAAAGTCCTCGTGCATCTTCTACAACAACATCTGCATGCTCAAAAGCAAAAGGGAAATGAAACGCCTTTTTTGTCTCATTGGCCGACGTAGAGTAAAGAATTTTCATTTTTTTAACAAACTCATAGTGTGCACAATCTTTACTGACCACACGATAAGAGTTCCCATTGGGGTAGATAAAGGTGCTGTTTTTTGCTCGTCGTACTTTGGCTCTGAACTCTTTTGGTACGCGCGTTAATGTGTTGAGTGTTTTAAAAGAGTCCACAACCTGAAGAATTTTTTGATGGGGAACTCTTTTTTTAATGGCACTGAGCTTTTTATCATTCTTAGATAAAAAGCCTACTGTCGTGTCCGTTTGTGCAAGATAAACTTTTGAAGCGTCCATCAATCATTTAAAAAATCTTGGATGGCTTTCACATTGGCCACATTTCCAGATTTTAACTCTCTGATTGCTTCAACAGAAGGAATAGCTGCAGCTACAGTGGTAAAGTATGGTACATTCATTCTTAATACCGCTCTTCTGATATTTTTACCATCATCTTTTGAAAGCTCTTTGCCATCACTGGTATTGATTGCCATAGCAATCTCTCCATTGGTTAAAAGGTCGGTGATATTAGGTCGCCCTTCACTGACTTTAAGTACTTTTTCACAAGCAATTCCAGCTTCACTGATGATTTTGTGTGTACCACCCGTTGATACAATTGTAAAACCTTGTTCAACCAAACCACCTGCAATTTTTGGACCAAACTCTTTATCCAAATCACATAAAGAGATAAACACTTTTCCTTCTCTTGGTAAATCATTTTTAGCAGCACTTTGAGATTTAGCAAAAGCAATGGCAAAGTTTGAGGCAATTCCCATAACTTCACCCGTTGATTTCATTTCAGGACTCAACAGTAAATCTGCTCCTGAAAGTTTATTAAATGGGAAAACCGCTTCTTTAACGGCAACATGGTTTTTTAATTTTGGTTTTAAAACACCATTGCCTTCATACACAATATTTTTGTCATACACAGCAAGAGCATCTCTGAGTGATTCACCCCACATAACACGAGTAGCAATTTTTGCCAAAGGCATACCTGTGGCTTTACTCACAAAAGGAACCGTTCTTGAAGCTCTTGGATTAACTTCAATCAAATAGATTTCCCCTTTATGAATCGCATATTGAACGTTCATCAATCCAACAACACCTAAACCTAAAGCCATATTTTTTGTTTTCACTTCAAGTTGTGCAATCAAATCTTCACTGATAGATACAGGAGGCAATGAACATGCAGAATCACCAGAGTGAATACCCGCTTCTTCAATGTGTTGCATGATTCCACCCACATAAACCTCTTTGCCATCACAAATACAATCTACGTCTAATTCAATGGCTCTGTCTAAGAATTTGTCAATTAAAACAGGGGCATCGTTTGAAACTGAAACCGCTTCATCCATGTATTGTTTTAACTCATCGGTTGAATAGACAATTTTCATTCCTCTTCCACCAAGGACAAACGATGGTCTTACCAATACTGGGTAACCAATTCGCTCAGCAATTTCAATGGCTTGTGTTACTTCAACGGCTGTACCATTGTCAGGTTGTAACAATCCTGCTTTTTCTACGAAGCTTGAGAATTTTTCTCTATCTTCAGCTAAATCAATCACTTCTGCAGTTGTACCAATAATTTTTGCACCAATTTTTGTTAATGCATTGGCAAGTTTAAGAGGGGTTTGTCCTCCAAAGTGAACAATGACACCATCGGGATTCTCTTTTTCAACAACACTTCTTACGTGTTCAAAATCAATGGGTTCAAAATATAAAATATCTGAAGTATCATAATCCGTTGATACGGTTTCTGGGTTGCAGTTATACATGATGGTTTTAACACCCATTTCATTTAAGGCAAAACTGGCGTGTACACAACAGTAATCAAACTCAATACCTTGTCCAATTCTGTTTGGTCCACCACCAATGATCATCACTTTTTTCTCACTGCTTACGGGTTTTGCTACTTTTGGCAACCGTGTGATATTGGTTGTTGAGTAAAGGTAAGGCGTTAAGGCTTTAAATTCAGCCGCACACGTATCGACTTCGTTGTATTCAAAATCAACATCTAACGCTTTTCTGGCTTGATAAACATCCTCTTCTGTTTTCCCAATTAATGTTGCAATCATCTTATCACTGAAACCATTGGTTTTTGCATTTCTCATTGCCTTTTCATCGGTTAAAATGGATTCTGTCATAGAGGTTTCAATGTCATAAATTTCTCTGAATTTCGTTAAAAACCAAGGGTCAATTTTTGACAATTCAAAAACATCTTCATTTGAAAGACCTTCTCGGTATCCTTGCATTAAATATAAAAGTCGAGAGTCATTGGGTCGTCTGATCTCTTTTTTAATAAAGTCTAAATCGCCTTTCATTTTATCAAAACCAATCAATCCTGTTTCTAAAGAACAGAGCGCTTTTTGAATAGACTCATTAAACGTTCGTCCCATTGCCATAACTTCACCTACTGATTTCATAGAAGTTGTTAACGTAGAGTTTGCTTTAGGGAATTTTTCAAATGTAAATCGTGGAATTTTTGTAACAATATAATCAATGACTGGCTCAAAAGAGGCGGCTGTTCCTGTAATGTCGTTGGTGATTTCATCTAAGGTAAATCCAACGGCTAAAAGCGTTGCTACTTTTGCAATGGGGTATCCTGTTGCTTTTGAAGCCAAAGCTGAACTTCGTGAAACCCTTGGATTCATCTCAATAACAATCATTCTTCCCGTTTCTGGGTTAATTGAGAATTGTACGTTTGAACCACCGGTGTCCACTCCAATCTCTCTTAAAATATCAAACGAAGCATTTCTCATGTTTTGATACTCTTTGTCTGTCAGGGTTAAAGCAGGCGCAATTGTAATAGAATCGCCTGTGTGTACACCCATTGGGTCTAAGTTTTCAATTGAACATACGATAATACAGTTATCTTTGCTGTCTCGGATAACTTCCATTTCGTACTCTTTCCAACCCAAAAGAGACTCTTCAACTAAAATTTCAGAAATTGGGCTGGCGTCAAGTCCTGATTGTGCCAATTCTTTATACTCATCAATATTGTAAGCAACGCCAGAACCTCCACCTGCAAGTGTAAATGAAGCACGAATGATCAGAGGGAAACCAATCTCTTCTGCTGCTAGCATGGCATCGTCCATGTTATACGCATATTTTGATTTAGGTAAATCCATACCTATTTTTATCATCGCTTCTTTAAAAAGCTGTCTGTCTTCACCTTTATTAATCGCATCGGGGTGTGCCCCCAAAAATTTAACGCCTTCTAACATACCTTTTTCGTACATTGATGTTGCTACATTCAGTGCTGTTTGTCCACCCATTGTAGGTAAAATAGCATCAATATTTTCTTGTGCAATGATTTTAGCAACCACCTCTTCAGTGATGGGCTCGATGTACGTTTTATCTGCAAACTCAGGATCAGTCATAATTGTTGCTGGATTTGAATTAATCAATACAACTCTGTATCCTAACTCTTTTAACGTTTTCGTTGCTTGTGTTCCAGAATAGTCAAACTCACACGCTTGACCAATAATAATTGGACCAGAACCGATAAGTAAAATAGATTTTATGTCTTCTCTTTTTGGCATTAAAGTTCCCTATAATTGTATTTAAAATTTGGATATTTTATCTAAAAAGTACTTAAAAAAATGTTAGATTTATACAGAGGAAAAAGAAGAATTAAATAAATGTGTTTTTATGACACCCCTAAGATACGAAAGCGTATCTTATTATTTGGGTAAGCCAAATTTTTGAGAGATAAGTTCACCCTCTTCATTAAAACTGAGGTAATATAAAATATCTTTTTTCACGCTTAAGCCTGTTAAATATCGAATGGCCAAATTCGCTTGCAAAGAGCCTATGTGCATAACAATAGGACAAGCAATTCCATTGGGTTTTCTGTCGTTGATTTTAAACACCGCTTCATATGAGGCGTGTTCAAAAAAACAGACTTGACCATGAAACTCTTCCACACTTCCATAAATCCAAGGTTGGTTTCGTTTCATGCAATATTCATTAATAGATGCACGAGTAGGCAAGTTATCTGTGGCATCAATGATTAAGTCAAACTCTAAATTTCGTGCTGCAAAATCATCAAAACTCTCTGTGTAGGCAGTCACTTTAACATAAGGACAACGTGACTCAACCAACTCCTTTAAGACTTCAGCTTTATACTTGCCATCATCACCGACTTTAAAACCAATTTGTCTGTGAATATTGTGTACCCCTACTTCGTCAAAATCAACAAAAGCAAACTCCCCAATACCCGAAGCCCCAAGCGCAATAGCCAACGTACAACCCAGCCCTCCACTTCCAATAATAGCAACCTTTTTAGAAGCCAAAGCGTCTTGTACCTCTTCACCCCAAAGTTTTATCTGTCGGTTAAAATATTCATGTAATTCGTTCATTTTGTGCTCCAAATATTCTGATATTATTTATTAAGTTCTTCAAATTGAAGTTTGGCATCATCGAGCATTTTTTGTGCTTCTTGCAACTCTTTGATGCCATTTTTATAGACCTCTACGGAATTACTTAAGGTAATTTGTGGGTCGATGAGTTGGTTTAAGAGTTTTTTAGCACTCTCGATTTTCTCTTCAAAATTGATGTTTTTTGTTTCATTTTCTACGGTTACTTCGCTCATTTTAATCCTTTAAATACGCTTTTATATCGGCACTGAATTTATCTATCTCAACCAAAAATGAGTCATGCCCGTGTTGGCTTGGAATCATTTTATACGTGACCAAATCCTCTTTTCCTAAATCAATCATAATATCACGAATCTCTTCCATCTCTTGTGGGAAAAAGAGCACATCATCGGAAAAAGAGATTAAGTGTAACTTTCCTTGCACTTTGGCCAAAGCATCGGGGAGTTTATCGCTTCCTCGTGCAGCATCAAAAATATTCATGGTTTTACAAATATACAAATAGGACAACGGGTCAAATATTTTTGGGAAATTGTAGGCATTGTACTCCAAATAGGCTTCCACTTCAAAACGTCCAAAGAGTTCATACAATCCATCGGTTTGGGCATAATTTCGTCCAAATTTATTGTTCATAGAGTTTGGACCCACATAAGCAATCAACCCTGCCATTCTTCCAATAGCAAGTCCTGGGAGTGATTTGGCAATCAAATCCTCTTTAGTATATTTCCCGTTTTGAAAAGCAGGGTCATGACGAATGGACTCAATGGCAATTTTGTTTAATGCAATCGCCCAAGGTCTGGTGTAAGCCGTTGTAGCAAGGGCAATATAACAATCGGCAAATTTGGGATACTCAATAGAGTAACACAACGCTTGCATTCCTCCCATCGAACCTCCAATAACGGCTTTAACATGCGTAATGCCCAAAGAGTCATAAAGCCTTTTTTGTGCTTTTACAATATCGGAAATGGTTAAGACGGGAAATTTAAATCGGTAAGCTTCCCCGTTTTTTGTCATAGGACTCATGGGTGAAGTTGAACCAAAACATGAACCCAAGTTATTGCTGCAAATCACAAAATATTTTGTGGTATCGATGGTTTTCCCATCGCCAATGAAGTTGTCCCACCACCCTGGTTTTGCCTCATTGGCGTATCTTCCAGCAGCATGGTGTGAACCACTTAAGGCATGGCAAATCACAATTACATTGGACTTATCTTCATTTAATTCACCGTAAGTTTCATAAATGATTTCATAATTTTCTAATATTCGTCCGCTTTCTAAGTGTAAAGGATTGGTAAATTTTGCTGTTTTTGTTTCTATTTTCAAATATATTCCATGGTTATTTTATTGGTGGCAATTTTAACAAACTTTTTCTAAAAGAGATATACATTGCTTTTTTAGTCAAGATTTTGCAATTCTGCCTTCATGAGTTCTTGCCATTTTGCATTGGGTGACCACTCTTCGAATAAGCTTAAATTGATCTCTTCAAAAGGTGTGCGTAAGATATATTTATGGTACACATACATAAATGCACTCACACGATAGTTTTTAGCACAATGCACCCAAACTTTTTTTTCATTTAATGCAACCATAATGTCCATAAAGATTTTCAAGTCACTTAAGGTGGGGTTTTCAAAGTCCACAGGAATATGAATATAGTTCATGCCCAAGTTTTTGACAATGACATCTTCATTTTCAACAGCATTCGCTGCACTGCTTAAAGCCAAATTAATCACAACAGCAAAGCCATTTGAAGCAATGCGTTCAAACTCTTCTTGAGTAGGTTGTCCAGAGGTCGAAATCTTTTCATCTATTTTAATGTAGTTTAAAACTTGCTCCATGCTCAACTCCTATTTTGTGTTTTGTTGTGCTTGCTCTCTAAGTTTATCTTTTTTACTTTTTCTTTTCCCTTTAATGGGCTCATTACCTTTGGCTTTTAAAACAGGCTCACCTTTTAATTCAAACCCTTCTATTTGCTCTTTTTCCAACGTTATTTGGCATCTTTTTTCAATGAGTTTAAAGTGCTCTTGGTCTTCATGGTCAATAAAAGTAAGCGCTACTCCACTCTTTCCTGCTCGGGCAGTTCGCCCAACTCTATGGACATAATCTGCAGGACTTCTGGGTAAATCAAAATTAACCACGCAGGCAATATCACAAATATCCAACCCTCTTGCAGCTATGTCCGTAGCAAAAAGAATATTGAGCTTTTTCTCTTTAAATTCATTGAGTGTGAAGTTTCTCTCCTCTTGAATCAAATCGCCATGAAAAGAGTCTGCTTTAAATCCATGTTTTCTGAATTTTGCAGCGATATTATCTGCTGAGCGTTTGTTTGCCATAAAAACCAACACGTGATCCCACAGTTCACTTTTCAACAAGTGTCGCAACAGTGGTGCACGATTCTCTTTATTGACCTCAATGACTCTTTGATGAATCTTTTGCACCACCAAGGTCTCTTCTTCAATGTCAACGTTGAGTGCATCGGTTGTGATTTTTGCAACTAAATTTAAAATTTTAGGAGGGTACGTAGCAGAAAAAAACAAGTTTTGTCGTTTAGGGGGTAAGGCTTCTAAAATCAAGTCCAGCTCTTGTGCAAAACCTAAATCAAGCATTTTATCCGCTTCATCAAGAACCAAAAACTCTAAAAACTCCAAGTTCATCTGTTTCTTTTTTAACACATCAATAAAGCGCCCCGCCGTTGCTACTAAAACATCGCACCCTTTTTGTATTTCATGAAGTTGATCACCAATTTGCTCTCCACCTATAACAGAGACAATTTTGGGTTTTTCAGAACAATATTTGCCTAAAAGAGAAAATACTTCAGCCACTTGAAGCGTAAGTTCTCGCGTGGGAGTTAACACCAACGCTTGGATTCTCTTTTTTTTACTTTTTTGATTGTTCATAATATGATGCAAAATTGGCAACACAAAACTGGCCGTTTTCCCACTGCCCGTTTGTGCTTTTGCGATGACATCTTTGCGTGCTAAAACCAGTGGAATGACTTGGCTTTGTATTGCAGTGGGTGTCATATACCCATTGTGTTTTAAAGCACGTTCAATTTCCAGCGAGAAATTAAATGCAGTAAATGAGACAGGTGTTTTTACTTTATTCTTCAAAGGAGTTACAGCTCTTCGAGTTTTTTATCATAGGTTTTAAGAATTTCATCCAGTTTTAACTGCACTTTTTCTAACAATGCAAACTTCTCTTCAATCGTTTTTTCATGCGTTGCAATCACTTTTGAAAGTTCAATAATTTTGCTGTTGTCTGCTTTGTTTGTGGCTTCGGTTAATTCGTGTTGTTCTCGTTCAATCAAATCTTCAATTTTAATGATTTGCTCTTCATACGCTTCAATCTCTTTTTTCATAGGAGAGGTGAGTTGGTTTCTCTCTTGAAGCAGGGCTGTTCGCATTTTTTTATGCTCTTTTTTATTGAATTTGGGTTTACTTTTAACTTTAACTTCGCCCTCCTCTTCTTCCCAACCAATTTTCTCTAAAAACTCATCATAAGTTCCATCAAAAACCGTTGCTTCCCCTTTGGCAAACACAATCAGTCTGTCACACACACTTCGCAATAACTCTTCACTGTGAGTTACTACAATACAAGAACCCGCAAAGTTTTTTATGGCTTGAGTCAGCGCTGCAATTGAATCCATGTCTAAGTGGTTGGTTGGCTCATCTAAAAAAAGTAAATTCACTTCTTTGGCTAAAATTTTACCCAACATTACTCGGCTTTTTTCTCCACCTGAGAGCAAGGAAATCTTTTTCTTAGCATTGTCTCCACTGAACATCATGGAACCACAAATTTGTCTCACAGTTGCTTCTGAAAGTTTATTGTTGGCCAAATAGACTTCATCCATGATGATATTATCTGGATTGAGGTGTGAAATATTGGTTTGCCCAAAGTGACCAAACGTAACACTGCCGTGGTACTCTATTTCACCACTTAATTTTTTAAGTTCCCCCGCAATGACATTTAACAGTGTTGATTTCCCTTTCCCATTTTTTCCAATAATCCCTATGGTTTCACCACTTTGAAGGGCAAAAGAGATATTTTTAAATAAAATATTATCTTCGGTATATCCAAAGCTGACATCTTTGACATCAAGCAAAAATTTTGCAGGGGTATCTTTGTATTTAAAATCAAATTTAAGAGTGGAATCAAACCCCAAATCATCTAAAATATCCATCTTTTCAAGTTGTTTGACTTTTGATTGTGCTAATGCAGCCGTTGAAGCTCGAGCTTTGTTTCTGGCTATAAACTCTTCAAGCTCTTTGACTTTTTTATCTTGAGAAATTTTTTGTTTCTCATAATGCTCTTCATCGCTTTTAAGTTGTTCATAAAATTTGTGTGTATTTCCCGGAATTACATTGAGTGTTCTTCTAATAATTCCCATGGTGTGAGTGGTAATAGCATCCATAAAGTCTCTGTCGTGTGTAATGAGTATGACTTCCCCGTCAAATGATTTCAAAAACTCTTTTAACCATCTCAATGAAAGAATATCCAAGTAGTTTGTTGGCTCATCAAGAAGCAATAAATTGGGTTCAGTCAATAACAATTTTGCCAAGTTAATACGAATTTGATATCCTCCTGAAAATGACCAAGGATCTTTTTCTAAATCTTCTTCAACGAATCCCAATCCAAAAAGAATCTTTTCTGCTTTATAAATACTGAATTTATCGTCTTCTGCCAGTGCCAATGCCGTTTCATCAATGAGTGTTTTTTCTGTAAATACAAGGTGCTGTTTAAGTGCCCCAATTCGATACCCTTTAGGAATGGCAATATCACCGCTGTCTGCTTGCTCTTCACCTAAAATAAGTTTAAAAAGGGTAGATTTCCCGCTTCCATTTCGACCCACAAGCCCTATTCTGTTTCCTGAATTCATTCTGAAATTCAAATTTGAAAAAAGTTCATTGGTTGCAAAACTTTTTGAGATGTTCGTTAATTCTATCATATTACTCTTTTTTTATTTTTATATCTTCTTTAAGGTTGGAAGTATACGGAATAGTTTGTTATATACTAATTAGGCGATTTGTGATTCAAAAAAGTTTTAAGCAAAAGTTCAATTTTGATTTTATCGCTTTGTTCAATTTTAAAATGGGCATCAAGTGATTTAAGCGACAAGTCACCCAAATGTATCTTGTCATCAGTGTGAATAAAGTGATTGATACCTTTCCCTTTAATGCCACCAATAGAGAGTTTCAGTCGATTTTTATGCAGTTTATTCAAGTAGCGAGAACCTCTTGAAAAACCAATATAGACTCGAGCTTCAGGGATACTTTTCATCTCATAACGGTTGTTTTGCATGGAATCTATGATTTTGTAACTGTAACAATCAATGAGTTGTATAATGGACGCTTCCATATCTAAATGTTGTTGCAATAGACCCGATTTTGGGTTGCCTTGTATATATACCACATCGCATTCATACATTCATCTTCTTTATCTATCGTTTGAGTTTTGACACTATAGCTTAATTGTTGCAATTATACGATGGTATCAACCTCAAAATTATAATACTCTTCAATGTTGCTAAATTCAAAATCAACATAATCTTTTGAGACAATTTCATAATTGTATTTGGTAATTTCATTGGCCAAACTGATTTTTCTGTAATCTAGGGTTTTAAGTATTTCAAATTTTCTCGCCACATCTTCCACGCACTGCGATGAGAAAAAATTGTCAGGATTAAAGGGCTCTTTGCTTTTTATTTTCACGTCAATCCTTCAAGGTTTTATTTTTAATAGCTATACATATATCATTCCGTTGAGTAGGCGATTTTAGCCTATTTGAGAGATATTATGTAACATTTATGTGATTATATAAGCTAATATTAATAAAACATAGTGAATAATAAAATATTCTAATTAAAGGAGAAGAATAATGAAAAGTCTATTGTGTTTAATTGCGTTAAGTTTTTCACTCTTTGCTTTAGATTTAAATAAAGCAACCTTAGATGAACTGACAACCTTAAAAGGCATTGGTGCAGTAAAAGCAAAAAGTATTATTGCTTACAGAGAAGCCAATAAGTGTATAAAGTCTTTGGATGATTTGCTCAATATCAAAGGCATTGGAGAGTCGTTTTTAACAAAAAACAAAAATGAGATCTCTCTTTCACCTTGCAAATAAAATAAGCAGTGCAAGTGCACTGCTTATTGGGTTTTATATTTTCGCGAAAAAAGCCATGCAGACAATGTCAAAACAACATATAAGCCCACAATAAAATAGAGTTGGTCAATGTGTTGAGTGAATTCATAATATAAAATAAACACAGCAGCTAAAGTCAGTGAAACAATTGATAGAATAATAACCATTAATGAAGCCCCCGTTTTTTTATACATTTTCAAATTGGCAAAAGCGACAAGAATCGAAACCAATAAAAACGTAATGCTCCCAAACTCCAATATCATCTCTAAATTTCCAATAAGAATAAGAACAAAAGCAAAAAGTGCCATCATAAAAATGGCAATCATGGGAATATTGTTTTTACGTTGGTTTAAAATAAGTGGGAAATAACCATCTTTGGCAATGACACCTACCAATCTTGATGCACCAAAAAGTGTTCCACTAATAGCACTGCTCGTTGCTAAAAGTGCTCCAATGATGATTAAATTGCTGCCCCATTCTCCCAGAATTTTTTTTGCACCCGCAGCTAAAGCGTACTCTTTATTTTGAATGATTTCATCAAAAGGAATGGCAAGAATGCCTCCTGAGGCAATGATAACATAAATCACAATGGCAACACTTATCGCAATATAGATTGATTTGGGGATATTCACTTTGGGTTTTTCCA
Organism: Marinarcus sediminis (SeqCode); assembly: GCF_048571275.1. Lineage (GTDB taxonomy): Bacteria > Campylobacterota > Campylobacteria > Campylobacterales > Arcobacteraceae > Marinarcus > Marinarcus sediminis. The sequence continues at coordinate 2,327,984 of NZ_CP182357.1, forward strand.
TCTCATCAACCGCATTGATGACCAATTGAAACCCTTCAAACGCCACAAAGGTCAAAGAAGCCACAATTAAAATTGACAAAAGATTGAACTTTGGACTGATTTCAACCAGTTGGGGCAATGTTGTATTTGAGTGGCTAATGAGAATAACCGAAATGACCGTTAAAATAATCAGTTTACTGTAGACCATCAAATCTTCAATTTTACCCATGCCTTTCACACTCCAAACATTCACCAAAGTAAAAATTAAAATGATACATCCAGCAACCCCTTTACGAACCAAATCGTTATTGGCAAATTCAAAGGTACTGATGGCATACGACGCAAACGTATAGGCATAAAGCGCTAAGGTACTGATGTATCCAAATACAATCCACCACCCCACCACAGAAGATAAAAAAGATGAACCTGTGAATGTATTGATAATAAAAGAGTAAGGCGCACCCTCATCTTGGTAATGCACGCCCAGTTTTATGTAAGAGTATGAAGCCAATGCTGCTATGAGTCCGCCTATGACAAAAGCAATGGGGGTGTATACGCCAATGAGTGAAACAGAAACACCAAAAACAGTAAATATTCCTCCACCAATCATTCCTCCTAAAGCAATGGCGACTAATTCAAGAGCACCAAGTGCCTTGTTTCTTCTTCTGTGAATATCTTTAGACACAATAACCTCTTATGCTTTCAACCAAGACAAAGCCTCTTCTTTGGTATCGAAATGTTGAATTTCACCTGAGACAAACCAAGATGAAAGTTTTATGCCATATTCAAGCCACTTTACCGTACCAAAAATAGCAATTTTTTCAAAATCAGAACCATACCGCAAGGCAATTTTAAAATCATCCCAAGCTGCACGGAATTCCCAATTTTCAAACTCGGTAATGTCGACAAAAACATTTATTTTAGGCTCACTCACACTCTCTAATGCTGCATCTAAAAAGGGGGTCATTTTTTCATAATCTTCATGAGTAAGCGTTCCTAAAACTTTAAACGTCAGATAAAAAGTATCTTCAATTCTCTCCATACCAAAAGTGATACCATGCCGTTTTATCTTTACTTCAGGTGTTAATATCCATGCTTTGGCATTTTCAAGTTCATAAAACGTAAAAGTTTTCACTTTGGCATTCACAAAATGACTTACCACCGCTTGTGCAAACCTTCCAATCATGGAATTGGTTACCACAGCAACATGAGAAATTTTGGTATGATACGCTTTGACAAATTTTAAATGAGACAACAATCCTGCAAACGATTCCCAACCAGGAAACGATTCTACATGAATAATAATGCCATTGAGTTTTTGATGTTTTTTAATGTAGGGGTCGATTATTTTTGCCGCGTGAAGGAAATCTTTTTCACATAAAGCACCATTGGGCTCTAAAATAACCAGAGACTCTTTTTCGTTTAAATTCACATTTAACATTGTTTTTCCTTTGGATTAACACAACTTGATGTTGATTTTAAAACAGTTGATTATACTGCAATAATAAAAAAAAACGCCTAAACAAGGAGAGTAATTTCAAAATTAACATGGTAAAATAAATAAATTCAAACTAGGATTAGAAATGGCAATTTTCGGAAAATTGGAACTACTCAAAGATCAACTCCCCCAAGAAGCGTTTCAAAAAGCATTTAACTACTTGAAGAACATTTCAGTAGATTTTTTAGAGATAAAAGAGGGAGAGTGTGTTAAAGAGTTTATCGATGAAAACATTTTTGTGTTACATCAAGCGTATAAAACCAAAAAAAGAGAACTCTGTTTTTTTGAATCCCATAAAAAATATGTCGATATGCAGTATATTGTTTATGGTAAAGAGCAAATGGATGTTTCAAACATTGAAGAGTTAACTCTGCTGATGGAGTATAATCAAGAGAGTGATTTTGCCAAATATGAGAACAAACAAAACCATATTTCAACACTTTTGATTCAAGAGCAGGAGTTGGCAATATTTTACCCACAAGATGCTCACCAACCTTGTATCGAAGTAGATGAATCGCAACTCGTATACAAAGCGGTCATTAAAATACCTGTTGAACTGCTCTGATTTATTTTTTTAAAACAGTAATGGGTTCGTTTTTAATTCCTGCATAAAAAACAATAATTTGTGCAGGTACATCGCCTTTATTTTCACCATAATGCCACGTATCAACTAACTCGACAATCGAATCTCCTGCTTTTAATTCAAGAACTTTCCCCTTTTCACTGACTACTGTCAATTCACCTGAGACCAAAATTCCTGCATTCACTATAGGGTGTTTGTGCATGGGCAATTTTGAGTGAGGGGGTATGGTAATGTCTAAAATTGTTACTTGGGGTTGCCCTTTTGGATAGGCAGGCAAACTTGCACCGTTCCAACTGGAACTGCTTTTTGCCAAAGTTTTAACCACAACTCCTTTGGCTTCAAGAGCAAAAGAAGCCGTGCTTAAAAAAAGTATCGAAATAAAAAGATAGAGTAACTTGTGCATCTCCAAAACTCCTTAAACTGTTTTATCTATTCTATTGCAATTTTACTTAATGAGAAATATTTGTATTAAAAGTTATAATTTAAAAAAAATAAGGAGATGTAATGAGCCATGTAAAAAAACTCGAACTGCTCTTAAAAGAGGATGTATTGCTTGAAGTCAATGCTGAAGTGGAAGCATTAAAAGTACAATTACAAAAAAAACAGAAAAAAGAGTTACAAGAAGAGTTGGAATACATGCAAGCGGTTAAACTCTATTTTGATGAAGTGATAATGGATATTGATCATAACAATCTTAGCGAAGAAGATGCCCTTGAAATTTTAGAAAACCTTGAAGAGATGCGAGTGGAGGATGAAGTATAACTTTTTAAAACCATTCATTTAAACTGACTTAAAAACTCAGAGTAACTCTCATTCCAACTTAATTAATTTAGTAAAGCTATTTTATAATTGTTCTTAATTAAGATTATAAGCAATGATTATTAAATAAGGTTTTTTATGTTAAATTTTGAAATGTATGAGTGGGTCAATATTTTAGGTTTGATTATTGGTTTGGTTTTTGGTGCAGTTGCACAAGCAAAACAGTTTTGTTTCAGTGGCTCAATCAAAGATTATATTTTAACCAAATCGACCAAACGAGGCGCCTCTGTTATTATGGCAATGATTGTTGCCATTGTTGCCTCAGCTGTGGTTTCTTCTTTATTTGAACTGGATTTTACCACAACGCAATATTACAAAAGCAACATCAACTACGTTACCATTATTTTAGGTGGCAGTTTGTTTGGTGCGGGCATGATGTTAGCCGATGGCTGCAGTAACCGTCAGTTGGTCAAGTTTGCACAAGGGGACTCCAACTCGCTTATTACAATTGTTTTTGTTGCCATTTTTGCCTATGCTACGGCAAAAGGTTTTTTATATGGTTTATTTTCACCCCTTACAAATAATTCTACATTGATAGAATGGTCCTCTTTTATTCAAAACAGTACCATGAATATCTACGTTATTGTGGGAATTTTAGTTCTTTTTTTACTCTATTTAATCAAAGACATTAAAAGAATTATGACCTTAGGCGATGGTGTTATTATTGGATTGTTGGTCGCTTTGGCTTGGTACGTTACGGGAGTTTTAGGGGAAGAGAGCATGGAGAGAATTATCCCTTTAACGGGAATTACTTTTGTTTACCCCACCGCACAAAGTGTTGAACTTTTTATGTTTTATCAAGTCAATGAACTCTCTTTTGCCATCAGTTTGGTATGTGGCGTTTTATTAGGCACATTTGTTATGACTTTTTTTAATAAAAAATACAGTTTTGGATGTACTGCCAGTCAAAATCTGAACCGAACCAAATACAATATGCTGGGTGGTGCACTTATGGGTACGGGTGGCGTTTTATCGATTGGTTGTACTGTGGGGCAAGGTTTAACAGGGCTTTCAACACTGGCGGTAGCTTCGGGTGTGGCAATTGCCTCTATTTTACTTTCAGGAACCATCACTGCACTCATACTTAATAAATACAATAAACTGCCAATGTGTTTTATTTTCGAGTGGCAAGACAGACCTGACTACCAAATATAGGTATACCCTTTTATGAATTGGCTTGCACATATCTTTTTGTCTGAAAAAAGTATCGATTTTCAAATCGGAAATTATTTGGCAGATCCACTCAAAGGAAGAGTTTGGGAAGGTTCAAGTCAAGAGATAAAAAAAGGGATGTCTGTTCATAAAATCATTGATTCCTATACCGATTCACACACACTGTTTTTGCAAAGCAAAGCGCGCTTAGGCGACAAAGGTTTACTCAAAGCGTTGATCATTGATTTGACGTACGACTATTTGCTGACAAAAAACTGGCACCACTTTTGCAATGAAGATATAGAGACTTTTTTAGACTCATTTTACAGCCAAGCCATCAAAACACTTCCCCATTTACCTCTTCACGCAAGCCAACCACTTAAACGTATGGTTGAGTTTGATTTATTAAACAAATATCAAAACTTAACACACTTACGTGAAGCTTTTGAACGTATTGATAAAAGGCTCTCAACAAGGCTTGCCAAACGAGACACAGCAAGCGCTTATTTTCATAAAGTTTCACAAAACATTGATTGTATTGAAGAGGATTTTATGCTTTTTTTCCCTCAACTGTGCCAAAAAACCAAAGAACACATGGACAAAAATAGACTCACACACTGGAAAATCTGAACTTTACGGTGTAACTAAAAGGTAATAATTCTCCTATAAAATTTTGTATTTTTTAAAATAGGAGAAGGAATGACAACTACGAATAGTTACACTGCTGATTCAAAACTGAGCATTATTTTTGCATTGGGTTTTATAGCAGTTGTTGGATATTTTTTATATTGGGGTTCTGCTTATACCAATAATAACCATGCTGTTATATTCGTATTAGCAACACTCTTTGGTGTGTTTATGGCATTTAATATTGGGGGAAATGATGTTGCAAACTCTTTTGGTACAAGTGTAGGAGCTGGAACACTGACCATCAAACAAGCCTTAATTGTTGCGGCTATTTTTGAAGTCAGTGGTGCAGTTATTGCTGGTGGAGAGGTGACAAAAACCATACGTAAAGGAATTGTGGATTTATCGGAAATTGCGGTTGAACCTATGCAGTTTGTTTATATTATGATGTCTGCACTTTTTGCCGCAGCGCTTTGGTTACTTATTGCAACCAAAAAAGGGTGGCCTGTCTCAACCACACACTCAATTATCGGAGGTATCGTAGGAAGTTCTATTACCTTAGGTCTTTTAATAGGTGGTGCTGATACGGGTTTTGCTTTGGTCAAATGGGATAAAATTGGCACCATTGCATTTTCTTGGGTACTTTCACCTGTCCTTGGGGGAATTGTCTCTTATACTCTGTATTATCAAATCAAAAAATATGTTCTAATTTACAATGAAGAGAGTGCCGACAAATTAAAATCGATTAAAAAAGAGAAAAAAAGACATAAAGAGGAGCACAAACAAGCGTTTGAAAGACTTTCAGAACTGCAACAACTCTCTTACACAAACTCAATGGCAAGAGATGCACACACCATAAAAGACGATGATTTTGAGCTTGAAGATCTTGAGTCAGATTACTACAAAAAGATTTATGAAATTGAGAAAAAACAAGACAATGTCAATGCCACAAAAGCACTTGAAACCTATGTTCCTATGATTGCTGCCATTGGGGGTATGCTTATTTGTGGCATGTTGTTGTTTAAAGGGTTAAAAAACATGCACTTAGGCTTAAGTTCAATTGATAACTACCTTATCATTGGAATGATTGGTGCTTTTATTTGGTTGGCAACGGTTATTTTTGCTAAAACGCTCAAAGGAAAAGATTTAGACCGTTCAACGTTTCTTATGTTCAGTTGGATGCAAGTGTTTACTGCATCTGGTTTTGCATTCAGTCATGGTTCTAATGATATTGCCAATGCAATTGGACCCTTTGCGGCTATTTTAGACATTATTCGAACTGGACAAATTGGTTCAACAGCGGCAGTTCCAACCATTGCTATGTTGACGTTTGGTATTGCTTTGATTGTGGGATTGTGGTTTATTGGAAAAGAAGTCATTCAAACTGTCGGACACAATTTAACCAAAATGCACCCTGCTTCTGGATTTTCTGCAGAATTAGCAGCAGCGGGGGTGGTGATGATTGCTTCACTTTTAGGACTTCCTGTGTCAAGCACACACATTTTAATTGGTGCGGTTCTTGGAGTGGGTATGGTCAATCATAATACCAACTGGGAACTGATGAAACCAATTGCAATGGCATGGGTCATTACCTTACCAGCAGCTGGAATACTCTCTGCGCTTACGTTTATTGGTTTAAGAAACTTTTTTTAGTCGTTACAACATATTGGGGTATGGAAAAAATTTCATACCCCAATACCCAAAGTTTAAAATTTGTTCTGTCTTAATTGTGGTTTTTCAATTGCAACAAACCTACACCCATGGTAATAAACAATCCACCCGTGATTTTATTGAACCAATTCATTCTGTTTTTGTTGCTCAACCACACTTTTGATTTTTTAGCCAACGAGGCATACGTACATAACGAACAAAACGAAATGGTTAAAAACAGAAACGTCATAATAAAAAACTGTTCGGCAATAGGACGTTGAGTATCTAAAAATTGTGGGAAAATTGCAGTGAAAAACAAGATGGGTTTAGGGTTGGTCACGGCTAAAAAAAAGGCTTCGTAAAAATAGGCTTTTTTGCTTTTAATTTTGTAGTTTTTTTCCACAGCATCAAAAGTAATGACACCTTTGTTTCTTAAAAATTTAATCCCCAAATAGATTAAATACGCAGCCCCAATGACTTTGACTGCAATAAAAAGTGTCATTGAGGTGGTTAATAACACACCCAAACCCAATATTGCAGCAGTAGATAAAATAAAAAGACCCAAAATATTGCCAAAAGAGGCAAGTGCTACGGTTTTCATGTCGGTTCGTAAACCATTGGCAATGGCTAAAAAGATAGCGGGACCGGGACTGGTAATATAAAACAAAGCCACAACGGCATAGGCGAAAAAGAGTTCACTGTTCATTGGTATCCTTAGGTATATAATCGTAATTATACTCCAGCAATGTCACACAAATAAAATGAAATCGTGCTCTTATTTTTTGTTTCTTTTTTTTGACGCTTTTGCCATTTTGGCTTTTTTCTTTGCTTTTTCCTTAGCTAGGGCTAAATTGGCTGCTTTTCTGGCATTGACAATTTGTTCGTTTTCATATCGCTCTTGTGAAAATCCGACTCGCACAGCATTTTTGTTTTGATTGGCAGTTGCGGCAAGTTTTTCACCTTTGGCACTTTTAACGCTGTTATTGTTTTGACTTTTTGACATAATTGAACCTAATTTTTTAATGTTCGCATTGTAGTAAAAAGTTCATAAGAAAGCGATTACAGTTCAACTCTTATCATTCTTTTACATCTTTAATGCTACTATCACACCAATAAAACATCAAGGATGCCCATGCAAACAGATATGACAAAAATAGCGAACGTAATTTTATACATGTTGCATAAACAAGTCAAACACTTAAACGATAAAAAACTCTCTATCATGCTCTTTTTGATGGATTACAACCACACCAAATATTGTGGCAAAAAAATCTTTGCCGATGAGTATATTAAAAATGCAAGAAACCCTGAACCCAAAATGCTCAGTGAAATTTTCGACATCATCGCCAATGAAGAGGACTTGGACGAAGAAGATGAACGACTCTACCTCATTCAAGAGCTTTTAGACTTTTTAGACATTGAAGTGGAAGTCAAAGAGAAGTTTATAGAACTGCGATTTTTAAAAATGGAAGAAGAGTACGACGAATCCATTTTCACCAAAGATGAACTAAAAACCATCTACAAAGTCGTTGCTGATTATCACGACATGAGCGTAAGAAATATCGCCAATGCGTGCTTCAAACTCGATGAAGTAAGAAAAACTGCCCTAGGCGAAAAAATACTCTAATCACTTTATCTCTCAAAAATAATCCTACATAAACACTTTGTCTCTTTTTTACAATAGAGAAACAAAAAAGCGAAGAGATTTATCTCTTCACGAGAGGTAGGTATTAGTTAAAAGTGGAACAAAATATTGGCTATGAAGTTTATGGAAAGGGTGAAGAATTTTTAAGACCCGTTTTGGTACTTAGAAAGTTTTCAAAAGAGAGTTTTCTAGGTATTCCACGTACAAGTTCAAAAAAAGACAATATGTTTCATTTTGAATTTACACCAATTCATAAACAAAAAACTAACTACGCAATGCTTTCTCAAATAAAACTTTTTTCAGCCAAAAGAATACATGATAAGATGGGTAAAATTTCTATTGAAGATTTTGAGAAAATGAAAATAAAATTGAAAGATTTAATTGAATTGTAATATACTCCCCTAAAAGATTAGGGGCTTCCTGCAAGCAGGTTGGTTTATAATAAAAGTGTAGTATAAAATAAAATCTTAGTCAAGTTATATGCAAGTTTAATTTGCCTTGCTTTTGTAATTACACTTTGAAGCTGAATCTTCATTTAAAATTCATAGGAAAGAGTTTAAAGTATAGGGATTTAGTTCAGACTTTACTAAGATATCAAGATTGAGTTTCCTTAAAACGTCAGTCTTTCGTCAGTATCGAAAAACCAAATAACGTTGTAAACTACTGAAACACCCCATAAAATCGTGGTGGAGACGATCGGGTTCGAACCGACGACCCCAACGCTGCCAGCGTTGTGCTCTCCCAGCTGAGCTACGTCCCCATTTTTTTAAGAAGGGTATTATAGCAAATAAAAAAACATTTTTACCTAAAATTGAATTATTTTTTTATTATATGTCATCTAAGAGTGAACCTAAGAAGAAATTGTTGTGTTCTAAAAGCTCATCATTGGCTCTTTTAATCCCATGTGGTTCATTTTTATTGCCATGTATAAGTATGATACTGCCATTGTGAATGTGTTCACTTTTGTTCATCCAGGTGTCAGTTCCTACAGAAATAAGCCCTAAAGCTTTGATTGTTTTTACAACCTTTTCGTTGGATATTAATCCGGGAAATCGCAAAACAATTGTGGGGGCAATGCCATACGACAAAAGGAGTTTTTCATTCTCTAAAATCTCTTTTTCCACATCTACTTTTGGCATGAGTAAAAAGTTTTTTTCATTTTCAAGCTTTTTATTGTACGGATGCGAAAAGGTATGATTTCCCCAAGTAATGTCCAAAAAACCGCTCTTTTGTAGTTCTAAAAGTTCTAAAAAGTTTTTTTGATGTTTTTCTATCCACTTGCCTGAAACAAAAATTGTTAAAGCGATGGCTTTGCCTTTATAGTATTTGTCGATTAACTCTTTAAAAAAAGCTCTCTCGTACCCTACTTTTGAAGAAGGACACATATCTATGGTCAAATAGGTGTTTTGTGTGTCGATGTGTTTTAAGCCGTAGTTATAGATTGGATATGGGGCGTTGTTGTATTGATTTAAAATGTCATTGTATCGGCTTTGGTGTGGAGTGTTTTGGATTTTATTTCGTAACAACTCTTGTTTTATGATTTTTGTTTTTAAACTCTTTTCATTGACAATCAAAAAATAACTCTCATTTTCTTGGATAAAAGAGCGCAAAATTGTATAGTTTTGATTTTCATAAGTGATGCTTTGGTGTAAAACGTTGTAGTTGGTTACCTCTTTGGGGGTTACTTGTTCAGCCAGAACAAAAGAGAATAAACAAAACAAAAAAAGAAGAATAATTTTCATGGGAACTCTCTAAATAAAAAAAAAGATTATAGCACAGAAGAGAAATGAATAATTATATTATTCCTTGGCACTTTCAATACAAAGCTACTCTTTATGCAATACCACTTTATTTCTGCCTCTCTCTTTTGCTTCATAAAGGGCGTTATCGGCTCGTTTAATTATGGTGTCTATGGTATCGCCTTGCTTAAATATGGTAACACCAAAACTGACCGTTTTTGTTCCCACTTGTTCAAAATCGTGGTTTTCTATGGTTTTTCTGATCTGATTAATCACTTTTACGATTTCATCTTCATTGGATTCAAAACAGACAATAATAAACTCTTCGCCCCCGTATCTTCCCACAAAATCAGTTTTTCGAAGACTGTTTCTTAAAATGTTGGCAATTTCAATGAGCACATTGTCGCCTGTTTGGTGACCAAAGGTGTCATTAACCTCTTTAAAATGGTCAATATCTAATATGGTAAGACTGAAGTTGCAATCAAATCTTTCGCATCGGTTTATCTCCAGTTGCAATAACTCTTCGAGTTTTCGTCGATTGTATAAATTGGTGAGTTTATCAATGGTGGCAAGTCGTTCTAACTTTTTATTTTTTACTTCAATATCTTTTTGGGCTTGTTTGAGTAACTCATTGGATTTTGCAATTTTTCTGTTCCAATAAAGAATAAGACAAAAGATAAAAACAACCCCCGCACTCCCTTTCCAAACTAAACTGTAATCAATGCTTTTTTCATATCTGATTGAAGTCCATTTATTTAAAATATTTCGGTACATATCCGAAGGAATACTTTTGACCGTTTTTTGCATGATATTGAATAAAATATCATCGTCATTTCTCACCGCAACTCGAAGTTGTAAGCTTTCAGACAATTGACCCGCAATTTTTAACTCTCCAAAATATTTGGTTTGAAATTCGTGTCCTATGCTCGCCAAAGCGTCAATATAAGCAAAAATTTCTCCTTCTTTAACTTTGTTTAAACCCTCTTCTATGTTATGGGTTTCTACAATATTCAAAAAAGGATATTTTTCTTTTAATGTCTCAACAAATCCATAACCTTTGGTGATACCAATTTTTTTGCCTCTTAAATCTGACATTTCATTGATAAAAGCATCATCTATTTTATTGGCAATGACCAATGGAATTTCCAAATACGAATCTGTAAAATGAAAGTTCTTTTTTCGTTCTGGTGTTTCCATACTCACCATTAAAATATCACATTTCTTTTGTTTTAAATACTCTAAAGATTGACTCCAACTTGACGTTTTGACAAGGTTAAATTTAGCAGAAAGAATTTTTTCAAAGAGTTTATAAAAGTCTGAACTCATCCCTGAGTGTTCACCTTTTGTATCTAATCCTTCAAAAGGTAACCAGTTTGGATCCATACAATACTGTATGACATGACCGTCGATATAAGCAGTTTCGCGTTCGCTTAATTCAATGTGTTGATCACCAAACTCTTTAATGGAACCAATCCATTTATTGATCAATTTGTTTTTTTCATCTTTACTGATTGCATCTAAAGATTTTTGTATGATAGAACCCAACACGGGTTGAGTAAAGTGTACTCCAAATCGTAAATCTTCGATGGTTTTATCGGAGACTTTAAATTCATCGGCAAGTCGTATATTGGTATATCCATACTTTTTAATCAAATAGTTTATGGCAGTTAAGTTTTCAATGGCAGCATCGATTTTGCCCAAAGATACATCTTTGGTTAAATCCAATAAACTGGTATAAGGCTTTAAATCAAAAAGTGCTAAATCTTGGAGCTCTTTTTGATAAAAGATGTCTTTTGTAATACCCACTTTTTTACCCTTAAGACTCTGCAGACCATCGTATGTTCCAAAGTCATCTCTTAAAAATATCATAATAGGTATATCGTAATAAGAAGTGGTATAAAAAGTAAAAGCAGCTCTTTGTTTTGTGTATGAAATACTTGATATCATATCCACTTTGTTCTCTTTAAACAAATTTAAAACCATACTCCAAGAAGCCATAACTTTTTCAAACTTAAGACCAGATTTTTTTGAAATCAGTTCAAGCAAATCGTGTTCAAAGCCTACAGGTTTTCCCTCTTCAACAAACGTAAAAGGGGTGTAATCTTGCATCATAGAAATTTTTATTTTTGGATGAGTAGCGATAAACTCTTTTTCCTCTTTTGTAAAATTCAGAGGTTGCGCAAGTGCGTGTAGCGAAAAATAGAAAAGTAAAAATAGGTGTAATAATATTGTTTTCAACTTCATATCCCTTAACTATTTTAATACAATTTTTATATTAACTAATCTTATATTAAAACTTCTACTTAATTCATAATTTTTATACTTATTTCACTTGCCCAATTAATTTTTTAGAGTCCATTTTTCTCTTTAAACATTCAAAGGGATTCTGTTTATTAAGTTGTTCAAATATTTTTCAAATCAAATCTCTCAATTTATATGTTTATTAAATCAATTCAAATATAATGCTTCACTTTAAAAGGATTCACTTTGGAAAATTTAGATTTTTGGCTTCTTTACAGTATGACTGTTTTTATTACTTCAATTATCCCTGGTCCCAGTATGTTATTGGCATTAAGCCATGGCATAAAATATGGAGCCAAGCTCTCTGTTTTTACAGCCTTAGGGAACAGTGTTGCTTCTATGATTCAAGCATCGATTGCCATCGCAGGATTGGGAGTCATTTTAACAACATCAACCACTTTATTTATGATTATAAAATATGCAGGGGCACTCTACCTTATTTATCTTGGAATTAAACTCTTTAAAACACACTTTCATATAGAAGAAGAGCAACTTAAAAGTACAGATGTAAACAAAACAAAACTCTTTTATGATGCCTTTATAGTAGCAAGTTCCAACCCAAAAGCACTGATTTTTTTTACAGCTTTATTCCCACTGTTCATCAATGAAAATCAAAACAGTTTACTGCACTACACTCTGTTGGTATCCATACTTGGACTCATTGCATTTATATGTATGATGATATATTCACTCAGTTCAAATAGCATAAAAAGAGTCTTTACAAAAACCTTTTTATCAAACTATTTTGGGAAAATAGTAGGCACCTTATTTATAAGCTTTGGACTGGGTCTTGCTTTGAGTAAAAGATAAAGTAAAACAAAATATGACACGCTGTTCCTTGCGTTTTAGAGTAAGTGCTTTTTTCAACTTTAAACCTTATAATCTTACTCTTAACAATTAAATAAAATGAGTTGATTTAATTGTTATATTTATTGTTTGATGATAACTCACATTATCGTTTAACGCCATAATCATCTTAAGTAAATCCTTTGATTTCCACAACAATAAAAAAAAAGATAATGTAAACATTTTAATTTATGAAACTAAAATATAAAAATCTTTCTTGTGCTAAAATAGTGATATTTCTCTATAAAAGGAGAGACCATGTTTTCTAAAAATATAAAAGCCGTTCTGTGTGATATTGGTGGCGTATTGTATGTAGGAGATGCTCCAATAGATGGTGCCATTGAAGCCGTTGCTCAAATCAAAAAGCACTACCCTATTCGTTTTATTACCAACACCACTCAAAAAACAGGCGCGCAAGTCGTTAAAAAACTTCAAGAGTTTGGATTTAATATTTGTGAAGATGAAGTCATCACTGCTTTGGATATGACGCAAATGTTTTTACAAAAAAATCAAAGCAGTGCCCAGTTTCTTTTAACAGATAATGCCATGCACTTTTTTGATTCCCTAAAAGAGTATCCTTCAAACTATGTCGTCGTAGGTGATGCACAAGATAATTTCAGTTATAAAAACCTCAATCATGCTTTTAGAAAACTACAACAAGGCTCACAACTTATAGCCATTGCCAATAACCGATATTTTAAAGACAGCGACAATGAACTCAGCCTTGATGCAGGATGTTTTGTCAGTGCCTTAGAGTATGCCAGTGGACAAAAAGCACAACTCATTGGTAAACCCTCATTAGAGTTTTACCAATTAGCAGCCGCATCTTTAAAGGCACAACCCAATGAATGTGTCATGATAGGCGATGATATTGAAAGTGATATAGAAGGTGCACAAAAAGCTGGAATCTTTTCTATACTTGTAAAAACAGGAAAATTCACTGAGACAGACTTAGAAAAAGGAATAACTCCCAATCAAACTTTTGAATCAATACATGACCTTATTTTGTAAATGTGTTAACGTATGAAACATACATTTTTCTTTACCATTTAGGATCAAACTTAACTCTCTTGCCATCATCAGTTGTATACTCCTCCAATGAATTTTCTTTTGATTGTACAACCATATAAATCATGGTTTCATCCGAATCATTTCTGATACCTCTTACCCCTTGAGGTGCCACACGTATTACGGAGCCTTCTTGTATTTCAAAACACTCACCATCGACTTGAAAGAAACCATACCCTTTTAAGATGATATACGTCTCCTCATTTTTATAATGAATATGAAAATAGGGTTGTTCTGTTTTAGACGCCAATGAATTAAACGATATCTCTGTACCCGTTGAGTGCGTTGCCTCTTTTAAAAATACCTTACCTTCTATTTTTTGTTTATTGACTTTATGGATTAAAGAGTATTCCATCAAATCTTCAAGTTTACCTAAATCTACAGCGGTGTAGTTTTTGTCTTCTTTTATTTTTGTTATTGTTTTCATTTTAAAACTCCTTCTCTTGACTATTTGGTCAAGTAATATTAGAGAAGTTTAATACACTAAAGCTGAAATAGAAATAAAAAATATATATAACAAGAAAAAAACCACTTATTTATTGTTGGACACATTGAGACCATATTCGAAATGTATACTTCGTATTGTCAAAAGAAAATGACCTTTCAAATAGATATCTAAATGGAAGTTATCACTACTCTATTGGCAACATATTATATAAAAGGAGAAGAAATGACACTGGATTTATTATTTCGTTTGGCAATTGGTATAGCAGGAGTTACAGGAGCTTTCATGTTTTTTGGTTCAAAAGCACCATGGCTTCAAAAATGCCATTTGATTGCAGGAGCAAGCGCAGTTATTTTATGTGCTGTAACATTTTTTGTGCAATATACTTAAGAAAGAGGAGAGAATTGTGGTTGATTCAAAAATAATTGAGGCTTTTCATCTGATGTGGGGGAATTTTCCTGAACCTGCAACACTTGTACATAAAAGCAAAGAGGTCATTGCTACAAATGCCGCGTGTAAAGTGGTGGGACTCATCAAAGGGATGAATTGTGCTACCCATGGTGCACCTGAAGCACACAAGGGTTGTTTGGCCAATAAAGCGTTACGTTCGCAAGAAGCGGCTTACAAAAAAGCAAAATATGGGGAAAGAGAAATTATCTCTTATTGGCTTCCCGTTGATGACTATCCTGAACTTTTTATTCATTTTGGAGTGGGTGCAACTATAAACTATAGTACTATGCCAGAGAAAGTTTCATGCACAAAGTAACATTGTAAATAAAGTCCTTTTTCTTGGAGACTTATCATACAAAATATGGTTTGTCTTAAGAGAAGGAACTGTGATATAATTTTTCAAAAGAAATATCTTAAATACGGGGTAAAATGATGTTTTCTATATTAGTTGCTGAAGATGATGAGACTTTAAATAAGATGATATGCACGAAATTACAACAAGAAAACTTCAAGACTATTTCGGCATTTGATGGAGAAGAGGCCTTAGAAATCATGGATACAACATATGTTGACTTAGTCATCTCAGATATTATGATGCCAAAAATAAATGGGTATAAACTCATACAAGAGATTAGAAAGACAGCACCTTCTTTTCCTATTTTGATGATTACAGCAAAAAATCAGATGGAAGATATTGAAAAGGGGTTTAGACTTGGAACAGACGATTATATGGTTAAGCCTATTCAACTAAAAGAGATGCTTCTTAGAGTAAACGCCCTTTTGCGAAGAGCAAAGATAGCGAATGAAAATAGATTGGTTATAGGAAAGAGTTTTCTGGACTACAAGGCATTAAAAATAAATATTGATTCTAAAGAATACAACCTTCCCCCTAAAGAGTTTTATCTCCTCTTTCTTTTACTCAGCTATCCCGATAAGATTTTTACTCGATATGAAATCATGAATGAAATTTGGGGTCTAGAATCAGAAGCAGATGAACGGACTGTTGATTCTCATATCAAAAAACTCCGTCGTAAATTTGAATCATGTCAGGATTTTGAAATTATAACTATTAGAGGTCTTGAATACAAAGCAAAATATCATTTAACAGATAATACCAAATGAAAAATGATGCCAAAAAATTTAAAAAGGAAACCATGAAAAAGAAATATATCATACGCCTTCGCTCTTTTATCTCTTTTATTTCTATTGCCACTTTATTCGTTTCTTGTCTTATTGCATGTGCTATAGTTATTACTGGGACTTGGTTGTTTTATCACGGACCAATTACCTTTTTCTCAGGGATTATTATGAGTCTACTGGTTTGTGCTTTAACGATGATTATTGGTGCTATTGCCTTATACATTGGGTCAGGGCATTTATTGAAACCTGTTGAAGCATTAAATTTAACTGTGAATAAAATTGCCCAAGGGGATTTCACTGCAAGAGTGTATCGTAAAAAAAGAGAGATGAATAATTATCTTTATGCCCATGAACTTGATGAACTCTCTTCAAATGTGAATAAAATGGTAGAAGAACTCTCTGGTATGGATTATATGCGTAAAGACTTTATGAGCAATGTATCGCATGAAATAAAAACACCTGTTACAGCAATCACAGGTTTTGCTGAATTGTTATTAGATTCGCCACTTGAAATACAAAAGCAAAAAGAGTATTTGGAACTCATACATCAAGAATCCAGACGATTGTCATTGCTTTGTGAAGATATGCTCCAAATGTCGCGCTTAGATAATCAACAAATTATCTCAAAAAAAGATATGATTCGAGTAGATGAACAAATAAGGCGCGCAGTGATTGTGCTCTCACAAAAGTGGAGTGACCGTGATCAAAAATTTGATTTAAACCTTTACGATGTAGTTGTAGAATCAGATAAATCACTTTTGATGCATGTTTGGATGAATCTCATCGATAACGCCATGAAATACTCTTCTATCAATAGTACAATTTATATCGATGAGCAGATAAGTGGAAATGAACTTATTGTCAGAATCAAAGATGAAGGTATTGGGATTAAGAGTGAAAAAATTGCAAAGATTTTTGATAAGTTTTACCAAGGTGATGAATCCCATAAAAAACAAGGAAGTGGTCTGGGGCTCTCCATCGTAAAAAGAATTTTAGAACTTTTGGGAGCCACAATTCACTATGAAAGCCAAGAAAATATCGGAACAACTGTGGTGGTAAAAATTTTAATAAAGAGTGCGAAATTGTGAATTAAGTATCCTGTCCCCGGAATTTACTAGGATTTGTTATATATTTCTTAGCTACTTATTATACCTATAATAATTGAACCGATAAAAAATAAAAAAGGTCCTGCTATTATAATAAAGATTAAAACATGAAATATATTCATATCAGGTAATGCAAAATCTGGGAAATCAGCCTTTATACTTTGCCATATTGTAATATTATATTCTACAGATAAAGTTTTATAATAAATAATGCTATAGATAATTAAAAAAGTTAAAATAAAGTAAAAAAAATCTTTATTGTCTATAAAAATTAATATCCATACAATATGAGTAATTAACATATATAATAACATATGAAATGGTGACAAACCATCTTTTATCTTGTCACTCATTTCTTTTTTGTATTCTTCTTCTGTAATTCGATGTATCATATTTCTATTTTTGTAATATTTTCTTTTTTTGATAACTAACACTATAAAACTGAATATGGTTACAATTAGTGATAAATTCACTGAAAATTTTGATATTAAATATATCATTGAAAAAAATACTATTCCAATAAGATAATTCTTTACATTTGAGGTCATAAATTAAAAATCCATATATAACTATTTATTAATAATACATTATATATAAAATGCACTGAAAAATGACAATTAAAATCCATAGATTTTAATGCCCGAAAAGTAAGGTTTGAATAAAAGGGTCAGATAATAACGATAACTTTTAGAACTTTTAATTTAAGTTTGAATAGGTTATTGTTCTCACCTGCCCTCTCTATTTCAGAGAATTTTCTTTGTAATAAATCATTTATCTTGATAAAGAGCAACAACATTGGGTTTTAAAACGTAGTAAATAATGAAAATATCTAATGCTATACCTAATAATTGTAAAACAGTATTCGCAGTTGTCATCTCTGAATGAGGATAAATAGGAAAAATTGAAAGAATACCCATTGGTATAGAAATAATATAAAGCCATTTCGTAATATTTAAACCCCATGTTTGTAATGACCAAAGGCCGTATGTTGCCGCTAAAAGAAAAACGCCTAAAACAACTAATAAGACACTTATCAACGTTATCCACATATCCATACTAGGAACTGCACTGGAGAGCATCATAAGTAGACCAATTCCGAATATAAATAGACCGCTAAGTGCACTATAAATAGCAATCAGGGTAATGCCAAGAGGTTTGTTTTTGTTCATAAAAGATTCCTTTAATTAGTCTGTATCAAACAAATTATATTTCTAACTCTTTATTAAAAATGTATTATACATGTAAAAGTCTTAAATTAATGACATAGGAATTTAGAATTAGGGTCAGGTAATAATGATAAATTATTATTATTATTACACTATGTCACTTGAAAAGATGCGCACCCTTGTCAGAACTGTTATGCTCCTCCAAACGTTTTGTAACATCGGTGGTAATGCCCGTATACAAACTCCCCTCGCTACACTCTAAGATATAAACAAAATATGACACGGTATTCCTTGTGTTTTTGGTGTAGAGACTTAACCGTTATAGTATAACTTTACTTAAAAATATTTATCAGTGGTTTTTTATCCATTATCGGAATATCAAACATAAGTGCTTCTGTTGGTTTTTTACTCCATAACATCTCATTAAGTTTGAGCTCGTAAACAATTCCCATAGCCAAATGAAGATGATGAATATACTCTAAAGCCACTTCATAATCTAAAAGTGATGTAAATACAGTTGGTTCAAACATATCTTTATTACTATAAACGGCTACATGAATATAATCATCAATAAACGATATATAAATAGGATGATTCAATCTTCTTTTAAAATCTAAGAGTCTCTCCATTAATGCTGGTGTTAAAATGTATCTTGCCTCAATCTGATCAGTAGAGTAAACAACAAAATTCTTTTCGAACTCAATATTATCTAACTTAACAAGTTCATCTCTATTAATATTATTTGATTGTAACCATCCACCAATTAAATCTCCAAATAAACTTTGTGCTTGATCAGGAAGAACTAACGTTTTTCCTTTAAAAATCTTATTAAACTCAGCTAAAATAAAAAGTCCTTGAAATATTGTCTCATGGTGTACATTCTTACCACTTCTTTTAATTTTCTGAGCATGTAAATCTGAAAACTGAAGTTTTACGCCTTCTACTAAACCCGAAACATAATCATTTCCTGTTATAACATGTGGAATACTAAATAAATCTGAACGGTTAAATATTTTTTCTGAAATATGTGAATCTTCTATATAAATAAAACCTTCATGTATTGCTTCAATTAAAGGTTGTATGACTTTATTTTTAAATGACTTTCGATAATCCTTTATCAAAAACTTATAAAGTGCACCAGCCAAGACTGCATACAACATAACAATCCAATTTAAGGCATCTTCTTTTTTGGTTATCTCATCATAAAAATAAAAGATAAAACTGAAATAGATAAGAGTTAATGGCAGAAAAATTAAAATTACTCTTTGTTTGACATTTTCTCTTTCAGATTCAAGTTTTTTTAACGTTACTGATAAAGTAGAATAGTAAAACTCTTTTAATTCTTCAACCGTTTTCATCTAATTAAATAATTCTTTTACATTAATATTGTCGCGTTCGCTTGCAGGGATTACAAAAACTTCTTTTGGTTGATAATTCATTGCTTTTGCCATATAGTTTGTTGGAATCATTTCAATTGCATTATTATAATCTGTTACAGTTTGATTATATGCTCTTCTTGCAGCCGATATTTGTGATTCTATTTCATTTAATGTTCTTTGCAAATGCATGACATTCTCATTTGCTTTTAAATCTGGATAATTCTCTACAGCTATCATGATTGAGCCTAAAGCAGAAGTAATTTTAGCATCTAAGTTAATCAATTCCTTATCCGTTAAATCAGCTTTATTTGCATCTGCTCTTAATTTTGTCACCTCTTCTAAAAGCGACTTTTCATGCTTCATGTACTCTTGAACAGAAGCTACAAGATTAGGAATTAAATCAAATCTTTTCTTCAACTGAACATCAATATTAGCAAATATATTTGACACTTGATTCTTTTTTGAAACCAAAGAGTTATACATTAAAATTAAAATAACTCCTACAACTAAAATCACAATTAACGAGATGGGCATTTTATATCCTTATAAATATTTTAACTACTCAGGGTATAACTAAGGCATTGAATATACATATTTCATGCTTTCCTTTTAGTTACGTAAAAGAAACTATTGTATAATATTATTATTTAATAATTTATTATGTATCATGATATCATCGAGTATTATATTTTAATATACATCCCTCAACGAAGGTATTGGGAATAAGAAAACCCTTGGAATGTGAATTAAGTATCCTGTCCCCGGAATTTTCATCCATATATTGAATAATTGGATAGATAAAAAACTCTATAATCCGTCTTTTACCAACTTTTATCTCTGCACTCAAGAATATAAACAAAATATGACATGGTATTGGAATAAGTGATTTTAAAAGCGGAAATTCAACCTTTGGAGTGTGAATTAAGTATCCTGTCCCCGGAATTTTATATTTAATTCATTATTAAAATTAACAAGTAAAGGAATAAATTGAGAAGATATTTTTGAAATAATATTTCTGTCAAATTCTTTAGAAGGTTTAAATTCTATCCATAACTGACCTACTTTATTATGTATTTGCATTATTTTACAATTATAAGTATTATCAAATGATAATATTTTTAAAATAATATTAGTTATTTCTTGATTTTTGGAAAGTTGATGATGTAAATAAGTATCATCAGATATTATATAAATACTATCATCAAATTCAATATTGCCAGATTGAAATTCATAAGATATCCTGATTCTTTTGAAAAACCTATCAATTGAATTTTCTTTTTTTAATGAATAATCATATCCTTCTATACCATTTATTCCAAGTAATAATCGCATTACTTTACCTTTATGACTTATGATTTTATATTTATATGATATATCATTATAGGTTTCATCTATTCCTTTCCATGATTTCTTAGGTAGGATATAGATGAAGTACATGATAAAATTAAATAACGAAATAAATCCAAAAATAAACCACATATGTAATTTTTCCTTTTGTACTAACGACTGTCGTGAGCAATAATTTCCCCGCTAGGGTAAATTATTGGCTCCTCGTATTTGTTATGTGTTAATCATATGCCTGCTGTCTATGTTTAAAATCAACAACTGCAATAATTAGTTTATCATTTTCTATAAGATAAAAGAGTCTATAATTTCCAATTCTATATCTATAGTACCCTTCAAGGTCATCTTTTAACTTTTTAATATTAGAACCATAGAAAGGATTTTCTCTAAGTTGAGGATAAACAAAGTTCTTAATTTTTGAATATAACTTCTTATCTATTTTCTTTTTAACTTTTTCAAAAGTTTTAGTTTCAGCAATTTGGTACTTAGACAATGGTGTAATCACCATTTTTAAAGTCATCTAAACCATTCATTAGGTTTTTAACTAAATCTTCATCTTTTAAAATTTCAGTCATTTCATCATTTTCAACAAACTGAGATGATGTTAAATATTGAACTGTTGCAAATTCTATAAAATTAGAAAGATTTCTTTTTTGACCTTCTGCAGCAAGCTTAATCATATCGTAGACAGAATCATCCACTCTCATTGTAACTGTTTTCATAAAAGTCCTTTGAATATTAATCTTACTTATTATATTCAATTTTATTCATTTTGTCAACTTATTACTATGTCACATAACGTTGGACTTGAAAAACAAGGGGATGATACCACTTGATTATTTCAATTTTCATTTTAGCTTTTTTTCTCTAAAAAAGTTTGAATTAACCGCTGTGTACACTTGTTTTTCTTCCAAGGTTTTGTTATGTTTTTTATTTAATTTACATTTAAAAAATAAATATATCCAATAAAAGTTAATTAATGTAATTCCATAAGAAAAAAATATTGTAAAAATAAAAGATATAGGTTCTTTGTCATAAAGTAAAATATAATCGTTTTCACCTTTTAAGAATATTGTAATTGATTTAAAATCCATTGAGTCTATAATAATTGGTATAAACATAATAAATATAAAGATAAACAATATCAATATAGTATTATCATTGCATATTTCTTTTTTTGATTTTTTCAATTTATCTTACCTGTATCATAACTCTTTATTGAACATACATTATATACAAAACACACTGAAAAACGACAATTAACATACATAAAATATGTTGTATCTTAAAACAACAGCAAACACCTTAAATAAGCTGTTCTTGAAAATTTTATTATAAAAAATATTGCCATTTGTCACCTTTTTTAAATAAATTTTAATCTTTTAATACAATTTTCATGTATGTTTAATATCGATATTTAGACGTTAATAGTACATTATGTATGTATATTAAGACAATATCGTGATAAACCTGCATTATGTTATATTTAGTTGGAGGTGTATTATGGGTAAAAATTATTGGATATTATGAAAAATATATACTTTTCCATGATAAAGTGATGTCAGAAATATTAGATTTTTGTTTTAATCAAGGCGAAGCTTGGATTTTAAGCGGAGCGTACAATTAGTACGTGAGCATTAAAATTCAAGATTCAACGCAGAGTAAGGCGAAAAGATGATGTTTATAACATCACTTTTTAGACGTGGTAGTTTGGTGCTTCGTTAGTTATTGTTACGTCGTGAACATGACTCTCTCTCAACCCTGCACTCGTAATCTCAACAAACTCTGCTGTTGCTTGGAATGTTGGGATGTCTTTGCTTCCTAAGTATCCCATTGAGCTTCTTAATCCTCCACAAAATTGGTGGATAATATCTGCAATTTCACCTCGGTAAGCCACTCTTCCTTCAATTCCTTCTGGTACCAATTTATCAGCAGCGGTTCCCTCTTGGAAATATCGGTCTGTGCTTCCTTTTGTCATGGCTCCAATTGAACCCATACCTCGGTATGTTTTGAATTTTCTTCCTTGGAAAAGTACCACTTCACCTGGAGATTCATCTGTTCCAGCTAAGGCACTTCCCATCATAACGCAACTAGCACCAACAGCTAACGCTTTTGCGACATCACCAGAGTATTTAATTCCACCATCAGCAATGATAGGAACACCGTGTTTAGCACCCTCTGCTGCACACTCATCAATGGCTGAAATTTGAGGAACCCCAACCCCTGCGACAATTCTTGTTGTACAGATACTTCCAGGTCCAATTCCCACTTTAACCGCATCAGCACCAGCAGCAATTAAATCAGCTGTGGCTTCAGCTGTGGCAACATTTCCTGCAATGACTTCAACTTTGAGTTGCTCTTTAATCAATTTAACCGTATCTAAAATACCTTTTGAGTGTCCGTGCGCAGAGTCTAAAACTAAGACATCAACACCGGCATCAACCAACGCTTTTGCTCGGTCAAGTTGTGCGACACCAATAGCTGCTCCCACTCTTAATCGTCCAAAGCTGTCTTTGTTTGAGTTTGGATAATCTCTTTTTTTATTGATATCTTTACTCGTAATAAGACCAATTAATTTATTCACATCATTGACAATTGGCAATTTTTCAATTTTATTTTGGTGCATAATTTCAGCTGCTTCTTCAAGTGTTGTACCATCTTTTGCTGTGATTAAAGGCATTTTTGTCATGGTATCAGAAACTTTAAGTGTGAAATCTTTTGTGAAACGCATATCTCTGTTGGTTAAAATTCCTACCAATGTTCTGTTTTCATCGACCACAGGAACACCCGATATTCTGTACTCAGCCATAATATCTTCAGCATCTTGAAGTGTTTGGTTTGGTGTAATGACAAAAGGGTCAATGATCATTCCACTTTCACTTTTTTTCACTTTTTGTACTTGTAACACTTGTGATTCAATATCCATGTTTTTATGAATGATACCAATACCACCCAATCTTGCCATTGCAATAGCAGCTTTATATTCTGTTACTGTATCCATAGCAGCACTTACAAAAGGGATATTCAATGTAATATTTTTAGTTAATTTTGTCTCTAAACTTACCTCTTTTGGTAAAACTTCAGATTTTGCAGGTACCAATAGTACGTCTTCAAATGTCAATGCTCTTTTTCTTATTCTCATTTTATATCCCTTATTTTGTGTAATTAATTTGTTGTTCTAAACTCAATGCACCATCAAACAAAGTTTGTTCTTCAAATGCTCGACCAATCAGCTGTAAACCAATTGGCATACCTTCATCACTTTTTGCAACCGGCAATGAAATAGCAGGTAATCCCGCTAAGTTAACCGAAATCGTATAAATATCACTCAAATACATTTCAAGTGAAGTTTTAAAACTTCCAAATGCAGGAGCCGTTGTTGGAGCTACCGGCGAAAGAATTAAATCTGCATCTTCAAAGATGGCTTCATACTCATCTTTGATTAAGTGTCGCACTTTTTGTGCTTTAATGTAATAGGCATCATAATAACCTGAACTCAATACAAAAGAACCCAACATGATTCTTTTTTGAACCTCTTCTCCAAACCCTTGTGATTTGGTTTGCAAGTACATGTCTTTTAAACCTGCATCCCCTTTTCTGTTTCCATACCTTACCCCATCAAGTCGTGCAAAGTTGGCACTGGCTTCTGCGGTTGCAATGATATAGTAAGAGGATAATATTTTTGAGGTATCAACCATGTTTTTATGAACAATGGTGTGCCCTGCTGCTTCTAAAGCCTCAATGGCAATTTGGTGCCCTTTTTTAATTTCAGGGCTGGCTTGGTCAATGAAGTTATCAATAACGGCAATGGTGAGTTTTCTTGCACTGTTTAAGTTAGGAGCAATAGGAGTATTTTCTAATTCAGATGATGTGGAATCCATAGGATCATGACCAGAAATGATGTCGTACAAAATGGCTGCGTCTTCTACATTTTGAGTAATGGGTCCTACTTGATCCAATGAAGATGAATATGCAGCAATGCCGTATCTTGAAACTCGACCATAAGTTGGTTTCATTCCCACACAACCACAATACGCAGCTGGCTGTCGAATACTTCCTCCTGTATCAGTTCCCAATGCAGCAACTGCAAGTCCCGCAACAACAGCAGCAGCACTTCCCCCACTGCTTCCACCTGGAACTTTTGAGTTATCTATTGGATTTAACGTTTTACCATAACAAGAAGTCTCAGTTGAGCTTCCCATCGCAAGTTCGTCCATGTTGGTTTTACCAAAAGCCGCCAAACCTGCTTGTTGAAGTTTATTAATCACCGTAGCATTATACGGAGAGATGTACCCTTTTAAAATATTACTTGCGCAAGTAATTTCCCAATCTTTGACATTGATATTATCTTTAATAGCAATAGGAATACCGCTATTTGACTCATTTAAGTCGGTGTTTGTGAGTTGCTCAATATAAGCACCCAAATTCTTATTTTCTTTAATCTTATTTTTTAAATCTTCTCTTAATTTCTCAATCTCACTGCTGCTTAGAGTCAGTGCTTCTTTTAACGTTATCAATGACGGCTCCTGTAAAATGCACTTAATAAATAAGGCAAAATTATACTATAAAAGAGATTAAACTAATGGATAAAAAACAGAGGAATAAATAATTATTTTGCTGGTTTTAAGTTTGTATCGTGCAGTAAAAAAGATAAAAAAAAGGCCGAAGCAACGCTTCGACCTTTTTAAAAATTTAAACTCAAATTATACGAATGAGATGTATGCCATTGGTGTAGCATCACCTTTTCTAATTCTTGTTTTAACAATAGAAGTGTATCCACCTTTTCTTTCTTCATACTTAGGTGCAATTTCATTGATAATTTTTTTAGTCGCTTCTTTGCTTTGTAATGCAGCAAATACAAGTCTGTGTGTATTTAAATCTGCATTTCTTGAAGTTGTAACCAATTTCTCAATATATCTTCTTAGTTCTTTTGCTTTAGGAACTGTAGTTTCAATTTTTTCTCTTTCAATAAGAGCGATTGCTAAGTTTTTTAACAATGCTTTTCTATGAGAAGAAGTTCTATTTAACTTTCTGTATCCGTGCTTATGTCTCATATTAAACCTTTATTATGCTTTTAACTGCTCAAGCTTTCTTCTTAAAGCTGATGCGATATTTTCTGGAAGAGAATCTTCAATTGGAAAACCAAGTGAATCTAACTTTTCAGCTATTTCATCAAATGATTTTTTACCAAGATTTTTGATATTTTTTACTTCCACTTCACTCATAAGTACTAACTCACCTAGGAACTTTAATCCTGATCTGTCTAATGAGTTAAAACTTCTGGCACTTAAATTTAAATCTTCGATTTTAACAACCAAATCTTTTAATTCAAGTGGTTCTTCACCACTATCACTTACTGTCACTTCAGATAAATCAAACACTTTGTTAAACACTGACATTTGTGCATACATAACTGATACTGCTTCTTTAAAAGCATCAATTGGAGAAATTTGTCCATTGGTTTGTATGTCAAATACTGCTTTTTCAAAGTTAGGGTTATCTTCCACTAACATTTTTTCTATGTTGTAAACAACTTTTTTAACCGGTGTAAAAAATGCATCAATTGGAATATAATCATTACTAACCATATCTCTGATATCTTCTGAAGGCATATAACCAATCCCTTTTTGAATAATAACAGAGAACGTTAAATTACAATCACTATTAATTGTCGCTAAGTGAACTTCAGGGCTAACGATCTCTACGTTAGAATTTGCTAAGTCTGAACCTTTAATCTCTTTTGGTCCATCAAAAGAGTATTCAGCAACTACTTGTTCTTCGTCACCTGAAATTTTAAATTTAATGTTCTTAAGATTAATAATAAAAATAGCAATATCTTCTAGCATACCTCTTAAAGAGTCAAATTCATGGCTCGCACCCTCAATTTTAACCGCAATTGGTGCGTAACCAACTGAGCTTGAAAGAAGAAGTCTTCTCAACGGGTGAGCTAAAGTAATAGCAAATCCACTTTCAAATGGATATGCTGTCACCTTTGCTTGGGTATCACTAATAGCCTCTATCTCAACTTCTGTTGGTAAAAACGGTGTATCTGCGAATTTCTTCATATGCTACCTTATGCTTATTATTTAGAATATAACTCTACGATTAATCTTTCTTCCACTGGAATAACAACTTCTTCTCTTGTTGGGATTCGAGTAAAAATACCAAAAACTTTACTTGTGTCAACATCAACCCAATCAACAATACCAGTTTGGTTTGTTAATTCTAATGCTCTGACAACTTGTGGGTTAGTTTTAGATTTTTCTTTAATCTCAATTTTTTGACCTGGTTTAACGATGAAAGATGGAATATCCACTTTTTTACCATCAACTAAAACATGTCCGTGTGTTGTGAATTGTCTGGCGTTTGCTCTTGTTGTAGCAAATCCCATTCTAAAAACAACGTTATCTAATCTTTGTTCAATTAAAGTAATAAGGTTTTCTCCTGTATTACCCTCTCTTCTTGCTGCTTCTTTGAAATATTTTCTGAATTGTTTTTCAGCAATACCATACATGAATTTAGCTTTTTGTTTTTCTCTTAGTTGTAAACCATACTCAGAGATTTTAGCTCTTCTTTGTCCATGTTGTCCTGGAGCAAATGGTCTTTTTTCTAAAGCACTTTTACCTGCTAATCTTCTCTCACCTTTAAGCCCAAGATCCGCATCAAGTCTTCTTTCGATTTTTTCTACTGGTCCTCTGTATCTTGCCATAATCTACTCCTTACACTCTTCTTCTCTTAGGAGGTCTACAACCATTATGAGGTAACGGTGTAACATCCTTGAACCACTTAACAGTGATACCTTCAATTGATCCAATTGATTTAACTGCAGTATCTCTACCTGAACCTGGTCCTTGAATCTTAATACCAACATTTTTGATACCGTGTTCAATAGCTTTTTTCATCGCATCTTCTACTGCTTGTTGTGCAGCAAAAGGAGTAGATTTTTTACTACCTTTAAAACCTAAGTTTCCAGAACTTGACCATGCAATAGTATTCCCAGCATTGTCAGTTACTGTTACCATAGTGTTATTAAATGATGCTGCAATATGTACGATACCGTCAGCAATATTCTTTTTGACTATTTTTTTTCTAGTTACTTTTCTTTTTGCCATTCGTTATCCTTATTTGCTCGCTGCACCAACAGTTCTTTTTTTACCTTTTCTTGTTCTGGCATTTGTTTTAGTCTTTTGCCCTCTACAAGGTAAACCTTTTCTATGTCTTAAACCTCTGTATGAACCTAAGTCCATTAAAGCTTTAATATCCATAGCAACTTTTTTTCTTAAGTCACCCTCAACTTGGTAGTTTTTTTGGATTTCTTGTCTGATTTCAGCCGCTTCATCTTCTGTTAACTCATGTGCTCTTTTGTTGTAATCAATTCCAACTGCATCTAAGATTAATCTTGAATTATGTAAACCGATACCGAAAATGTACGTTAATGCGTACTCCATTCTTTTTTTGTTTGGTAAATCAACACCTGCAATTCTCGCCATGCCTTTTTATCCTTGTCTTTGTTTGTGTTTTTTAGTTTCGCAGATTACTCTAACGATTCCTCTTCTTTTGACAATTTTACATTTGTCACACATTTTCTTAACTGAAGCTCTAACTTTCATTGTTGCTTTCCTTTGTGTTTATTGTCATTAATCAACAGGTAAAAGGCACTATTTAGAAGTGAAACGGGTCACTTATATTATAAGGCCAAGTTAACACTAAGCCTCTCACCAACTCTTTACAAAATACACAAGCATTTGGTAAAAAATTCCTCTTTGGTTGAAAAATGGAGTTGGATTATAATAAATATTTGCTTAAAGTATCTTGAATGATGTATATTTACCTTTAATTTATTTTTAGCTAGAATGGTTTAATTTTTAACAAGGCCTTGAACAATGGAAAATATCATAAAAATATTGGGTGCTTTTGGAAGTAAAGCTGCTGGGTTTAATTCTACGTGTATTCAAGTGGATAAACATATTGTTATTGATGCTGGAAATATTTTAGTAGGTTTGGGTGACGATGCAAAATATATTGACCATATTTTTTTAACGCATTCACATTTAGACCACATCAATGATATTGCTTTTTTAATCGATTCATACTTTTCAATCAGAGATAAACCCATAACCATTTATGGAAGAAAAGAGACCCTGCATCATCTTCGAGAGCACATTTTCAACTGGAACATTTGGCCTGATTTCACTGAAATTGCACTCATACAAAAAACATCCACTGCCATAAAGTTTCAAGAGATTCATATTGGTGAAACCATTACTTTAGAAAACTGCAGTTTAAAAGCCATTGAGAACAATCATACCCCTTCAAGTTGTGGTTTTGTTATTACCAAAGAGGAGAATGCACTTTTATTCTCTTCAGATACCTACTGTTGCAAATCTTTATTTGATGAAATCAATGAAAATAAAAAGATAAAATCTGCCATTTTTGATATCTCTTTCCCTTCTCAATTTAAACAATTGGCGTTAGATAGCAAACACTTCACCCCTAAAATTTTTAATGAAGAGTTAAAACAGTTAAAACGAGATGATGTCAGAATCTATGTTGATCACCTCAAACCTGCTTTCTATAATCTCATTTCAAAAGAGATTACGGAACTGAATATTTTGCGTAATAGAGGCAGCATCTTAGACGATGGCGATATCATAGATTTATCTGCTAAAAAAACTGTCTTTAATACCAAAAATTACCAACACAAAGATGTCAATCAACTCATTGAAATTGGTTATTCCCTCACCACTGAAAAAGATTTCAATATTCTCATGGAAAAAATTCTTTTGGGTGCAAAAGATTTCTCTGATGCCGATGGAGGAACACTCTATTTACTGGATGAACAAGAACAAAGCCTAAAATTCACAGTAGTTCAAACAGACTCACTTGGCATCAAAATGGGGGGAAGCAAAGATGAAATCACTTGGCCCAAATTGCCACTTTATATTGATGGAAAACCCAATACACAAATGGTGGCTGCACTGTGTGCATTAGAGAATAAACTGATCAATATTGATGATGTTTATGTCCATGAAGGGTTCAATTTTGAAGGAACAAAAAACTTTGATAAAAATACTGGTTACAGAACAAAATCAATGCTTGTGGTACCCATGATTGGACACGAAGGTGATGTTATTGGTGTTCTACAACTCTTAAATAAAATGAATGAAAAGGGTGAAACCATCTCTTTTACAAAAAGCGATGAAAAACTTATCGAATCGATGGCGTCACAAGCTGCCATTTCAATTTCAAATCGACAACTCATTGATGGCTTAGAAGATTTATTAAACTCATTCATTAAATCAATTGCAGCCGCGATCGATGAAAAGTCACCATATACAGCAGGTCATATTGGTAGAGTGGCTCAACTTACCTCAATGATTATCGATGCCATCAATGAAGATGAGACAATTTATAAAGACAAATTTTATAATGAAGATGAGAAAAAAGAGATCAAAATTGCAGCTTGGATGCATGATATTGGGAAAATTACCACCCCTGAGCATGTGGTCGATAAAGCCAGAAAACTTCAAACCATTCATGACCGAATCAGTGATGTTCAAATACGATTTGAAGTGATGAAAAAAGAGATTGAAATCAACTATTTAAAAGCTTCAATGAACCAAAAAGATGAAACAATTCTTCAAGATTTAAAAGCACAGTTCACACAAAGTTTAGAGAAACTAGAGAATGATTTTAACTTTATCATTGAGTGTAACACCGGAAGTGAATTTATGTCTGATGACAAACTTCAACGCATTGAAGCCATTGCCCAATACAGTTATATGAGCAACAATAAAAAACATCCTCTTTTGACAGAAGATGAAGTCTATAATTTATCGATTCGAAAAGGAACTTTAACCAGTGAAGAACGGCTTAAAATTAACAATCATGCCCTCATTTCAATAAAGATGTTAGAATCACTGCCTTTCCCTAAAAAACTCAGAAAAATTCCTAAAATTGCGGGAGGACATCATGAGAAAATTTGCGGGGGAGGATACCCTTACAATTTAAAAGGCGATGAAATCTCTTTTGAAGCCAGAATATTAGCCATTGCCGATATTTTTGAAGCCTTAACAGCACATGACAGACCATATAAAAGCCCTAACAGTTTAAATCAAAGTATGAAAATATTGTCTTTTATGGTCAAAGACAATGAACTCGATGCAGATTTGGTCAAATTTTTTGTTAATAAAAACTTACATTTGGCGTATGCCAAAGATAATTTAAGAGAGAATCAAATGGATGAAATTACCGTTGATTTTAATACCATATAAAAGGATTGCGATGATAGAAGATGTGATTTTTGAAAATGACTATATCAAAATAGAGATTGAAAAGAGTGAAATACCTTGGTTGAAAATATTTTCTCAAGAACCCTTTAAAGAGTTTTCACAGTGTGATATTGGTACAAGATTAGAGATTTTTAAAACGCTTGATATCATAGAAAAAGAGATGATTGAGTACTATAATCCTGAAAAGATTAATATCGCTTCTTTTGGAAACTACCTCCCAAAAGTACACTTTCATATAATGGCTCGCTTTAAAGAGGACTCTTTTTTCCCAGAATCAATGTGGGGAAAACAACAAAGAGAATCCAACTTGACTTTACCAAGTTTTGAACTGTTTTGTGAAAATTTAAAAGGTAAGCTTTAAGCTCACCTTTCATTATCCGTCACTGTTGATTTTTTTAATTAAAGCAGCAAGAACCTCTTGTGCTTTTTCATGTGAGGGTTGACACCCACCCGCTGCTTCATGCCCACCTCCACCAAAAGAGAGCATCAATTCACCAATATTGGTTTTGGATGTTTTATTAATGATTGATTTGCCTGTGCTGTATACCACATTTTGTTTATCTTTTCCCCAAACAGCGTGAATAGAGATATTGGTTTCAGGATATAAAGCATAAACTAAAAAACGGTTACCAGGATAGATAATATCTTCACCTCGATAATCAACAATCACCAAATTACCGTACAGTGTTGAACAACGCTTCAGTTGATCTTCAAACTCCTCTTCATATTTGAAGTAAAGATCCACTCTCTCTTTTACATCAGGAAGTTGTAATATCTCTTCAATGCTGTGATCAGCACAATAATCAATTAAATCCATCATCAACTGATAATTTGAAACGGTAAAATCTCTGAATCGTCCTAAACCTGTTCGAGAATCCATTAAAAAGCTTAACAGATCCCAACCTTGTGGATTTAAAATGTCCTCTTTTGAAAATCGTGCGGCATCGGCTTTATTAGAAGCTGCCATAATGTCATTAAAATTGGAAGGAAATTTTTCTGCTCCACCATAATATTCATACACAACTTGAGCCGCACTTGGGGCATCGGGATCAATGATATGATTCTGTTTTTTTTCATTTCTTAATGTTTCACTAAAATGGTGATCAAAGGCCAAATAGACCCCATCAACATAAGGTAAATTGGTAGTAATATCATCAGAAGTAATGGTTATTTTACCATCTTGCATATCTTTTGGATGAACAAAAACAATTTCATCAATAATGTTTATATATTTTAATAAAGTACCACATACAAGACCATCCATGTCACTTCGTGTAACAAGTCTAAACTTTTTTTCACTCATTAGAAAACTCCAACTTAATCAAACTTTTAATTATTTTATCATGAAATGGCTTAAATGGTAAGACGAAATAGATTGTTTTAATTTTTTTTGTCAGAGTAAAGCTGTAAAGATACAGCTTTACGTTTGAAGCGTTTAACTATTTTTTATTGATATAATTGGCAATAACATCACCCATTTCTGTTGTTGTTACCACTTTTTTTGCATCAAATGAGGCCAAATCTTTTGTTCTGTATCCCTCTTTTAAAGCTCTTTTAATGGCGGCATCAATCATATCAGCCGCAGCTTCTTCACCCAAAGAGTATCGTAACATCATTCCCGCACTCTCAATGGTTGCAATTGGGTTGGCAATTCCTTGCCCTGCAATATCTGGAGCAGAACCATGAATTGGCTCATAAATGGCCGTTTTGTCTCCTGTACTTGCACTTGGCAATAATCCAATTGACCCTACGACCATTGAAGCGGTATCAGATAAAATATCACCAAAAATATTTCCTGTTACAATAACATCAAATTGTTTTGGGTTTCTGACCAATTGCATTGCCGCATTATCCACATACATGTGCGTCAATTCCACTTCAGGATAATCTGCTGAAAGTTCAATCATGGTGTCTCTCCAAAGTTGAGAGACTTCCAATACATTGGCTTTGTCAACAGAACAGACTCGTTTGTCTCTTTGCATTGCCAATTCAAATGCTTTTTTTCCAATTCTTACAATTTCTGGTTTTGTATAAACCATGGTATTGTAAGCTTTAAAGCCATCATTTTCTCTGGGTTGTCCAAAATAGATACCACCAATGAGTTCACGAACCACCATAATATCAACACCTTCAATCACTTCTGGTTTAAGTGTTGAAGCATTGACCAATTCATCGTAAATAATGGCTGGTCGTAAATTGGCATAAACCCCCATGGCTTCTCTGAATTTCAATAATCCCGTCTCTGGTCTTAGCTCTCTTGGCAATTTATCCCATTTGTCTCCACCAATGGCACCAAACAAACACGCATCCGATTTTAAAACACCAGCAACCGTCTCTTCAGGAAGAGGTTTCCCCGTAACATCAATGGCGATTCCTCCCATTAAATACTCGTTGTAATTCAATGTGAATCCACAAGCATATGAGACTGCATCTAAAACTTTTATTGCTTCATCAACAATTTCAGGACCAATCCCATCCCCTTTGATAATTGAAATATTGTATGTCATCATTATTTATTGTCCTTTGTCATTTCCGCTTTTGCATAGTTGATTAATCCGCCTGTGGCAATAAGTTCTTGCATAAAAGGAGGAATGGCTGTAAATTTGTAGGTTTTATTTTTTGTATTATTTTTAATTTCACCTGCATCTAAATCAATAGAAATTTCATCACCTTCAACGATTTCTAACGCTTCTGGAAGTTCAAAAATTGGCAATCCCATGTTAAAAGCATTTCTGTAAAATATTCGTGCAAACGATGGTGCAACAACTGCGGCAACACCAGCGGCTTTTAGTGCAATGGGAGCGTGTTCTCTTGAACTTCCACAACCAAAGTTTTCACCTGCAACAATAATATCTCCACGACCCAGTTTTTTGGGGAAATCGGGGTCTGCATCTTCCATTACATATTTTGCTAAATGCTCAGGATCTGAACTGTTTAAATATCTTGCAGCAATGATAATATCGGTATCAATATTGGCTCCAAAATTCCAAACTTTTCCTGTAATTTTATTCATAATTTTGCCTTTTAAAATTGGGTTGGGCGCTTTATTTTTGCCATAACCTTGATTAAATTTTTTACTTAGAAAGCGTATTGTACCTAAAATTTAAAAAATAAATTATTAAGCGATTATAATTAACCAAAGATTTATTATATTTGGATATAATATCTGCTTATTATTAAAGCGAGGTACTAAGACCAAATGGCAGTCAAAGATATAAACAAATCAATAGAATCGATAGTTAAAGAGAACAAAGATTCAGTACTAACCTATGAGAAAATAATCAAAATTTTCCCGAAAGCTCCATCCAGTGCAAACGTAAAAAAGATAATGGCACTGGTGCAACTATTTAACGTTACCTTGATCTCTTCTCAAGAGCAAGCAAAACGTATGAATGCAGCAGAAGCTAAAAGAAGAGAAGATTTAAGAATTAAAAAAGACAGTGAAGAGAATGTTTACGATTTATTAAAAAACAAAGAACTTCTTGAGTGGAGTCGTTCAGACTCACCTGTGAGAATGTATTTACGAGAGATGGGGCAAATTCCCCTTCTGACAAAAGAAGAAGAGATTGAAATCTCTAAAAAAATAGAGACCGGTGAAGATGTTATTTTAGATGCAATTTGTTCGGTTCCGTATCTGGTCGATTTTATTTTAGAGTATAAAGAACCTTTGGTTAACCGTGAACGAAAAGTTAAAGAATTATTCAAAAATTTTGATGATGAAGACTCTGATGATGACTCTGATGACGACTCTGATGACAACAGCAATGATGACGAAGAGAGTGAAGAAGAACAAGAAAACAGCAAAAAACAAAAGAAACTTGACAAACGAGCAGAAGCCATTATTGAATCTTTTAAAGTTTTAGAAAAAGCCAAAAAGGATTGGATGAAATTCATTGCCAAAGAGCCTGAATATATTGAAAACGATGAGAGTGATGAGAGTGATGTCTTATTACACCAACTGGCAATCTCTTACAAAAAAAGACTTTTAAAAGATGCCTTAATTGACTTAGGACCCACTTCAAAATTGATTACTGAAATTGTAAAAGCAATGGAAACAGCGCTTAAATCTGATACAGGATTTGATTCTGAGTTAAAACGATTAGAGTATAAATTGCCGTTGTTTAATGACATTTTACAAAAAAACCATGAAAAACTTTTGGACAATATTATTAACCTTTCAAAAGGTCAAATCACAGCTATGGTTCCAGAAGCAACCATGGTTTCTACTTATATGGAAATCAAAAAACTCTTTCAAACCAAAGAGGCAAGTAAAGGTGGATTTGATTTAGAACCACAACAACTCAAAGATATCTTAGAGCAAATCAAACGAGGTAAAAAAATCACCGATGAAGCCAAAACAAGAATGGCAAAATCGAACCTCAGACTGGTTGTTTCTATTGCAAAAAGATACACCAACCGAGGCTTACCTTTCTTAGACTTAATTCAAGAAGGAAACATTGGATTAATGAAAGCCGTGGATAAATTTGAGTATAAAAAGGGGTATAAATTCTCTACGTATGCAACATGGTGGATCAGACAAGCCATTTCAAGAGCCATTGCCGACCAAGCAAGAACGATCAGAATTCCAATTCACATGATTGAAACAATTAACCGAATCAATAAAATTATCCGAAAAGGGATTCAAGAAAATGGAAAAGAGCCTGATGTAGATGAAATTGCAAAAGAGGTAGGATTGCCTGTTGACAAAGTCAAACAAGTTATTAAAATTACCAAAGAGCCTGTCTCTTTAGAAGCACCTATTGGAAGTGATGATGACGGTAAATTTGGAGACTTTGTTCCCGATGAAAAAGCACCAACACCTGTAGATAATATCATGAAAGAGGATTTACAAAATCAAATTGACCAGATTTTAGGACAACTCAATGAGAGAGAACAAGCCGTTGTGAGAATGAGATTCGGACTCATGGATGATGAGAGTGACAGAACTTTAGAAGAGATCGGTAAAGAACTTGCCGTAACAAGAGAGAGAGTCAGACAGATAGAATCAAGTGCTATCAAAAAACTCAAGCATCCAAAAGTAGGTAAAAACCTAAAAAATTACGTTGAAAGTTAATAATAGTATATGAATTTTTTTGAAAATTGGGTAGAACTGGACTTAAACCCCGTCATGTCATTTTCCAATGCAGGAAAACTTATTTATTCAAATGCTGAAGCACAATTTTTACTCAATCGTGTCAGTTCGAAAGAGCTGTACGATATTGCCATTAAATATGCTCCAGCAACATATGGTTTCCAAACAAGTTATATTAACCTTACGATTAAAAACTATATCTTTTACTCTATTACGGTTGGGTATGAAAATGAAGATGAGTTGCATGTAAAATTTTACAAATCAACCATGGTTAAAAAAGAGAATAAACTCTCAACAAAAAATGGGGAAATTGCCAATATATTTACCATTGTGGATTTAAATATCAGTACGCAAAAAACTAAAAAAGATATTAACTTTATAAAAAACTATGACCCTTCAATTCCTGAGTTTAAAATGATGGTACCCGATTTGTTAAAAATTGTGGGAAAAATATATGAGTCATTTGTCAACAGTACCATTATCACCACTTCAATTAAATTGAAAATTGGAGAGTACATTAAAATTGATGGCAAAAAATACTCCCTCATAACCATTGAAATCATCAGTGATGGAGAGTTGAATTATTCAGAAACAATAGAGAACAACAGTTCCAATACCTCTTCTTTTATCTTAAGTACAGAATCACAAAAAGCGACTATTGATCTTCCATTAATCTTGAATTAGCATTAATAATCAAAGTCGCAAGCGTCACACTGAATAACCCTACTAAATAGGCAAAAATATCTAAAATGCCATTGTTATTTAAAACAAAAAATCCTAAAACCAACAGGGCATACCCAACAAGCCTGTAGATTGAGGCAAAAGCTTGAGCAGAAAAAACGGTATTTTTAAAACTGTTCTGTTTGACTTTTTTTTTCTCTTGACTGAGAATCTCTTTTATCTCATGAGCACTTAACTCTTTGGGAGCGGTTTCATTTATTTCTGAGTATAAGTCATAGGGATCATCAATGGCATCAATGGCATCTCTGTCTTCAAGCAACTCTTCTTCTTTTAGATACGTATTAGCAACTCGGTTCTCAATATTCTTTTTATATCCCCAAAATGAACCCAAGGTAATAATCATGGCAGAAATAAACGCCACTTGGGTGTTGATTAACCACAAATAGTTTCCCGCAATGATGCACCCAATGATAACCAACAAATCTAAGAGCAAATAGACCTTTGCAAATTTCCTAATCATCGTCATCAGAGTAATTGTTGTCCCCATATTTTGCTCGATGCGCATATCTGGGATCGTTTTCCAATCCTTCAAATGCTTTTTGTGCTCTTTTATAGGCTTTGTACACATTATTAAATGCTGCGAATATACCTAAAGCTACACCAATCCAAAGTGTCCACGTTTGACCTGTCCAATTTTTCAGTAATATTCCAATTCCCACACCAATGGCAACAGCAACTACCATTGAAATACCTAAAGACAAAGAGTCTAAGGCAACCAATTTATCTTTATGTTTGGGTATTTCATTCAACTCTTTTTGTTTTAAATCTTCACTCATAATATCTCCATAACCTCATTCGCTGCTTTTATACACTCATCTAATTGCTCATCGGTAATGGTTGTACACATAAACCCTACTTCATATTGACTGCAAGCAAAATAGAAACCTCTTTTTAACATCTCATGGTGAAACTTTGCAAACTGTTCAAAGTTACAAAGCCCTACTTCTTTAAAGTTTGTAGGCTCTTTTTCACAAAAGAAGAATCCAAACATACTTCCACGTGTACCAATTTGCAAAGCAATATTATTTTTAGTTGCAGCATCTTTTAACCCATTGACCAATTTTTTTGCTTTGGCTTCTAAGGCTTGATAAATTTCAGGATTGGCTTTAAGTTTTTTCAAACTCACCAACCCTGCTGCCATGGCAACAGGGTTTCCACTGAGAGTTCCTGCTTGATAAACAGTTCCTTCTGGACTTAAATGAGACATGATTTTTTTACTCGCGGCAAATGCACCTACAGGCATCCCTGCTCCAATAACTTTTCCAAAGGTAATGATGTCTGCTTTTTGAGAAACAAGACCATGAGCACCCGTTAATGAAGCTCTGAAACCTGACATCACTTCATCAAAAATCAATAATGCCCCATGTTGGTCACATAACTCTCGACACGCTTGTAAAAAAGCATCCGAAGCAGGTACTAAGCCCATGTTCCCAGCAATAGGTTCAATGATAATACACGCAATATTGTTGGAATCTTTAAAGCACTGTTTTAAATTTTCAATGTTGTTGTATTCACATAAAAGCGTATGTTTGGTCAAATCAGCAGGTACACCTGGTGAACTTGGGCTTCCAAAAGTAGCTAAGCCAGAACCTGCTTGTACCAACAGAGAATCAGAGTGTCCGTGATAACACCCTTCAAATTTAACAATATCGTCTCTTCCTGTAACCCCTCGCGCCAAACGTATGGCACTCATTACCGCTTCTGTTCCACTGCTTACGAATCGTACTTTATCAATATGGTCATACATTTCAACGATTTCATGTGCCAAATAGGTTTCAAGTTCGGTCGGCGCACCAAAACTCAAACCTTTTTTCACCGTTGCTAAAACAGCATTTTCAATATCTTTATCGCAATGACCAAAAATAAGTGGACCCCAACTTTGTACAAAATCTAAATATCTGTTTCCATCAACATCATAAAGATACGAACCTTCACCTTTTTCAATAAATGGTGGTGTTCCTCCCACGCTTTTAAATGCTCTTACAGGAGAATCAACACCTCCTGGAATGACATTTTGTGCTTCTTCGTATGCTTTGAGTGATTTTTCAAACATTTTTCAATCCTATTATAAAATTTCTTTAAAGTAAAAGCGATATTATACTATAATCAACCCATGAAAAACCTCATAGCAGCACTAATTTTATCAATATTTATTCATCTTATTTTTTTTACATCACTGCGACTTAAAAAAGAAGAGATTCCCTCAGCAGAAAATAAAAATACCCAAAAAGTTAAAAGTTCAAATGTGAGATTTGTGCAACTAAAAAGTGCCATAAAACAACAAGAACCTCAAAAAAAAGTGGAAGAAAAAAAAGAATTTAAAGAGGCAAAAAAACCTGCAGCTGAACCAAAAAGAAAAGTTGTTAAAGAGGCAAGTCGTACGGTACCAAAGCCTAGAACTTCCCAAGAAGTCAAACCCAATTTTACACAAAACGTTCCAAAAAATCTTGAATTAACGCCTCTTCAAAAAGAGCAACAAAAATTGCAAAAAGAGACCCTTACTCACTTCTTAGCCACACCCGATGTTGATCAAAATATGTTGGATGAAATTACAAAAAGTTATCTGGAACTTTATGGAGAAGAGTACAACTCTTTTAGCCAAGTTCAAAAAATCTATTTAAAAAATAACTTACGAGACATTGGAAGAATTACACAAAGGTATCTTCGTTATCCAATCCTTGCTGGGAAACTAAGACAACAAGGCACCAACATAGTGGAGTTTATTTTACATCCCAATGGAGACATCAGCAATTTGCGATTGACAAACTCTTCGGGTTCTAACTCTTTAGATGAAAACAGTATTGAAACCATCAAAATTGCGTATAAAGATTACCCCAAACCCAAAGAACCAACCAAAGTAAAAATTTATGTCAACTACACCATATATTAACGCTGATAAAAACAACTCACTCTATTTTTTTATGCTTTAAATTAGAGTTTTCTTTCATAGTTATATAAATCTTTGTACCTGAACGCCAGTAAATTTTGCAGTATTGCAAAAATAACAATAAACGTAATAAACGAACTCCCGCCATAAGAGAAAATAGGCAATGGCAATCCAACCACAGGAGCAAACCCAATCACCATTAAAATATTGATGCTCATATTAAAAAATATGAGTAAACCAACGCCAGAGGCAAATGCCCTGACCAAATAATCATCTTTTGAAGAGTAGTTCAAATACAACAGATGCGTAATCAGAAGTAAATACAATAAAATCAAACCAATTGACCCCACAAAACCATATCGTTCCACGTAATATGCAAAAATAAAATCACTGGTGGCAATGGGTAAAAACTTCAATTGTGTTTGGGTGGCATCTTCTTGATCTTTACCAAACAAGCCCCCTGAACCAATTGCAATAATTGATTGTTGTACGTGATAACTGGGTTCATCGGATATAAAATCGGTGATTCTCTTTTTTTGATAATCTTTAATTAAATAGGTATAAATAAAAGGGGAACTGATTGCTAAAACAATGGCAATGGCTGCCCAAATTTTCCATCTGACACCTACAATAAACAAAA
This sequence comes from Marinarcus sediminis (SeqCode), assembly GCF_048571275.1. Taxonomy (GTDB): domain Bacteria; phylum Campylobacterota; class Campylobacteria; order Campylobacterales; family Arcobacteraceae; genus Marinarcus; species Marinarcus sediminis. Next base: position 2,368,573 of record NZ_CP182357.1, read on the forward strand.
CACCATAACCTACGAGCAACAGCACCATTGCTGTTCCTAAATCGGGCTCCTTTACAATGAGAATAAAAGGCAAAAGAATGTAAAAAGAGAGATGAATAAAATCTTTGATATTGTAGCCGTGTTTGGGAGGAGGATTGTTATAAATTAAATAACCCAACATCAATAAAAAAATAGGTTTAATTAACTCTGAGGGTTGCAGTGTTGAATTAATAAAAGGAATAGGTAACCATCGGGTTGCTCCCAATTTGGTCACACCAACAAACTCAACTGCTAACAACAATATAATACCTATCCAATACAAAAAAGGAATGATTCGAATATTATTTCTTATGGGTAAAAAAAAGAAAAATACGAATGCTACTCCCGATATTGAAAAGTATATTAACTGTTTTTGTGCTAAGATTTCATTTGTTTCGTTAATCAAATGATGTGACAAAAATATCAGTGGCAATACTAAAAATACCAACATGTGGTCAAAATGTGAAATAATTCTTTTATCAAATAATCGCATAGTGAAAGAGTAGCAAAATATGAATAAAAACTTTATTGTTGAAGAAGAAAATAGGTTAGATAAGTTTTTATCTATACAATTACAAGAGACCCGAAACCAAATTGAACACTTAATTAAAAAAGAGTACGTCAAAATCGATGGCATTGTTATTACCAAAACGGGTCACAAACTTAAAATCAATCAAAACATTGAAGTTACTCTCCCTGAAGTGACAACAAAAGAGGCTTTAGCAATCAATTTTGATGTTGAAATTATTTATGAAGACGAAGAGATTTTAGTGATAAATAAACCATCAAATTTGGTGGTACATGATGCTCCAAGTGTTAATGAACCCACCCTTGTGGATTGGCTTAAGAAAAAAAATATCTCCCTTTCTACTATCAGTGGGGAACAGCGTCATGGCATTGTTCACAGACTTGATAAAGGAACCAGTGGCGTAATGGTTGTTGCAAAAAGCAATGAAGCGCATCTTTTTTTATCTGAACAACTGCAAGATAAAACCATGGGAAGATATTATTTGGCATTGATCGATTTGCCCTTAAAAGAGAACACCATTGTAGAAAAACCCATTGCAAGAAATCCAACAAACAGATTGAAAATGGGAATCGTGAATAATGGCAAATCTGCCAAATCTGCTTTTGTTAAATTGGCTTTGAGTCAAGATGAAAAAACAGAGTTAATCTCAGCAAAACTTTTTACAGGAAGAACACACCAAATAAGAGTCCACTTAAGCTCTATGAATAGGCACATTTTAGGTGATATTTTATATGGATTTAAGGGGGATTCAACTAAAATTAATAGAGTTTATTTACACGCTTATTGTTTGTATTTGGTTCACCCAAAAACCAAAAAAATCATGAACTTTATAGCAAATATACCTGAAGACATGAACACATACTTTAATAAAAATTTCAATATGGAGGAAATCTGTGAAAAGATTAATAAAACTTACATCATCAATTCTTTTGGTTCTTTTTGTTAGTGGTTGTACCCAAACAAATCTTATTGAACCTACAAAACCCAAAATTGATGATACCTTAGAAGCGGTTGATTCTAACTCAATTAGATCAATTCCTGATATTACATCAATTGCATTTGAGTGGCAAAAAGTCGATGACCCAAGAGTAAATGGCTACTATATTTATAGAGCAAATATGCAAGAAGAGGGACAAAAACTCCAACGAGTGGCATTTGTAAAAAACAGATACTCCACACACTATGTGGATACAAAATTAATCCCAGATACCAGATATCTCTACTCCTTTGCCAGTGCAACAGCGCAAGAGACAGAATCAAAACCAACGTTAAGTTATAATGTTCAAACGCTTCCAGTACCTGTGCCTGTGCCATTTATTCAAGCCATCAGCAATATGCCAAGACAGGTAAAAATTCTTTGGCGACCACACGAAAGTGAAAGAATCAAATACTACATCATTGAAAGAACAACCCCAACAACTGCAAAATGGGAAGAGTTAGAAAAACTTGATGGAAGACTTCAAGTCGAGTATATTGATACAAAATTAAAAGACAATGTTGTGTATATGTACAGAATCAAAGCCTATACATTTGAAGACATCGAATCAATGCCAAGTGAAATTGTCAGAGCTCAAACAAAAGCGCTTCCAGAGCCAGCAATGAATGTAAGAGCCAGCAATGACCAACCAAGAAAAATCACTATTATTTGGGATGCTTCACCAACAACAGATATTGTCAACTATAATATTTATAAAAGCAACAGTGCGGATGGAAGTTTTTCATTGTTAAAAACATTGCCCATATCAGATTTACAATATGAAGATATTATTAATGAAGATGGAAAAATACGATTTTATAAAATCACTTCAGTGGATAAAGATGGTTTAGAAAGCGCTTTATTAATGAACTCTACCATGGGTGTTACTTTAACAAAATTAAACAAACCCATTATAACTTTGGCTCAAATTCAAGGAGAAAAAGCAATTTTAAATTGGCAAGCAGGGGATAACAGAGCAGAATCGTATACCGTGTATAAAACCATTAAAGAGGGATTTGCCAGTTACAAAACCATTAAAATCAATAACATTACTGACTTAAGATATGAAGACAAAGATATCGTCAGAGGAGTTGAGTATAAATATAATATTCAAGCCGTTGATAAGTTTGGAATCAGTTCTGAACAAACACAAGATGTAGCGTTAACACTTCCAAAATTAAGTGAGAAATAAAATAACAGATGCCTCACATTGTATTTAACAAAAACACACCAATAAAGACTCCAACATCACAAGATGGAGTCTTTTTTAATTTCATTGCTGCTTCTTTTAACTTTAATAAAGCGCACCGAAAAATTGAGTATAAAGTTGGTGTGACCAATGAAAACAAAGATTTTCTTTTGACCTTGAAAGAAAAAGATGACAATATCATGATTAAAGCCGACAAAGTCACGCGAGTGACTCCTGTCAATATTGTCAAAGACGCGTTAAATGCTTATGTCAAAGCTGCCAATGCGAATGTACTTTTTTCAAATACCAATAACATTCACCATAAACTTGAACCGCAAAAAGAGTATTTAAAAGATATTGAGTATTTTGTCAACGACTTTGATACTAAAAAAGAGATTCAAATAGAGATTGGGTTTGGAAGTGGGCGTCACTTGATTCACCAAGCCACACAAAATCCCGATGTACAATTTATTGGGCTTGAAATTCATACCCCTTCAATTGAGCAGATGCTCAAACATGTCAAAATTCAAAACATCACCAATATCTTAGCAGTCAATTACGATGCGCGACTTTTTATGGAGTTTATCAAATCCAACAGTGTGAGTAAAATCTTTGTTCACTTTCCTGTTCCTTGGGATAAAAAACCACACAGAAGAGTCTACAGCAGTGAGTTTATCAATGAAGCATTAAGAATACTTAAAATCAATGGCACCTTAGAGTTAAGAACCGACAGTCGAAAATATTTTGATTATTGCACTTCTTTATTGACCCATCTTCCTACTGGACGAATTACCATTGATATTAACAAAGATTTGCAAGTTTCAAGTAAATATGAAGATCGTTGGAAAAAGCAGGGAAAAAATATTTATGATGTTGTTTTACAATGCCAACATGAAGATGAAGAAATCACAGTAAATAAAGATTTTTCATTTGAAAAAAGCGTTGACTTTTCACACATTAAAACCTCCATCAGTACCAACTCTATTGTTGAAGATGGTTTTGTTTTGCACGTTGAAGATATCTTTGAAATCAATGAAAACAGTGGTTTGATTAAACTCACTTTTGGAAGTTTTAATAAACCTGTCAGTAAGTATATTGTTATCAATGAAGGTAAAGTTTCATACTTTCAAGGCAACCCTATTCCTACAAGTGCCAACTTAAAAGCACACCATAAATTAAAAGAGATTTTATGTCATGATTAAAGCCAAAGAGATCTATCTTTCATACGATGATAACCGATTTATTATCAAAAAAGGGAACTTCCATATCAAACCCAAAGAGTTTGTATTTATAGGAGGAGCAAGTGGTAGCGGGAAATCTACACTTTTAAAATCGTTTTATGGTGATATCTCTTTGCGGCATGGTCTGTTGACCATTGACAATCAAAAAATGTCTTCTCCTTTCAGTAAAACATTACGTGATGTACGAAAAAACTTGGGCATTATTTTTCAAGATTATAAATTGGTCAAAGAGTGGACAATTGAAGAGAATATCATGTTGCCTTTAAAAATCAATGGCTATTCAAACGATGTTTCAAGACAACAAGCCATCAAACTCTTATCGCACGTAAAACTGAGTCACAGAGAGGGCTTTTACCCCAGTGAATTAAGTGGGGGAGAACAACAACGAGTCGCAGTTGCCCGTGCTTTGGCACACAACCCTAAAATTATCATCGCCGATGAGCCCACAGGGAACTTAGATGAACACTCTGCTGACTTGGTTTGGAATTTACTTAAAAATGCCAATGAACAATTGGGCATTACCATTGTTGTTGTAACGCACAGAGTTCCCAAAAATTTTGGTATAGTCTTCAGACAACTCTCTATTGAAGATGGGATCATTTATGAAGTCTGCTAGAAAATTCTTTTCATGTATGAGAAATATTGTCTCATTTATTATTCCTTTGTCTATTATGCTCATAACCTTCTCTATGTATATGTTTACAACAGAGATTATTGACAACTATAAAACAAAAATATCCGATGACTACTCTATTGTTGTCATTACCAACACACCCTTAATTAAAGATGATATTAACTCTTTAGCGGGCATTAAAGTCAAAAAGATTGTAACCTTGGATAAGAGTCAAATTATCAATAAAGTCAAAGATTCACTCTCTGAGAATTCGATTTTTTTACTCAAACAAAGGCTTCCGTATTTTTATACCATCAACTTAGACACTTTTCCAACAACGACCCAACTGGATACCATTAAAGAGGAACTTTCAAAAATTCCTAACGTTAAAAAAATAGAGATTTTTTCCAAAGATCACAATAAAATATTCTCACTTTTGGTCTTAAATCAAAAAACAATTATCACCTTTTTTGTCATCTCTTTGATTTTTTCAATCATTTTATTTTCAAAACAGATACAGTTGTGGTTTTTTGAACACCATGAAAAAATTGCCATCATGCAACTGCATGGTGCTTCCATTATATACAGTGCCTCTGTTGTAATACGAGATGCTATTATCAGTGCTTTGATTGCCTTTTTTATTGTAAGTGGGCTGCTCTATTTTGTTTTTAATAATTTGACTTTGGTTTTTCCTCCTGAACTCAACTCGATTATTGATATTCACCCTACTTTGGATAAAGAGATTTTGTCTTTGTTTGTTTTATCAATGGTCATATCAATAACAACCATTATTGGTGTTTTATTTAAATACAAATTAACCAAATGATCAAATTACTCTTAAGCATTTTTCTTTTATCTTTGTATCTCTATGCTTCAACGGCTAATATTGAAAAAAAAATCGAAAACAGTCAAGCCATACTTGAAGAGAATGCCAAAAAAAATCAACGAACCAAATTTAAAATAAAACTGCTTTCAGATGAAATCAATTCACAAAGCCTCACATTAAAAAAGATTGAAAATAAAATTGAAATCATCTCCCAAATTATTCGTAAACATAAAAATGATTTAAATGCTGCACAAACAAAATTGGAAGAGTCAGAAAAAAGAGCCGTTGAATTAAAAGAGCAAAAAGAGAAGAGTGAAGAGGAGATTGTTAAAATCATTATCGATAATTTTTCTTGGGCATTTGCTTTAGATTTGGCTTCCAAAAAATCATTGAATGAACTCATTGACTCAGAGTTATACAATGTACTCTCACAAAATTCAAAAGATGAGATTATACGGCTGAACAACCAATATATGCTGATTTCCAACAAAAAAGCTGAAAATGAGAATGATATTGTCAAACTCAAAGCCTATATACAAGTGAGTGTAAAAAGAAAACAGAGTTTAACCCAACTGCAAGAGAAGCAAGAAAAAACCATTCAATCCTTAGAACAAAAACATTTGGCCTACCAAGATGAACTTAAAAGTGTGATTCAAAAACAAAAATCCCTCTCTGATTTGTTGGGGAAACTCAATATTTTAAAAGGCGAAGAGTTAAAAAAAGAGCAAGAACGCGCCCAAAAACTTGCCCGTCAGAAAAAAGAACGTGAATTTAAAAAGAGTCAAAAAGAGAACACTACAGATGTATCAGAAAAACGATTCGCAAAAAATATTGACTTAGATGTGAGAATGTTGGGTTCCTCAACAGCAGGCGTTAAAATTGGAAAATACAGAGGAACAAAAACCATTTCACCTCTAAAATCATACACCGTAACCAAAAAGTTTGGTACATACTTTGACCCCGTTTATAAAATTAAACTCTTTAATGAATCGGTGGTTTTAAAATCAAATGAAGAGAAAGCAAAAGTATACAGCGTCTTAGATGGCAAAGTTGTTTATGCCAAAAAAGATTCTGGTATGCTCGAAAATGTGGTCATTATACAACACAAAAATGGCTTGCATACGATTTATTCTCATTTAGATCAAATCTCACCCACCCTTAAAATTGGTAAATGGATTCACAAAGGGTATGTTGTGGGTCGAGTCAATGACTCTTTGACCTTTCAAGCCACAAAAAACAGTGCCCACATAAACCCCCAAGATTTGTTTAACTGATTCCATGAAAATCAGTGTTATTATCCCTACGTTTAATCGAGCCAACTTTATCCTTAATTGCATTCAAAGTGTTCAAAAACAAACGTATAAAATAGATGAAATTATTGTCATTGATGATGGCTCAAATGATAACACCAAAGAGCTTTTACGCCATTTGGACATCACGTACATTCAACAGCCCAATAAAGGGGTTTCAAGTGCCAGAAATCGAGGTATTTTGCTTGCAAAAAATGAGTGGATTGCTTTTTTGGATTCAGATGATGTATGGGAAACTCAAAAAATAGAAAAACATGTAACTTATCATCAACAACATCAAGAGATATTGGCTTCTTTCAGCGATGAGTTATGGGTAAGAGATGGCAAAATCATTGCACTTAAAAGCCATCAACAAAAAGAGGAACCCACCTTTTTAAACTCATTACGCCTTTGTAAAATTGGGACATCAACTTTTTTTTCTCATAAAAAAATATTTGATACTGTTGGTATGTTTGATGAATCGTTAAACGTATGTGAAGATTATGATTTTTGGCTTAGAGTGCTAAAAGAGTTTCCCATCAAACTCATCAATGAAAAATTAACCATAAAATACGCAGGGCATAAAAATCAACTCTCCTTTGATACAAAACTCATTGATACGTTTAGAATAAAAGCGTTAAAAAAACATCTGGATTCAGAATTTAAAAGTGCGGTTGTAGATGAATTGATTTATAAAACTTCCCTATTATTAAAGGGAGCTAAAAAGCATCATAATGAGGCGATTATTAGAGAATATGAGAAAGAGTTGAACTATTTCTTAAGACTAAAATAGTTCAATTAAAAGAGCTATTTATTTTTATTTTTTGTCTGTTTTGCTCTTTTTTTAGCTTTTTTCTTTTTCACTTCTTTTCGTTTGGCCGACTCTTTTTTCAGCACCAATCGTGCTTTCTTTTTTTTGCTCAATTTTGCTTTTTTGCCATCATCTTTTTTCGTTTTTTTAGGTTTTGGTTTAAATGATTCTTGAGCAGTTGTCTCTTTAACAATAATTTCTTCGATAATAACGTCTGCGTTCTCTTCTGACATAAGGTTTCCTTTTAAATAGTAGTGCAATTATATCTTTTTTATTAGGAATGTGGATAAAAAATATTATACTTAGTTCATTAATTACACAAAAGAGAAAAATGAAACTGTTTATCGATGGCGATGCTTTCCCAAATTTACTCAAACCCATTATTTTAAGAGCAATAGAAAAGTTGCAACTTCCCACTTTAGTTGTTGCGAATAAAAAGATTGTTATTGGCAATTCAACGCATATTGAGTATCTCATTGTTGAACAAGGTGCAGATGAAGCGGATAATAAAATTGTTGAACGGCTCAATGAAAATGATTTGGTTATCACAGCAGACATTCCACTGGCAAATCGATGTTTGGAAAAAAATGTCTATGCCATCGATCATCGAGGTGAAATTTATACTCACGATAACATCAAACACTATTTGGCCATAAGAAACTTAATGCAAGAGATACGAGAGAGTGGAGAACAGACAAAAGGACCAAAACCTTTTGGGGCAAAAGATGCACAGCAATTTGCGAATGCTTTAAATAAATTTCTACAAAGCAGTCATTTTAAGAGTTAATTTCAACGTAAAATGATTTTAAACTCTACTCTTTTTGATAACTCTTTATTTTCGGTTCCATCATCATTTGTAATCAACTGCGATGAAGATTTTCCGACTGCTTTAAAGTATTGCTCAATCCAATCAAGATTGTCAATAACCGATTCATTCTGACTTGCTAAAATAAAATTCAACACTCTGTTGGCTCTTTTTAACGAGAGGGTTTCATTTTTTTTGAATTTCTCCTCATCAGTATTAGCTGAACTATAATCAGAAGAGGTGTGCCCTTGTATCTCAACACTGGCAATTTGGTCTTTATACTTTTTTAAAAGAGTAATGTATCGTGGGATAAAGTTATTTAAGATTTTTTTATATGAGGAGGACAAATCACTGTTCCCCGATTTAAATAACAAAATAGGGTCTTTAAAACGAATGGACAAATCATCACTTAAAACCGCATTCCAAACATAAAAATCATCTTTAAACTCTTCAAATAATGCATCATGTAAGGATTTAGCATCAGAAGTAGTTTGTTGGGTTGGTTGTGTAAAAAAATCTTCTTGCAAAGGTGTTTCAACAACTCCCTCTTTGGCTTCTATAACTTCAAGTTTAGATGTGGCTTCTGCTTTGGTTAATGCTTTACTTTTTGCCTTTGCCTGAATATGATATTCTCCTACAGGCAAAGGTGTTGTCACTTTGGCGCACCAGTTTTGCCCTGTTTCATCAATCTTTGCCATAAATGGTCCATAAGGTTGTTCAAGTGCATCTAAAATAGTAACACTCACGTCATTAAGTATTCCCTTTTGTGCTGTTCCACAAATGTTTGGCGTAGTCTCAGCCGTTTGTATGCTTGGTTGGAGCGTGATGCTTAAACCCTCTTTACAAAAAGGTTCGAGATGTTTTGTCGTTAATAATTGGGCCAAATAGAGATTGTTGTTTTTTGAAGCATAGTGCAAAGGAGTAATTCCATTTTTATCTGCAACATCCACTTTAATACCCGCACAAACCATAATTCTTGAAATATTATTAAAATCATTTCTTGTACTGTCAATCAAAGGAGTATCACCGTATCGATCCACATTATCAACAATTGCGTCTTTTTGAATCAAAAGTTCCGCTGTTTTATCTTCATTAAAAATTGCGGTTAAGTGAAGTGGTGTGTAACCATATTTGTCTTTTACATTTAACTTTGAACCGGTATTAATTAAAAGTTCTGCAATTTTAAAATCTTTGGCTCTGATGGCATCATGCAGTGCCAAATTATTACGGTAATCGCTGTTATGAATATTAGAAACTTCATCTTTGTTTGAAAAATTTTTGTCAGAAAGTGTGCAACCAGTTAGAACTAAAATTGTGTATAAACTCAAAATGTATATTTTCATGTTACCCTCGTTTTGATAGTGCCATTTATTTGACTATTATACTTAAATAATACTAAGGATTACTAATTAAATCCATAAAAAAAGGCAACAATCTTATGATTGTTGCCTTAAAATAGCCACTTTATAAATACGATTAATGTAAATCTGCGTTAAGTTTTACTTCTCTTGTACTTCGCATTGCAATGGTTTGACCATTCGATGAATTTACTCTAAAATGTACCCCATTCACTCCAAAAAATTCACTTCCTTTCATAGAAGTTTTAATCTCTTTATCAGGATTAATTTCTTGAATTTGTGCCACAGCTTTTTCAGAAAGTGCAATTTTAGTTCCTGGTAAGATAGTAACACCTGCATCTAAAATACAACCATCACCAATGGCAGTACCTGTACAAGAGTTTGCACCAAGCAATGTATTTTCACCAATAGAAACTGGCACTCCATCGGTTCCAGAAAGAACACCTAAAATAGACGCTCCTCCACCAACATCAGAACCAGCACCAACCACAGCAGAAGAAGAAATTCTTCCTTCAACCATAACCACACCTTCGGTTCCAGCATTAAAGTTAACATACGCAGCACCTGGCATAACAGTCGTACCTGCTGCTAATTGTGCTCCAAATCTTACTTTACTTGTCTCTAAAATTCTGGTGTTATCCGCAGGTATAACATGCGATAAGAATCTTGGGAATTTATCTACCATGATAATTTCTGGGTATTTATTGGCCAATTTAAGTGCAATTTCATTCTCTCTTAACCAATCAAGTTCAATTGGAGTAGAACCTGTTGTCCAAGCACAGTTATGTAATTTACCAAATGCACCATTTAAGTTTAAACTTCTTAATTTTGCTTTACCTGTTGAAAGTGCATAAAGTTTTAAATATACCCCTTCTGTTGATTGTGGGTTTGTATCTTCAAAAATAAATACCACTTTAAAATCATCTGCACCTAAACCTGACTCTAATGGCAATGAAGCAAGATTTGAAATTACTTGAACATTTTTGTGTTCATCTCCCTTAGCTTCAGGAATATAAGGTCTGAATGTCTCTATACAAGAGGTTAAAAAGGTATCATTTACATTGCATACCAATTCAGAGTTTGAAGTATCTACATTCATACCCGCTTCTTTTAATGCATTTAAATATACAGCAGCTGCTCCAAAATTTTCATTCCAGTTTATTACAGGGAAAGTTGCTTGTAATATTTTATCTCTATTAATTTGACCTCGGTCAACTCGTGCAATTCCAAAACCAATTGGATTTCTGTACCAGCTTTGAGATTGAATCTCTTCCACTTTTGTTTTAAATTCTTCTTTAGTAAATATCATAAATTTCCTTTATAGATTTGGCGAATTTTACCTAAAAAAGTTTTAAGAAGCTATAAGGGGGAAAATTGTTTTTTTAAAATTAATAAAGGCTTTATTTTATTGTATCCATATCAATGATTGCAAGCGAAGAGTTCACACTGTGCAGTGTTTGAATCAATGCTTTTATATTTGAAGATCTCAGAATAATTTCAAAACGATATTTGTTGGCAATTTTTGAGACAACACACTCTCCAAAGCCAACCATTTCAACCTCTTTAAGCTCTTTAAACAGATGCACATAGTGATTCATCTCCTCTTTGGCTTTTAGCCCATTGGTGTGTGCAAAAATGATTTTTGCCATTTTAAAATAAGGAGGATACAAATCTTCTCTGAAAATCAGTTCATCTTTTAAAAAATTTTCATAATCGTGCTCTTGCAAATAGTATTCAAAAAACTCTTTGTTTTTGGTTTGAACAATGACTTCCCCAAACCCTTTTCTCCCGCTTCTTCCTGCAATTTGTATGAGCAATGACAAGGCTCGTTCCCGGGCTTTGTAAGAGTTCATGTTTAAAACTGAATCAATGCCCAAAACAACAGCCAAGGTCACATTGTGATAATCATGCCCTTTAGAAAGCATTTGTGTTCCCACTAAAATATCAATTTTTTCGTTGTTAAAATCGTTTAACACCTCTTTGAGTTTTTTATCGGTGGTAATGGTATCTCGGTCAAATCGCACAATAGTATTGCTGGGGAAAAGCGCTTTTAACTCTTCCTCTATTTGGGCAGTTCCTACTCTTAAATTGTGAATAATACCTGTTTTACAACTGGGACACGTTTGTGGTATTTGTTGAGTATAACCACAATAGTGGCACTTTAATGCTTTCGCATTTTTATGCAGGCTCATTGAAACAGAGCAGTAAGGACACTCTACACTTTTCCCGCACACCGAACATATTTGATACTTAAAATTCGCACGTGTAGGCAAAAAAACAATGACTTGTTTTTTTTGTTTTAAGGTATTCTCAATTTTATTTTTTATGTTTAAACTCAAAACCGTTTGTGAATCAAAAAAGCTGATCTTTTTAGAAGTTTCAAAAAAACTGTTTTTGATTCTAAAATAAGGGACTTTATGAAACGAAGAGATGGAGGGAGTAGCACTTCCAAGTATCAGCTGAATATCGTGTTGTTTTGCCATATAAATGGATAAATCTTTGACATTTAACCTTGGTTTTTGATCGGCTTTATACGACTCATCGTGCTCTTCATCCACAATGATTAGACTTAAGTTTTCAAAAGGTAAAAACAGCGCTGATCGAGCACCAGCAATGAGTTTGATTTCACCACACAAAAGTCCTTGAATGATTTTTTCTTTTCTTTTTTTGGTAATTTTTGAGTGCCAGATGGCAATGGCATCTCCAAATACACGCTCCAACCTTTTTTGCATTTGGGGCGTCAAAGAAATTTCAGGCATAAGTAAAATGGCTTGTCCGCCACTGTTTAAATGTTTTTCAATTGCTTTAATATAAATTTCTGTTTTTCCACTTCCCGTGTTGGCAAAAAGCAAGCCTTGTTTTTTTTGATTTAAAAATTCAAACGCTTTTTCTTGCTCTTGGGATAACTCTATTTGTGAATCAAAGAGATGTGCTTGCACTTTTTCAACCACTTCAAAAGGGGTATATAAACTTAAAGCTTCCCCTAAAGAACTGACATAATATTGTGAAATAAATTTAGCCACTAAAAGCATTTTTGTATCATAATATTTTGAGGTCACTTCGGCAATTTCGGTGCATTTAAAAGTGGGTTTTTCAACGGCATTAACCACAACTGCTTCATTGAAGGTTTTTCTTCTAGCAAGAGTAACATGCACCAATGCACCAATATTTATAGGAGTTTGACTTTTATAGGTCAAAGGCTCTAAGGGAGATTTTAAAAGAGCAACTTCGTAAAAATATTCACTCAATCAAGATCCTTGCAAGCAGTTTGTTCATAATTGCACGTAAAGTTTCCTGTTGAATTATCATACGTAAACTCTACGAAAGTTTCACTGTTAATAAAAACACCATACACCGTATTAGAGACTTTGACCCAAGATGCTTTTTTCTTCAGCTCTTTGGAGGTAGAGAGCAAAGGATACTCCAATAAAGCATTCGGATTGAGCCCTTTAAATAAAAGTTGATTTTCCACATTAATAGGAGCATCATCAAGTCTTTGTGGATACTCTAATTTCCCATGATAGACTCTTTTATTGGCACTTGTTGCTATGGCATTTCGAATAAGTGCGATGTCGGTTTTGATTTTTGCACTTGAAGCATGAGAGAGAAAACTGAAGCCATTTTTTAAAGCAAAAGAGAGAATAAGTGCAATGATGGCAATGACGAATATGATTTCAAGCAGTGAAAATGATTTTTTCATTAAAGTGGAGGTAATTTATCCGAAATTTCTTTAATATCTTGTTTAAAATTATAAAACTCTTGAGTTCTTCGTATATACGCTAAGAGAAGATCTTGTGTATTGACATGTTTTTCAGGAGATAAAAATCGGATAATTTCTGGCTCTAACTCATCAGCAACATTGATGGTATACGCCATATTATTTATGTGAAACGTCATTTTCTTTTTCAATAGTTACCCTTACTTTTAAGCGCCAATGTACTATCAATTTTTAAAAGCATATCTTGACCATTTTTTAGCAATTCATCATTCTTATCTTTCAATTCTTCCAGCCGCAGCTTTAAAGAATCGTTTTCAAATTTTAACAATTCATATTGTTTGTTTGCTTTTTCAACTTGAGCGTTTAACTTTTGTATTAAATCCATGCGTTATTCTATCCAAAATAGTATAAATGAATACATAATTATTTAAAAAAAGATGATTTAAACGTGATGTTAAATCATCCTTCATCTTGCAAAAAAAGTTTTCCTTGCATATACAAAGCCGTGACAGCTTTCCCCCATGAGGAGTAGTGACTCAGTGTTTGTTTGTCTATTACAAAAAACTCTGCGATGGTATCGATTAAAATGTGTTCTTTAAAATCGAACCTATCATCGGCATGCACCAAAATCATCAACTCCAAAAGCAAAATTTTTTGACTCTTTTTAGATTTAAAATCTTTTAATACCTCTTCTAAAATAAAGGTTTTAGAGTCATACTCCAACATATCTTCAATTCCCATTTCAGCACAATACTCTAAGATAACCTCTTTTTCATTCTCTCCAAAATCATCGTCAATTCTAGCTAAGTGGTGAGCCAGTTCTAAAAAAGCAAATTTCTCTTTTGTTTGCAACTGCATTAATAACATATATTGTTTTCCTATAAATAATTTTTAAAATTTCTCCTTGCATTATAACGAACAAGGATAAATCAATGGTAAATCAACCTGCTAAAGCAGGAAAAAGTTGTGTTAAACCACTTGCCATAAACTCCACGGCTATGGAAGCTAAAATCAATCCCATGATTCTTGAAATCACATTGATACCAATGAGTCCCAACTTAGCAGATAAATAAGCTGCCGCTCTTAAAGATACGAATATATACAAAATCAAAACACTCACAATGGCACTCATCATCAATAAGTGTCCAATGCCTGTGGCATAATGGGAAAAAACAATCACCGTAGAGATAGCACCTGGCCCCATAATCAATGGAATCGCCAAAGGAACAATCGCTAAATCACGATTGGATATTTTGGCTTCACTTAACTCCTCTGGGGTCTGTTTGGCTCCAGGAATTTTTGCATTGATCATATTGATTGCCAATGTCAAAAGCAGTATTCCCCCTGCAACTCTAAAAGCAGGTATGGAAATATTGAAAAAACTTAAAATGGAAGCTCCCAACCAAACGGAACATAATGCAATTATCCAAGCTGAAAAAGAGGCATGCAGTGCCAATTGATTTTTCTCTTGTACTGATTTCCCCGCAGTTAAATTCACAAATATTGGCAAAGCAGAAAAAGGTCCCATAATAGCTAAAACACCAAAAAATATTTTTGTGTACTCTTCAATAGGCAACATAAACTTCCTTTGCATTTAAAATTTTAAGGAACTATAGCTAAAACTTATTTAAAACTTTACTCCATCTCTAATGACATCAAATACATATCTTCGCCATCAATCACATCAATATTGATGCTTTGGCACTTGGGACAAGTAAACTCTCTTTTGCTTAACGTAGAGGTGGTTTGACACTCTTTACAGGAGATAACAACCTCTTGGATATTCAAAACAAACTCAGCATCATGACAAATTGTTTGTTCTTTAAAAGTATTAAATGCCGTTTCAAGCAAACTGGGTTCAACCCCACTTAATACTCCAACTTTTATCACCACTTTGGTGACCCTTTTGGCGCTGTTTTGTTGGGCGTGCTCTTCACAACTTTCTAATAATGATTGGACAATTGAATATTCGTGCATTTAACAAATCCTTGGTAAAAGTTCGCCCGTAGGGGTTTCTAAAAATCGTTTTGTACCCCAAGCTGAATTTAAAACAACTTTTTGTTCATATTGCTGGGTCACTTTTCCAATAATTTTTGCTTCGGTTGAGTTTTCACATCCATGCAACACCTCCAACGCTTTTTGGGCATCTTCATTTTTAATGGCCAAAACAAAAGTTCCTTCATTGGCCAAGCTTAATGCTTCAAAACCCAGCAGTTCACAAATACCATTGACTTCATCACAAATGGGGACCTCTTTCTCTTCAATTTCAATGCAAACATTGCTTTGTTTTGCCCACTCATTTAACACCGCACTCACTCCACCTCGAGTGGCGTCTCTGAGTGCGGTAATTTGAATCTCATTTTGTATAAGCTTTTGAACAATAGGCCAAAGCGAAGCACAATCCGATTTTAAACTGCTGCTTAACTCTATGCCCTCACGTGAAGCAAAAATTGTTGCACCATGTTTTCCAATTGAGTTTGAAACAATAATTGTATCCTCAGTCGTAATAGAGTTTGAAGAGATACCTGATTTTTGTATCTCTCCGATACCCGTAGTATTAATAAATATTTTATCCACACTGCCTTTGGGTACAACTTTAGTATCACCACTTACAACCATTGCCCCATTGATAACCAACTCTTTTTGCATAGACGCTACAATTTGCTCTAAAACAGCAACTTCAAACCCCTCTTCTAAAATCACCGAACAGGTTAAATACTTTGGTTTCGCTCCCATCATCGCCAAATCATTACACGTACCACAAACAGCCAATTTCCCAATATCTGCCCCAGGAAAAATAATGGGACTGACCGTAAAACTGTCCGTGCTAAATGCCAATGTACCATTTTGAATAACCGCGGCATCTTCACTTTTTTCTAGAATCTCATTTTTAAAGGCTTTATAAAATATTTGCCCAATAAGTTCATTGTTCTCTTTTCCCCCATTCCCGTGAGAGAGTCTAATTGTTTCAGTCATTTATAACCTTTTTTCTACGATTTTTCCAAATTGTTCTAACAGTGTATTGGCATACGGTGTCTTTTGAACGTTTTGAAGCAACACTTCACTTGCAAGTTTTTTCTCTTTTGAAACCTCTTGAATATAAGAGGCCATAATTTCAGTTGTGTATTCAGGGTGAAACTGTACTCCCCAACACCACTCTCCTACTTTAAATGCATGATGAGCATCGTGTTGATTGTAGGCAAGGTTAATGGCATCAGTAGGCAATTTTAATACCGTTTGAGAATGAACAGTATGCGCCAAAAATCTCTGTTTGCACCCTAAAAACAAAATATCATTGATGCCTTCATTGTTTAACTCTATTTCAACCGTACCTATCTCCATGCCATTGGGATGATAACCGCACACCCCTCCTAAACTTTGAGCAATCAATTGGTGTCCATAACAAATCCCCAACATTGGAATACTCTCATTAAAGAGTTCAACAATCCACTCTTGAAGTTTGATGCTCCAAGGCTCTTGTTCTGTCACCATGGAGTGAGAACCTGAAATAATCACCCCAGCACATTCATGAAGTTGAGGCAAAGGCTCGTGCGATTGAATATCAACAACTTTTATTTTGCTTGATACTCCTTTTAGACCATTCATTATCCATTGGTCGAAATCCCCATATTGTGAAATGGTCTCTTGAAACGTAGTACCCGCTTTTATGATAAAAAATTTCTTCATCTTATTTACAATAAATTCCCATACTTATAATATGCAGCACATGCTCCCTCACTTGAAACCATACAACTTCCCAATGGGTTGCTTGGTGTACACGCGGTTCCAAATACCTTACAATCTTTTGGGTTGGCTTTGCCTTTTAAAATATCTCCACACATGCAAAATTTATGGTCATCTATGGTTTGAGTAGGCAAAATATCTTTATAAATCACTTCTGCATCTATATGGGCAAACGCATCTTTTAATCTGTAGGCACTTTTTGGAATGTCTCCAATGCCTCTCCATCTGAAATGGTCACGTTTGGTAAAATAGATGGCATTAAGTTTTTGGGCTTGTAAACTGCCCTCTTTGGTCACACTTCTTGAGTATTGAATTTCCAAATCACATCGATTTTCATTGAATTGTCGAACCAACATCAACACAGACTGCATCACATCTACAGGTTCAAACCCACTGATCACCACAGGTTTCCCATAATCTCTTGGAAACTCTTCATAGATTTTACTTCCCGTAATCACACTCACATGACTGGGTCCAATAAACGCATCAATATGATTGTCATCGTCAAGCAGAACACGCATGGGTTCTGGTACCGTAATATGATTGATATGAAACAAAATATTCTTAATCTTTTTTTGTAACACTTGATGAATCAAAGCACTGGTCATTGGAGTGGTTGTTTCAAACCCAATAGCAAAAAATATCACTTTTTTAGTGGGGTTTTCATACGCGATTTTTATGGTATCTAAGGGAGAATAGACAAATCGCACATCCGCACCTTTGGCTCTGGCATCCGCCAAATTTCCATTGCTTCCAGGCACTTTTATCATATCCCCCAAAGTTACAAGGATGACATCGTCTAAAAGTGAAAGGGTATACGCATGGTCAATTCTCTCTTTTGGCATGACACACACGGGGCAACCAGGCCCATGTATAAACTCAATATTTGAAGGTAAGAGTTGATTCAACCCATACTTCATAATTGAATGAGTATGTCCTCCACACACTTCCATAATTCCAATAGATTGTTCAAGCTTAGCAGCTTCTTTTTCAATGAGTTTAGCTAAAGCTTTGATGGCTTGTGGATTTCTAAATCCGTCGTACAAATCTTTAAGTTGCAATGACATTTTAGGCTCTATTTAGACAATTATCACCATCTAATATGGCCTGTTGCCTATCTTCTTCTTCCATTTTAGCAATGATTTCACCGTATACTTTCAGACTCTCTAAAGCATCTTCCTCATCGATTTTATTCATGGCAAAACCAATATGAATCAGCACATAATCTCCAACCCTAACCTCTTGGTCAATCAAATCCAAAGAGGCTTGTCTTTCAACGCCCATAGTATCAACAGTTGCAATATTGGTTTCGGTATCTATTTTTGTAATTTTTGATGGTATTGATAAACACATATATTTCCTTTGTAATTCTTCATTTTACCGATTATTCATTTTGAATTTAATCCAATCAACAACGCGTTGAAGACTCTTTTCATCTTTGGTGGATACTTCTAAAATATCCACGCTGGGTTTGAGTTTTCTTGCCTCTTTTTTTTCAGCTTCAATGTCATACTCAAAGTATGGGAGCAAGTCTGTTTTAGTGATTAAAATCAAATCAGCTGTTCTGAACATCACAGGGTATTTGATGATTTTATCTTCACCTTCTGGGATACTGACCAAAACAATGTTTAAATGTGTTCCCACATCATATGATGCTGGGCAAACTAAGTTCCCAACATTTTCTACAAAACAGACATCAATATCATCTAAAGGCATATCGTGTAGGCCTTTGTGCACCATAAACGCATCTAAGTGACAGGCACTTCCCGTTTGAATTTGAATGGCTTTGATCCCTTTGGCAATAAGTCTGTCGGCATCTTTGTTGGTCTCTAAATCCCCTTCAACTACACCAAATTTAAAATCTGCAATTGAACTTAAATGTTCAAGCAGCGTTGTTTTTCCACTTCCTGGACTGCTCATAAGATTGATTCCCAACACATTATGTTTGTCAAAATGCGCTCGATTGTGTTCCGCTTCGTGGTCATTTTTATCTAAAATTTTTTTAATGACCGAGATGGTTTTAGGGTCATTGAGTTGGGGATTATGATTGAGTGTTTCATGGGCATGTTGATGTTCATGACTCCCATCGTGATGGTGATGCTCTCCATGATGGTCATGGTCGTGTTCATGATGATGTTCGTGAGTGTGCTCGTGGTCTGTTATGCTGCAACCGCAATCTTTACACATGGTATTTCCTTAAATCTATTTGTGAATATATATTCAGTTGAGAGAGTTTACTTTAATTAACTTAAAAAAGCTATAATTTTTCTCTACTCTTATGTAATTTTAGGACTTTAGGGTACAATGTCGTATGAATAACCTTTTATGTCCCAAATGTAAAGCTCCTTTGTATCACTTGGCAAATAACTATAAAAAATGTTCTGTGTGCAAATATAAGTTCTCGTTAAACAAAAAAAATCTGGAACTTACAATCATCAATGCCTTTTGCAGTAACACCAATGCCATTACGTGTGCCAAACAATTAAATGTAAATTACCGAACCGTTGCAAACCGTTATACCCTTTTTCGAAAACTCATTGCTTCGTATTTACAAACACTGTATAACCGTTCAGTTCATGAGAATGCTTCTTATGAAGAGTACTACTACTTTACCCAACGACAAAAAGAGAGAAAAGAGAAATCCCTGTATGAAGCCATCAATATTATTGGATTTTACTCCAATGGTTTGGTTTACACACTCTTAATGCCAGATTTACCCAAATCAAATCTTTTAGAAGAGGATAAAAACTTTGAAAAATTTCTTTACTGGCATAGAGTTCAATCGGCACAAGCGTATAAAACACCTTTAAGAGTTTTTTGGAAATATTTGGAACAGAATCTCAAAAAATATAAAGGGATGAAAGAGGAGAACTTTTTTTACTATCTTAAAGAGTGTGAGTTTAAATTCAATTTTGTACTGAACCGACAAATAGAGATTCTAAAAGAACTCTATTTATTTGAGTAAATAGGGCATATCTTCTTGTATGCTTTTGAGTAAATCTTCATTGATAAAAAAAGCAGCATGTTCATGGACACTTTTAAATGCTTTGGCACAAATATATCTGTTCTTTTTAATTAACTCCAAAGAGTTTTGCAAATACATTTGAAGGTTTTGATTGTTCACATAATAGTTGTACATTGCTTCAAAATACTCATCTTTGACTTCATCTTTTAAAAAAACCACATTCTCTTCTAAAAACTCAATGACAGAATTCTCATTGGTTATATGAATAAAGGCTTCTTTGATGTCTTCAAAACGCATATCAAATTTAATGCCCTCTAAAAGAAGTTTTTGTAAGTTTCCCAAATCATTGTTTTGAAAGTAGTATTGCATCAAAAGTTTATAGTAATGCTCTTTAACATCACTTTCAACTGTTTCGAGTTTTTCTTGAATTTTCTCTAAATCGTGCAATATATTTTTGTTTTCAAAATGTTCATGCAACACAGCAACTTCAGCAATAATTTCATGGAGTCGTTCACTCATTATCAATCCTTTTATTCTTCCACTATTCTACTACAGTTATTTTAAAAAAGGATTGATTATTATCTGTAAATTTTTATTTAATTTTTTTTAAAAACTTTGGCAACTTCTTGGGCATATTGAAGTTTGGTTGAAATACCCACACAAGAACAATTGATTTCTGAAAGTACATATTTGTCGCTTTTATCTTCATTATAATCCAAAATATAATCCATTGTCCATAGCAGTGGAAAATTTTGTCCATGCAAAAAAGGTTTAAGATCTTTTAAGCCTTTGGTTGTAAGTGCAACCACCTCTTTCCATTTTGGCGCTTCTGGAGATTCATATTTGTATTTTGCTCCCGAAAAAAGTGTGGCAGAGAACTCTCCGTCTTGCGGTTTTTTATGTACGACAGAGATAATTTTATCATTGACCAATAACACTCGAATTTCACCCTCAGAAATTCGCTCTAAATATCGACAATTCACAAAACCCACTTTGCCTTTAAAATAAGCAGCATATTCGCCCTCTTCTTCAAACTTTTTTTCAAAATTGGTTAAAAACTCTTGGATATTTTCATAATAGTATTTGTCATTGTTCACCGCTTCCGTCGACACAATAGAGCCATCCTCTTTTAAACGAACCAAATAAACTCCCTCACCTGTTGAGCCATAGTTTGTTTTTAAAACGCGTATACCATACTCTTTTAAAAGTGCGGGAAATTTTGTAACAAACTCACTGTAAGTGTGATAAAACTCGGTTTGTTTATCTCCCAGTTCGGTATCTTTAAGTTTGGCTAATATGTCTTTAAAGTCCAAATTAATCATGACATCAGGGTGAGTATGAACAATAACGCCATAGTTGCTTAAAGCCTTCAAAAATTGGAAATATTCATCAACCTCTTTTAAATTGCCAGGATTGATTCTGCTGATGACACTGTGCGCATTCTCTTTCAAATAATCCAATAACTCATATTTTTTATTGGGTTTGTAAAAAACAATTTCTGTTTTATAAGAGCTGGCTTCTTCAATGGCTTGCAGTATTGGTTTGGTATCGGGTCGGAATCCATCAAACCCTTTATCACTCCCTTTTGCATACTCTATTATAAAAATTCTTTTAGCCATTTGCTCTCCTTGTATTTGAATTGAAGCTAAATATTAGTTAAGTATAATTACATGAAGGTGTCAATTAAAGAACATTTTGGTTACAATATTAAAATAAGTTTAAAATAATAATATTTTAAGAAATTAAAATTGCAGCAATTTAAGCTATACTAATAGTCAATCTTTTTGAAGAGGGAAAGAGACAAAGTGAACATAAAACATATCAAACTTAACATTATATTTTTTATTATTACTTACATATTTATGATTACCTTTTTATGTCTTATTAGTTACAACTTTTTTATCAATGATTTTTTAAAACTTGAGTCAAAACAGAATCAAAGTAACGTCAATACACTCTTATTAACCATCAATCAAAATATTCAATCCATCAGTCAAAAAGCCAATGACTACAGCAAATGGGATGACACTTACCAGTTTATGAATGATGCCAATAAAAATTATATTTTTATTAATTTCAGAGAAGGCTCAAATACATTAGAAGATTTAAATCTTAATTTTATCATCTATTCTACACTGGACAATCAAACAGTTTATTCAAAATATAAATCAAAAGAGTTAAAAGATAACCAAAAAGATTTTGAAAAAAGCCTCTTTCAACATTTTAAAAACAGCAAAGCAGAAAACACACTCTTTAACTATAAAGAACATTATATCTACATATCAAAATCGGAAATCTCTGACAGTAATGGAGAAAAAAGAGCAAATGGTTACCTCTATATGGGAGAGATTGTTAACCCCACTCAACTGACTAAAATAACAAAAATATTTGACAAAATTTATCTCTCAAATAGATATGAAAACAAAAATTATGATTTAACATTCCACCTTTCAGATTTAAAAAATATAAAAGTAAAGACCTCTTTTGAAGAGACAAAGTTAAAAAACAACATTCAACTTTTTGATAACCAAAACAGATATATTTTTTCAATTATTGCCGAAAATGAAAGAGACATTGTCAAAAATGGCAAAAAAACTATTCTATCTTTTAATGTACTCATCACTCTGTTTTTATTTATTATATTAATCATTATTTTTAACAATCAAAAAACACTCGAAAAACAAAATTTTCTTTTAGAGAGTAAAGTCAAAAGAAGAACCAATCAATTGACCCGTTCACTCAAAAAATTACAGACAAAAAATGCAGAGCTCTACACCTTAGCAAACAAAGATCATTTGACCAAAATCAACAACAGAAGAAATTACTTTATTGAGAGTGAAAAACTTTTAGAAGTGGCTTTAGAAAATAAAACGCCTTTATGTGTATTGATCATAGACATCGATAATTTTAAACAAATCAATGACAAATATGGCCATGCTTCAGGCGATAAAATCTTAATCTCATTTTGTACAATTGTCAATGAAATCATAGACGACGATGTTATCTTTGGACGAATTGGAGGTGAAGAATTTTGCCTGACTTTTGGTAACACCACATTAGAAGAAGCCACAATTATAGGTGAAAAGATAAGAAATCGATGTGAAAATTCAACCTTACATATCAACAATCAAACCATAACATTTACCATCAGTTTAGGTTTAAGTAACCAAAAAGATTTCAAATGTATTGATGAAATTTTACAACATGCCGATGAACTGCTTTACGATGCAAAAGCCGAAGGAAGAAACCGATTAATAAGAACCTCAATACATAAATAGTTTTTATTGCCTTTTCTTTTTCTTTCTGCGACTGTTCATCTTGTAAGTGCACAGTTTGAGTTTTAAAATAAGGTTGGAAGATATTTTATACATATTCATGATAATCTCTCTTTTTTCCTCTTCCAAATTTAATTTTGTTTTCTCATAAATGGTTAATAACTCTAAGTAATTGATGTTTCCTAAAAAAGGGTATAAAAAAACAGATTTTTCCTCTTCTATTATCCATTCACTTAAGAGTGCAATCACCATTAACTCTGGCATCCAAGGTTGTCCATTGTGCATATTGACTTCCAAAGCTTTTATGATACTGTCATAATAAACCATCAAAGGTTCTTCTTTTTTTGCAATGATTCTTAAAGTAGAATTTTTATGCATATTGGCAATTAAACTTCTTAAGTACGTTGAACTGACCACACACTCTTGCAGTTTATGCAATAAATCTCGAAGTGTAGAAGATATATATTGAACATCTTCATCACTTCCAATGTTATATTGTATGGCTTGGTTATCCAATTGATAAAAATACTCTTCTAACGTTGTACGAATAAAAACCAATAGAGCTTCGGTTTTCATCTCTCGTAATAACTTAGGTTTGATTCTATTAGGGCAAGCAGCTAAAATATTCATTGTTTAATCTCTCAAGGTGAAGAGCTTAAAAGCTCTCCCACTCTTCATTGGATTCAGAGGTTTTAGGTTTGAGTGTTTTTACACTTTTTTGCTCTGTAAATTTAGAACTTTTTGGTTTTGGTTTTGCTTTTGCTTTTACAACTTCTATGTTTGGAATCTCTTCTCTTTTACTCATAGCTCTTCCTTTGGCTTCATCTTTTCCATGAAACTCTTTGGCATTGGCATCATTGACTATGAGTTTTGCAATCTCATCTGTTGATACAGCTATATCTCTGGTTTGTGAAGCAACCATCGCATTTTGTTGTGTTTGTTGATCCAGTTGATTCACCGCATCATTGATTTGCTCAATTCCTAAGAGTTGCTCTTTTGAAGCACTCTCTACATCTCCAATAAGCGTAATGGTTTTAGAGATATTTTCATTGAGTTTTTTATACCCTTCAATCATATTTCCAGCAATATTTTTCCCTTGATTGGCTTTTGAAGTGGCATTTTCTACTAAAGATTTAATCTCAGATGCAGCTTCTGCACTTCGTGAAGCCAAGTTACGTACCTCTTGAGCAACCACGGCAAACCCTTTCCCAGCTTCCCCTGCAGTTGCTGCTTCAACGGCTGCATTCAAAGATAAGATATTCGTTTGAAATGCAATTTGGTCAATGACGGTTATGGCTTCATTAATGGCAGTAACTTGGGCATTAATCTCATCCATAGAGACATTGGTTTCATTGGCAAGTTTTTCACCTTGGTTTGCAGAAGCCGTTACATCGGTTGAGAGATTTGACATTTGAGCAATATTCTCAGTATTGAGTCTGATGTTACTGGTGATTTCTTCTAAGGCTGCGGCGGTTTCTTCTAAAGATGAGGCAGCTTCATTGGTACTGGCATTAAGTTTATCAACATTTTTTAAAAGCATAGCAGAACTGTCATCCAGTGTTAATCCATTGATTTTATTGTCTAAAAGCATTCCTGTAATGGAATCCCCTAAGGTATTCACTCCTGTGGCCAATTTTAAAAGATGCTCTTTTAAATGTTTGGTATCTATTTTATTTAAATAACTGTATGAAGCATACTCTTCAATGATATTTAATACATTATCAATATTGTTCTCTAAATTATCTGCCATTTTATTTAAGACATCTTTTAATTGCATTAATGCAGGGTTTGAAACACTTATATCCAACCGTTGGCAAAGATCTCCTTGTTCAAACTCTCCTAAGACTGCAATGGTTTCATCGATGAGTTTTCTGTCCTCTTCGATACCTTTTTTAGTTTTCTCAATATTCCCATTAACCACTTTTGCCATCTCTCCAAATTCATCGCTTGAGTCAATCGCGATTAATTCTGCTGTTTTACTCTCTAAATTGAGGTATGCAAAAAAACTGTTTAAGCCTATTCTAAAACTCTCAAGTTTACTTGAAATTTCACGAATAATTAAAAAAGCTGTTGCTGTACCTAAAACAAGGGCTATAAGAATAAGGGAAGTTACTATTGTTTGAGCAGTTTCGTATACAACATCACCTTGGGCACTGGCCGCTTCTCCTCCTTTAACATTCATATCCACCAATTCAAGCATATCATGTGAGTAATCATTAAATACAATTGCGCCTTCTCTGAGAATTTCCATCGCTTCTTGGGTTTTATTTTCTCTTGATACAGATAATAAATGCTCATGTATTTTCATATACGCTTCAAACTTTTCTGAAAACTTGTCATACAAAGCTTGTTCATCAGCTGAAGAGATCAATTTTTCATAGATTCTACGATTCGTTTTTAAAACACTTTTTACTTCGTTAATAGAGTTTTCAGCCTCTTTCATCTCTTCTGGAGTTTGAGACAATACATGCAAAAATTCGGCAATACGCAAATCAGATGTATTGGTATTAATTTCCTCAACAACTTTAATGCTTGGCATCCAATTTTCTGCCATTATGGTTGACTGGTCATTGACCATACTCATACGTTGCAATGAAATAAATCCCAATATAGCCATTAACACCAATATAATTCCAAACCCCAAACTCAATTTGGTACTTGTTTTTATGTTCTTCAACATTTAATCTCCTATTTAAAATTACTTATTTAATGTAATAGTAAAATTACTGCTACAAAACCTCTCCCCTTTAATATAAAATTCCTCCTTCTTGATTTGTATTTTTCCATTAAAATTTTCTTCAATTATCTCTGTTGATGTGGGTAAAGTTGGACTTTTTTTTAAGAATTCAATAGAGTTTTTGCTGTTGCTTTTAATTGAAATCTCAATTTGATTCATCGTTGATTGAGTTGAGATTAAGATATATCTCTTTTTTCTGCTTCTGTTTTGAGTTAATATATAGATATAATCGTTTAAAATATTTAAAAATACTTGCATCATTTCAGTCTCTACTCCACATATTTCAATATGAGTGGAATAAGTTGTATATACAATGATTTTGGACTTTTTTAAAAAGAGTTGTAAAAGAGTAAGGCTGTTCTGAATGCAGTTTTCCAAATTAAAAAAAGTTATTTCATTGCTTTTATTAAAATAATCATTAAAGTATTTCATTGTTGAAATGAGTTGTTTAATATTCTCATTGATTGTTTCAAGTGTCTCTTTGTAGATGGATTCATCAAATAGACCCATCTCCAAATTAAGTAAACTTCCAGAAGATTGTATATACATTAAATTTAATTGCTCTTCCCATTGAGCAATAAGATTTTGCATTACTTCTGCCGCATGTAAAAAGTTTTTTTCTTTTAACAAATTATTTTTTTGCATGGGATCTATTTTTATTTTTTATATATAAATGAAGAGTATTAAATGGTGTACAAGCCAATTGAACTGTTTGTAATATTGATGCTTTTATTTGCCTCTTTTTTTCTTGAAACACCGTCATCTCACCTAATATTAATTTGTCTTATATATATAAAATTAATAACTTTCTAAAATATTATTTTCTATATATATCAATAAGGTGATTATCTTATCTTATCTTATCTTTCAATTAATTAGCCATTTATATTTTAAATTATTTTTATATTTTTAAGTTAAATAAATAAATAAGAGAAGTTGAATTTAATAATAAAATTAAATAGGAAAAAGAGAAAAAAAATAGGGATACTCTTTTTATCTGTAGCAAAAGATAAAAAGAGTAATAATGACAAGAGAGCTTAAAAGCTCTCCCACTCTTCATTGGATTCAGAGGTTTTAGGTTTGAGTGTTTTTACACTTTTTTGCTCTGTAAATTTAGAACTTTTTGGTTTTGGTTTTGCTTTTGCTTTTACAACTTCTATGTTTGGAATCTCTTCTCTTTTACTCATAGCTCTTCCTTTGGCTTCATCTTTTCCATGAAACTCTTTGGCATTGGCATCATTGACTATGAGTTTTGCAATCTCATCTGTTGATACAGCTATATCTCTGGTTTGTGAAGCAACCATCGCATTTTGTTGTGTTTGTTGATCCAGTTGATTCACCGCATCATTGATTTGCTCAATTCCTAAGAGTTGCTCTTTTGAAGCACTCTCTACATCTCCAATAAGCGTAATGGTTTTAGAGATATTTTCATTGAGTTTTTTATACCCTTCAATCATATTTCCAGCAATATTTTTCCCTTGATTGGCTTTTGAAGTGGCATTTTCTACTAAAGATTTAATCTCAGATGCAGCTTCTGCACTTCGTGAAGCCAAGTTACGTACCTCTTGAGCAACCACGGCAAACCCTTTCCCAGCTTCCCCTGCAGTTGCTGCTTCAACGGCTGCATTCAAAGATAAGATATTCGTTTGAAATGCAATTTGGTCAATGACGGTTATGGCTTCATTAATGGCAGTAACTTGGGCATTAATCTCATCCATAGAGACATTGGTTTCATTGGCAAGTTTTTCACCTTGGTTTGCAGAAGCCGTTACATCGGTTGAGAGATTTGACATTTGAGCAATATTCTCAGTATTGAGTCTGATGTTACTGGTGATTTCTTCTAAGGCTGCGGCGGTTTCTTCTAAAGATGAGGCAGCTTCATTGGTACTGGCATTAAGTTTATCAACATTTTTTAAAAGCATAGCAGAACTGTCATCCAGTGTTAATCCATTGATTTTATTGTCTAAAAGCATTCCTGTAATGGAATCCCCTAAGGTATTCACTCCTGTGGCCAATTTTAAAAGATGCTCTTTTAAATGTTTGGTATCTATTTTATTTAAATAACTGTATGAAGCATACTCTTCAATGATATTTAATACATTATCAATATTGTTCTCTAAATTATCTGCCATTTTATTTAAGACATCTTTTAATTGCATTAATGCAGGGTTTGAAACACTTATATCCAACCGTTGGCAAAGATCTCCTTGTTCAAACTCTCCTAAGACTGCAATGGTTTCATCGATGAGTTTTCTGTCCTCTTCGATACCTTTTTTAGTTTTCTCAATATTCCCATTAACCACTTTTGCCATCTCTCCAAATTCATCGCTTGAGTCAATCGCGATTAATTCTGCTTCGTTTGATTCTCGGTTTAAATATTTAAAAAAGTTTATTAATCCATCTTGAAACAAAGATAAAAGTGTTGCGATGTTTCGAGGCAGTATAACAGCTAATGTGATTGCAAATGCTAAAATTATCAGAGATATTATGATGATTAAAAATTCAAGATTTTGATTCAATTGAGATACATCAGAACCAATTTTATCTTGATCATCTTTAATTGATAATTTTATATTTTCCGATAACTCTGCGACTTTTGGTCCAATAGTATTGATTTTTTCATTAATAGTTTTATTTCTCTCAATGATAATTTGATGTATTGAAGCAACTCCCTTCTCATACGTCTCTATTAAATGAATAATTTCTTTTAAGATTTCTCTTCTTTTGGGATTTTGTACACTTTTTCTTATTGTCAATAATTCTTCATTCAAAGTTATAAACTCTTTGTGCACCCTATCATAATCACTTTGAGAGTTTGACTCCAAAAATTTCATGGTATAAAGTCTTGCTAATAAGAGAGTTCTTAACCCTTCTGCTGTTTTCAAAGAGGTCTCAAAGTCTTTATCTTTTTTTGCACTTTCCATTACAAAAGTTAAATCTTTTTCGATTTTTAGACCAAAAACATCAAGCGTATTGAATTTGATATCATCTCTTTTTTTCATAAACTCAATGATTTCCAAGAAACTTTGCTTATATATTTTGAGTTGATTTTCAATCTCTAATACCATAGGTGCTCGAGTTGGATTTTCAATCTCTTTTTTTGCCGTTTCAATAAACTCAGTTGTTTTTCTAAAATAATTCTCAAACCCCTCAATGTTTGACTGTTCTTTCTTATCAAGGTATGCCATTACACTTAATCTCATCATAAGCATATTGGCTTGAACCCGTCCAGCTAAAACACTGTCTTTTGCCATTTCTCTGTAATTTGTAAAACCCTCCCCAGATTTTGCAATTCCATATGTACTGTATGAAGCTAAAAAGACAATTAAAATAACCATCACCGAAAATGAAAGTATAAGTTTCATTTTTATTGTTAAATTTTTTAACATTTTCTTCTCCTATTGAATATTATGTATTTAATGTGATAATAAAAGCATTACCACAAAACCTCTGTTTGTTAATATAGAACTTCTCATTTTGAATTTTAAGTTCTGCATTAAAACTCTCTTCTAATATCTCCTTTGTTGTTGGAAGTGTTTTGCTTTTTTCTATTTTTTCTATATCCTTTTCACTGTTATTTTTTATGCTTATCTCAATTTGATTCATACTGATTTTTGTTGAAATAAATATTTGACCATTTAAAACACGTTTATTTTGAGTTAAAATAAATATTTGTCGATTAAAGATATTAATGAGTACTTGCATCAATTCTGTCTCTACTCCAAATATCTCGATATGACTCTCAAAAGTTGTATGCACAACTATTTTTGACCTCTCAAAAAATGAATGCACCAACATAAGGCTATTTTCTATGCAGTTTTCTAAGTTAAAAAACTTTTTTTCATTATTTTGATTAAAGTAATCATTAAAGTATTTCATGGTAGGAATGAGTTGTTTAATATTCTCATTGATACTCTCAAGTGTCTCTTTATACATGCTTTCAGTAAGCACACCCATTTCCAAGTTCACTAAAGTTCCAGATGATTTCGTATAGATTAAACTTAACTGTTCTTTCCATTGAGTAATAAGCGCTTGCATTACTTCTGTTCCATGCAAAAATTTACTCTCACTTAATAAATTATTATTTCGCTTTTGATTCATCGTAATCTCCTTGAAAAGAAAAGATAAGCTGAAAAAAATAGATGGCTTAAAAATAAAATAATGGAATGAATGTTAATTCTCATGATGTAGATTGGTTCATCTTTTTTAAAAACACAATCACCTCACTTACTATTAATTTATAGTACTCTTGCAAAACTAATAACTTTTTTAAATATTTTTTTTAATTATTCCACTAAGGTGAATTTATCTTATCTTATCTTATCTTTCAATTAATTAGCCATTTAATTTTTATTTGATTATGTTAAACTGAAAAAATAAAAAAATAAATAAGAGAAGTTGAATTTAATAATAAAATTAAATGAGCAGTGGATAAAAAAATAGGAATACTCTTTTTATCTGTACTAAAAGATAAAAAGAGCAATAATAAGAAGAGAGCTTAAAAGCTCTCCCACTCTTCATTGGATGTTTCAGAATGATTTGTTTTGATTATTTTTTCACTTTTTTTTTCTGGTGATTTAAACATTTTTGGTTTTGCTTTTACTTTGGCAACTTCTATGTTTGGAATCTCTTCTCTTTTACTCATAGCTCTGCCTTTGGCTTCATCTTTCCCATGAAACTCTTTGGCATTGGCATTACTGACAATGAGTTTTGCAATCTCATCGGTTAAAACAGCAATATCTTGTGTATGTGAAGCAACCATCGCATTTTGTTGTGTTTGTTGATCCAATTGATTGACTGCATCATTGATTTGCTCAATTCCTAACAGTTGTTCTTTTGAAGCCCCTTCAATATCGGAAATCAAATTAATGGTTTTAGAAATATCTTCATTGAGTTTTTTATATCCTGCAATCATATCACCTGCAATATTTTTCCCTTGATTGGCTTTTGAAGTAGCCGTTTCAACCAATGATTTAATCTCAGATGCAGCTTCTGCACTTCGTGAAGCCAAGTTACGTACCTCTTGAGCAACCACGGCAAACCCTTTCCCCGCTTCCCCTGCAGTTGCTGCTTCAACGGCTGCATTCAAAGATAAGATATTCGTTTGAAATGCAATTTGGTCAATGACGGTTATGGCTTCATTAATGGCAGTAACTTGTGCATTAATCTCATCCATAGAGACATTGGTTTCATTGGCAAGTTTTTCACCTTGGTTTGCAGAAGCCGTTACATCGGTTGAGAGATTTGACATTTGAGCAATATTCTCAGTATTGAGTCTGATGTTACTGGTGATTTCTTCTAAGGCTGCGGCGGTTTCTTCTAAAGATGAAGCCGCATCATTTGAACTAGCATTAAGTTTATCGACATTGTCTAAAAGAACATGAGAACTCTCATCCAGTGTTAATCCATTGATTTTATTTTCCAATAACATGGAATTGATAATATCAGCAAGATTATTTAACCCTTTTGCTACAGTTCCTACATCATTTTCAACTCTGTCTCTAAAATCTAATTTTGCAAAACTGTCTAATACTCGTGTGATTTTATTGATATCTTCACACACATTATGTGTAGTAACATCAAGCATATTATTAAAAATGGTTTTTAACTCTTGAAGACTCTCATTTTGAGTACTTTTTTCTATTCTTTGATTTAGTCGTCCATTGCCCACTTCATTGACCACTCTTTTTACATCATCAATTAAGTTGTTATCTTGTTCGATTAATTTTTGTGTTTTTTCTATATTCGAATTAACTACTTTTGCCATTTGGGCAAACTCATCTTCACCATCCAGTTTTATTAAATCTACACTCTTCACTTCTTTGTTAAGATAAGAAAAAAACGAAAGCAACCCTACTTTGAAGCTGTTTAATGAATTTATAATCTCTTTTGATATTATTAAAGAAACAATGACAAAAATGGCAATAGCAACAATGGCTAAAGTTAACAACATATTGTCTAAAAATGAATTTGACTCATTTTTTAACTCTAAAGCACTTTTATTGATCTCTTCTAATTTTAATTCAAGGGCTACGCCTATTTTAGCCATACCCAACATAATACTTTTACGCTCTGGTGATACCTCTTGTCTGTGTTCGTTAAACGCCTCAATTTCTAAAGCAGAAACTTGAGTGAACGCTTCAATATATTTTGTTGTCAAGTTAATAATATCATCACATAACTGTTGGTTCTTATCACTACTCAACCCCTCTTTAAAAGAACTGACGTCGTTACTTATGGCATTAAACTTATCTTTTACTTTTTGGGCACCCGCTTCATTGGGCAATCTTGAAAATTGATAAACAGCAATTCTTCCATTTAAAACTTCTTGGATGAATTTATTTGTATGTAAAGCAGCTTCATTTCTTGTATTTGAAATAGTGCTGTAATGGTTATAGATGATGCCACTTATTATAACAATAAGAACAAATAGCGTGGGGAATAACAAGAGTTTTTTCTTTGTACTCATTTGATTTAACATTTTTTTCTCCTAGTTAAAAATTATGTATTTAATGTGATAATAAAAGCATTACCACAAAACCTCTGTTTGTTAATATAGAACTTCTCATTTTGAATTTTAAGTTCTGCATTAAAACTCTCTTCTAATATCTCCTTTGTTGTTGGAAGTGTTTTGCTTTTTTCTATTTTTTCTATATCCTTTTCACTGTTATTTTTTATGCTTATCTCAATTTGATTCATACTGATTTTTGTTGAAATAAATATTTGACCATTTAAAACACGTTTATTTTGAGTTAAAATAAATATTTGTCGATTAAAGATATTAATGAGTACTTGCATCAACTCTGTCTCTACTCCAAATATCTCGATATGACTCTCAAAAGTTGTATGCACAACTATTTTTGACCTTTCAAAAAATGGATACACCAACATAAGGCTATTTTCTATGCAGTTTTCTAAGTTAAAAAACTTTTTTTCATTATTTTGATTAAAGTAATCATTAAAGTATTTCATGGTAGGAATGAGTTGTTTAATATTCTCATTGATACTCTCAAGTGTCTCTTTATACATGCTTTCAGTAAGCACACCCATTTCCAAGTTCACTAAAGTTCCAGATGATTTCGTATAGATTAAACTTAACTGTTCTTTCCATTGAGTAATAAGCGCTTGCATTACTTCTGTTCCATGCAAAAGTTTACTCTCACTTAAGAAATTATTATTTCGCTTTAGATTCATCGTAATCTCCTTTAAAAGAAAAGATAAGCTGAAAAAAATAGATGGTTTAAAAATAAAATAATAAAATGAATGTTAATACGCATAATTGAGATTGGTTCATCTTTTTTAAAAAACACAATCACCTCACTTACTATTAATTTATAGTACTCTTGCAAAACTAATAACTTTTCAAAATATTATTTTTAATTATTCCACTAAGGTGATTATCTTATCTTATCTTATCTTTCAATTAATTAGCCATTTAATTTCATTTTATTTTTATTTGATTATGTTAAAATCCAAAAATGAAAAAACTGGCCTTTTATAAACTCACCAACACTCTATATGAAATGAGTTATAACAATTATTTAAATCACTTAAAAAAAAATATCTTTTCCAAAAATTGGTTTAAAAAAGCGTGTAAAGAGAAAAAAATTAGAGTTAAATATTTATCAAGAAATATTTTAAAAAACGATTCAAAAAAAAATTATTTATTATCTGAAGAGGGGATTGCTTACTTTTCTAAATTTTTTGTATTAAAATTTTATTATGAACCTTTAGAAGATGAAAACCATTTAAAACTCTTAAACATCAATATAAGAAATGAAACACTTATTAAAACAATAACTTTGTTATTCTCCATGCAAAAAGAGTTTCTGCGAACAAATTATTATCAAGATATGCTTGTTCTTGATAGAAAAACATTTATTCTTGAATACATCAAAGAATATGACTCCTATTTAGATGCCTCAGTTTTATCTAAAATTTTAAATAATATCACCTATATTTCAGAAGATAAGATTTTTAAACTCAATCATTTAATCCCTACAAAAGGTTTTTTATACTCTTTATACATCAAAGATATTATCAATGATGATACCGATAAAGGTACCATACAAGGAGATAAAGATATTGCTGATTTACTCTATAAGAAATATAATATTAAGCTTTCAAGAAGAACCACCTGCAGTATCAGAAATAAGTATTTGATTCCAAAAACATATAAACGAAAAGATTTTAATTTCAATTTCTTTTTGCTGAATGACAATTACTATGAGAGTAAAAAAATACTCAATAAAAAAAATCTGCAATATTTAAAGAATAATACACAAGGTGTTTATGAACTCTCTTCAAATAAAATAGAGAAATACCCTTTTTCCAGTAACAATGTCATTTATATTGGATCATCACAAAATATTAAAAAGAGGTTATTAACATACACTTCACAAACGGCACATACAAACACCATTAAAAACTTTTTTAAAGAGAATGAAGAGATCTATTTTCGTATTATCAGAACGACAGATTACCAAAATTTTGAGATGCTTTTACTGAACTCATTTATTCATGTCAACGGAGAATTGCCCAAATTAAATAAACAACGTGTTTTAAGCTTGAATAATCATAATTGTGAATAAAGTTGTCCCAATGAAATTCCTGCATCATTTAAAGGGATAGCTTTACTGTAATAGTACTCTCTTTTTATGGCATTCAATTGGGAAGTGACTCTTTGAAGTAAAACCTTATTTTGAAAAACCCCTCCTGTTAATACTACGGGTAAGTCAGGGTTTTGTTTTGTTATATCGATTATAATAGAACTCAACATATTGATAAATTTTGTGCAAATAAGTGCACTCTTTTTGTCTTCTATCATTTGAACAATGGCTTGTGATATGTCAATGCCTTCAGCTGTAATTTCATAAGCGTATGACTCTTGAATGGTTTTATCATACGCTTGTTCAACAAGCAATCCACTCTCCCCTTCATAACTTACATTTTGTTCAATACCTGCAAAAGAACAAACTGCATCAAAGAGTCTTCCCACCGAAGAGGTTAAGGGGGCATTTAACTCTTTCATCCAAATGGTGTGCAAAAGTTCTATCTCTTTATTTGAAAAAGCTTTGATAGTAGCATTGTCTATAGCAAAAAGTTCTTGCAGAGTATAATTTTCAAACAGAAGTGAAAGGGCTACTCTTTTTATCTGCTTTATTGCCACTTCCCCTCCTAAGAGTTTAAAGTTTTTAAAATGATTGATTCTCACATACTCTTTTTTTGAAGCCAACAAAATTTCTCCTCCCCAAATATTTCCATCGTCTCCATATCCTGTGCCATCAAATGCAAAAGAGAGGACAGACTGTTTTAAATGAAACTCTGCCATACACGCTAAAGTGTGGGCATAATGATGTTGGATTTGTACCAAAGGTATATTTTGCTCTTTTGCCCATTTGGTTGTCTCATAATTGGGGTGTTTATCGCATACTATCACATCGGGTTTAAAATCATAAAAACGTTCAAAGCTCTCAATTGTTCTTTCAAAATACTCCATGGCTTCAATGGAGTTCAAATCACCAATATGAGGAGAGAGTACAATATTGTCTTCAAAACACAACGCAATGGTATTTTTTTGATTCGCGCCCAGTGCCAAAATATTCTTTTTACTTTTCTCCTCAAGTTTAATGGAAGCAGGCGTATACCCTCTGGCATTTCTCAGTTTAAAAAGTTGGTTATTGACCACCTTTACCACACTGTCATCACATGCATTGATAATTTCTCTGTCAAAATCAAGAATAAAGTCAACCACAAATCCCAGTTTTTTTATGATCTCCTCTTTTTTACGAATAATGGGTTCATCACTCAAATTTGCGCTCGTTGCTACAATGGGTTTGTCAAAATATTCAAACAACAAATAGTGCAAAGGGGTATAGGCTAAAAAAAGACCAATATCATTGATGCAAGGAGCAATTTCTGAACTTAAAACACTCCCTTCTTTTTTTGCCACTAAAACAATGGGCTTCTCTTTTGATGCAATAATGGCTCGTTCTTCTTGAGTTATTATCGCTATTTGTTCAACTTGTTGGATATCTTTACACATTAAGGCAAAAGGTTTTCTTGGTCTGTTTTTTCTTTGTCGAAGTTTTTTTACAGCATAGTTACTGCTGGCATCACACACCAAATGAAATCCACCTAAACCTTTAAGGGCAACAATTTCCCCCAATTTTAATTTTTGTGCCACTGCGTTAATGGCATCAATTCCAGAAGAGATTTCATTGTTTTGATTATCGTACAATGTAATTTTAGGTCCACACGTTGGGCAACAAATGGGTTGAGCATGGTATCTTCTGTTTGTTGGGTCATCATACTCTTTTTGACAAGTTTCACACAACGTAAATTTTTTCATGGAAGTATTTACTCTGTCATAAGGAACCGTTTTAATTATAGAGTACCTTGGACCACAGTTTGTACAATTGGTTAAGGCGTAGTTGTATCTGAAGTTGCTGGAATCTTTAATATCAGCAATACAATCTTCACACACCGCAATATCAGGAGAAATCAGAGTTGTTTTTGTCACATCATTTGTGCTTTGTATGATTTCAAACGAAGCATAGGTTTTGTCTGCAGTCATAGGATACACCGTAATTTTATCAATCTTAGCTAAAACAGGAGGATGAAGTTGAAGCTCTTCTAGAAAAGAGTCTATTGAGCTCTTTTCCCCTTGTAAGAACACAGTAAGCCCTAATGAGTCATTATTTACATACCCTTTTAAATTCAATTTTAATGCAAGATTATAGACAAAGGGACGAAACCCCACCCCTTGAACAATACCTTTGACTTCAACTCTATAATTTTGCATTCATGCTCACTCGTTTATTTGTATAGGAAAGTCCTTATTATAATATATTTTATGTTTTTTTGTAATACTTCTGTCGATAAAATGGGAAATCACTCTGTTTGCGCAAAGATCTCCACAAAATGAGATTCCATCTAAACTCATCTCTTCTTCGACTTCATCAACACAACGGGAGATAAACTCAGCAAAACTCTCAATATAACCTAAGGCTATAACATTTGCGGATGTTCCTGCTAATTTATAACTGATACCACTTTGTATGACTTTGGCAATATTTAATTGACGTTTAAATATTTTATCTGACATATTGAGTTGGTAATCAACTCTGGGACCTTTTTTTAAAACAACATCAGATGCCAAAGTTAACATATCTTCTTCAAATCCTAAAATAACACACACCATGCTCCACAAACCATAAACTGAATTTTTTTGAATCGTGTGTGTATCAAAACATAACGCTTTTTCAAAAAGTTCTGGAAACGCTTTTTGATAGTTTGTTACAAGAGTTGATCCCAAAGGCTCTT
The DNA here is from genome assembly GCF_048571275.1 of Marinarcus sediminis (SeqCode). Classification (GTDB taxonomy): domain Bacteria; phylum Campylobacterota; class Campylobacteria; order Campylobacterales; family Arcobacteraceae; genus Marinarcus; species Marinarcus sediminis. Next base: position 2,405,992 of record NZ_CP182357.1, read on the forward strand.
CTTTTATTGTATTAAAAACATCTTCGATACAAGGGGGCAATTGGACGTTAAAAATATCAAGCATTCCATCAATTTTTGGACTATACAGAGTTGTTCCATCAGAGTGTTTACTGCTTATATAAAAATTTAAAACGCTCTTATTTAAGAGCTGATTCTCACTTAAAAGCACCATAAATTGTGCTTTGTCTTTTTCATTGAATTGTTGATACGCCACATTGAGTTTTTCATCATAATCACGTGAATTCAATACCAAAATTTGACCATTGTCTGAAACTGAAATTTCAGGTATGGGAATCTCTTTATACTCTTTTTTTGCACTAAAAGTAAAACTATAGTCAAATTCACCCTTTTGTGTATACGCTAAAAATTTTATCGCATACTTTTCCAATTCCAAACTTAAAAGATATAAAAAAAGATCGTTGACATACCGTACATTAAGCCTTTTTTCTTTAAAAATATTTTTTGCTTGTGTGGCCTCATTGATATGTAACATTATTGCTGGTTTTTCAATGCAAGCTAGGGCAATGACCTCTTCTTTTGAAACCGTAAAAAACTCTTGAAGTGCATTCAAATCGGTACATAAAAGTTTAATATTATCTTCTGCAGCAACTTTTTCATCTATTTTAAAAAAAATAAACTCACCGCTTAAGGTTCTGATTTTTACTCTTTTGCCATTATGAATATATTGTGCAACTGACTCAAAATATTCGATGTTATTGGACTTTTTTATCTCTTTTTTACCTTCAAAAAGTATTAACTCATTGGTTTTTAAATCTTGACCACAATGACTACAAAAAAGAAAAGGGTTGTAGTAGTTACGATCTTTTTTATTCTCAACTTGAGTTAAACATTTTTTACAAAAACTCAAAGGGAACTCGGAAGCAGATGTTTCACTCACAACGTTAGGAAACTCTTCAACACTTTCAACCTCGACATTTTTGATAAAAATCGACATGGGAAGGGAGTGTGAAAGTTCATTGGAAAAAACATTAAGCACTTCCAGTGAACCTTCAACAAACAAATTGATAAGATTGTTCTCTTTTGAAATAGTATACTCTAAATCATACTTTTTAGCACAAGCATGTAAATTGTTAATGAGTACACTGTTATTAGAAAGATATTCAAACTTATAAACAAGGACCATGGATAATGTTCCTTTTAAAACTTATTTGTGCAATTTCTTCAATACAAAGTTTTGGTGAAATAACTTGAACATCCAAATTCAAATCTTTGAGATGATTTATAATGGTTTTTTCCATGGTTTTAACGGCTGTTTTTATTTCAGAACTTAATTCAAAAGTCGTATCATCGGCAATACGTTTGGGAATAACCCCTAAAATTTTTGTCGAAGGAAGGTCTTTGTTCATGGCAATCATATTGAGTGTTTGAAGCATTTCAACTTCATGAGCACTGCCTTGCCAATTAATCTGTTTAGGCATTGCATTAAAATCAAAAAAATAGATATCCCCCGCTTTTGAATCATTGGCATCCACACAATCAATAATGATTACTTCATCATATTTAATGATTTCAGGAATCAATCTTTGTGCCAATGTTCCACCATCAACAATACTCACTGTGGCACTTTTTGAACAAAATGTATATTTTTCATCAAGATAGTGCACAAAATGTGCACCAATACCTTCATCTTGAAAAAGAATATTTCCTATTCCCAATATCAGAATATTCATGCTTATTTCTTATGCTCTTTATGTTCTTTATGCTGAGTATGCCAAGTATATCCACTGAATATGGCATCCATTGAACCACTTTTCCCATACAAAGAATTAAATACCGCCATATAAATATGTACAGGGATAAAAAATAAAAATATCCACATCGTAATATGATGTATCTCTCGTACATTTGCTAATCCACCCATAAGCATCTCAAAGGGTCTGAGTATCTCATAGAAAAAACCACCCAATCCATCGTGGTAAACATGAACATACAAAATCATTCCCGTTAACGAAATTAAAAACAGTGTCATGAAAATAATAAAATAGGCAATAAACTGCAGTGGATTATAAATCCCTCTGCCGTGTGGATGTTTACCAATTAGCATATAATATTTTATTTGTTGTATCCAAATCTTTGGAGAGATAAAATCAAAAAATGAAACTCGTTCGTTTTTACTTTGCCGATCGAAAATAAACAAGTATATCTTCACCAAAGTTGTTGCTATTAATATAAATCCAAACACCAAATGCCAAAATCGCCACAAGGCATTCATAAAATTAACCGGTTCATCCGTAACGTATGGCGTTAAAAAAGGTTTTGCAATATAAAACCCCGTTACAACTAAAACCAACATAGTAACAACCCTTACCCAGTGGTTAAATCGTAAAACGCCAGAAAACTCATATATTCTTTCAATCATTGTTTAGCCTTTCTTTAGCATCTGGTTGCATAAATCGGATCAACTTTATATTGCCCCAGTTCATTTCCTTTGGTATCCATGACATGAACGGCACAGGCAATACAAGGATCAAAACTGTGAATAACTCGAATAATTTCCAAAGGTTGGGTTAAATCTTTAACCTTTAAACCAATAAGATTTGATTCATAAGGACCTTTTAAACCCGTAGAGTCTTCAGGGCCTGCATTCCAAGTTGAAGGCACAATGGCTTGATAGTTTTCAATTACCCCATTTTTAATACGAACCCAGTGACTGAGCATTCCTCTTGGAACATCCCCAATAAATCGACCTTTATACTCTTTGCTTTTGTCAATTTTATAGGTTGTATAGGTCTCTTGATCCACTTTTAAATTTTCAATAAGGGTATTAAATGTTTCTAAACCATTATCAATGATGGCTTTTGCTTGCAGTGCACGAGCTGCTGTTCGCCCCAATGTGGTAAAAAGTGCAGCAACAGGCAATCCTGTTTGCTCTAAAAACGCATCCACAACTTTTTTGATTTTTTTATTTCCACTGGCATATGAAACCAATACCGCTGCCAATGGCCCTACTTCCATTGCTTTGCCATCATATCTTGGTGATTTAATCCAAGAGTATTTTCCTTTTTCATCAATGGCTTGAGAAGAGATATTTTTGCCATCAGGTCCTACTGTCATTTTCTCTTTAAAGCCAGTATAGTCTGGATTTGTTTTCCCTTCATAAGGGTGTAAAGGTTCATTCTCTTTATACCAAGAGTGTGTTGCTTCTTCGGTGATCAAATCTTCATTAATAGGATACACTTTTGATAAATCTCCATTGAGAATAATCCCTGTGTCAAAAAGATATTCGCTTCGGTTTAATTGCATCTCTTGATGAGACATGAAGTTCATCGTACCTGCTTGTTGTGTGACACTGGGTTCTTTAGCATAAGCAGCACCTGCCATTAAAACATCTGCATAATAAGCGTGTTCTATAAAATTTGCCACCTCTTTATATTTGGTCAAATATTCACCCATTCGTGAAGGATCTTGTAAATCCATAATACACGTTACTCCACCTACGGTTAAACTTTGTGGGTGAGGTTGTTTCCCTCCAAAAAGTGCCATGAGTTGAGCTGCCGTTCTTTGAACTTCCAGTGCTTTTAAATAATGACTTAAAGCAATTAAGTTTTGTTCTGGTGTAAATTTAAACGTTTTATGTCCCCAATATGCATTGGCAAATGGACCCAGTTGTCCTTTTGCTACAAACTCTTGAACTCTCTCTTTAACTCTGTACAAATCATTTTCACCTGTAGCAATCGGATATTTTGAGTATTTAAACGCCTCTTTACTCGCTTTTGCCACATCGGCTTTAAGAGCAGATGTAATATCCACCCAATCTAAACCATGAAGATGATAAAAATGCACCACATGATCGTGCATAAAGAGTGCTTGGTTCATCAAACTTCGTGTCAATTTTGCATTGATTGGTGGTACAATGTTTAACGCATTTTCAACCGCTTCAATCCCCGCTCGATAGTGAGAAAACGTACAAACACCACAAATTCTTTGCATTAAAAAACCAGCATCTCTGGGGTCTCTTTTTTTTACAATGGTTTCTAATCCTCTCCATAATGTTGCCGAAGAAAAAGCATTTTGTATAACATTATTTTCATCTACTTCAACTTCAATTCTTAAGTGCCCTTCAATTCTTGTTATTGGGTCAACTATGATTCTTTTATTTGCCATTTTCTATTCCTCATCATCACTTTTTGGATTTTTAACATTGGCTATAACCGCATGTGCTGCGATACCAATGGCGGTTACACTTAATAAGCCAATACCAATTTTATCAGCAGTTGCATCTGCCCCTGCTCCACCAAAAACGGTGTTATACATTTTATCTGCAACAGGTTCTTCAAAAGGCCCCATGGTATCCCAAAAATCGGGTTCACTGCAGCCAATACATCCATGACCCGCTTGAATTGGCCACGACATATGAGAGTTAAATTTATTTTTTGAACAGTTATTAAATGTATAAGGCCCTTTACACCCTACTTTGTACAAACAATAACCTCTTTTAGCCCCTTCATCACCAAACTCTTCTACAAACTCACCTGCATCAAAATGACCTCGCCGTTCACATAAGTCATGAATACGCATTCCATAAGCCCATTTTGGTCTGTTGTACGCATCAAGCGCAGGAAGTGTTCCGTATAAAATATAGTGCAAGAGTGTTCCAACAATATTCTTTTCGCTGGGAGGACAACCAGGAACATTAATGACGGTTTTATTCGTAACTTTTGAAAGTCCTACTGCACCAGTAGGATTTGGAATGGCAGCTTGAACACCACCAAATGAAGAGCAGGTTCCAATGGCAAAAATAGCAGCAGCATTTTCGGCTGCTTCTTTGGCATTTTGTTCTCCTGTTCTTCCGTGTCCACCAATGGTTAAAAAATGTGCATTTTGTCCTTGTGGAATTCCCCCTTCAACCATCAAAATATATTGTCCCTTGTATTTTTCAATGGCGTGTTCTAAATTGTGTTCGGCTTGCCAACCAGCTGCTGCCATAAGTGTTTCGTGATACTCTAAAGAGATATAATCAAAAATCAAAGAGTCAATCGTAGGAGCATCGGTTCTTAACAAAGATTCTGAACACCCGGTACACTCTGCCATATGAAGCCAAATAATAGGCAATCGGTCACTCAATTGGGCTGCTTTTGCAACCAATGGAGTAAATGAACCGGGCAAAGCAAGCATAGCAGTCATTGCCGTTGCCCATTTCATAAAGTCTCGTCTGTTTATCCCTTTTTTTTCTAAAACCTCTGGAATGGTTTGACTCTCATGCAACTTTGGAAGTTTTTCCAAATCATCCAATCTGGTTGAGAGTTTATTAAAGAGCTCTGTCATATTCAAAATAGATCCTTTTTAATAGCATAAATATTACAAATAATGAACAATTATTCACTTAATTATCTTTAAAAAAACCAAACTCAAAAAAAAGATTAATCACATCAAATAAAAATAATTATGAATAACTATTCACTTAATATCTTGTAAAAAGCCCAACTTAAGAACTAAAGGCTGGGTATTTAAAAAAAGAGATATTAATAACGCCAGAGTTGACGATGAAATAAACAGTTACTCATAAATATTTAATTAAAAGAAGTGGCTCTAATCCAAGAGTTTGGCTCAATAATTTTATGAATGATTATTCATTAATGAATAGTACATAACTTAAACTTAACTTTAAATTAATCAGTAGTTTTTAATGCAGAATTTTTGATAATCTTTTTTTATGGATGAGATTTCTCACTTCAAACAGTGATTCATGAAAAAATAATATTTTATAGCAAAACAAATCACTAAAACACAAGAGTGCAGTGCTCTTGTGTTTTAATCATTAAAATCCAAAGGGTACTCTTTGGGTAAAATGACATTAAATGTTTTGGTCAATGCTTTATAACTCTTTTCTAAAAGTGTTGTATTTGCAAACAAATTACCACACAATACAATATCATTGATATTCAACTCATTTTTAAGTGTATTCGCTTGGTTTGAGATAAATTCACTCAAACTCTCATAAAATGAAAAAGCCAATAAATCATTTGGCACATCGGCAAGTTTATAACTCATCATACTTTGAACCGTTCGTCGATAATCCAAATAGTTCACTCCATTGAGTTTGATGATTCTCATGTCAATGTTAATTCCGCTTTTCACAGAACAGTTACTTGCAGCGGCTTCAAACTCTTTTGAACTTTTCATCCCCAACAAATACGCACATAAGTGAATAATTGATTCAAACCCTGAAGACTCTTCAAAAATCAGATCCATATTTTCAAAAAGTTTTGGAAATCTTTTTTTGTAGTTTACAATCAAACGAGGCGTATTTTCATCTAAATCACCAATCTCTTCAAGATTGATTTGCAAATTAAGATGAATATTGGGCACTTCAATAATGGTTTTTTTACCCAAAGAAGGAGTATTAACCGCAATTTCACTCTTACTGTTTTGAGTCGTAAAATAGACACCAATGGTGGAGTTGATTCGTTTATTGTATTCGCTCAACGTTGCTTTAAAAACACCTTCATAAAAATCAAAGTACTCTCTTGAAGTATTAAAAACTTTTTGTGCATTGTAATCATATTTGGGAAACAGACCACTGTTCCCCTCAACAATAAAGGTTTTTTCTTCCATGTAATTGACTTTGATCTCTTCATTCACATTTTCACTGCTGCAATAAATCAATGCATCAAAGCCCAACTCTTTGATTTCATATGCGAGTAAAAAACTCTCTTTGTCATAGGGCATTTTGGCATAAATATAGTTTGTTGTACTGTATTGGTTTTGATTGTTTGCTTGAAAATTCAGTTTGAGTTTAACCAAGGGTCTCTCAATGGAACAAAGCAGTTGTACCTCTTTTTGATTGAGAGAAAGCATGCTCTCAAAAGCATGCGTATTGGCAATGAACATATTGACATTTTTAGATACTGCTTCAAGTTTTTTTCTGTTTATAGCACTGGGTTTCGCAAAATATTTTAAACCATTGGAAGTGTGCAGTTGTACAATTTTACCCGCAGCAATCTCTTGGGCATTTTTTGCTTGAGAGTGATCATTGTTTTTAATGAGTTCAACAACGGCATCATTACTTAAACACAAAGTGGGTTGTACATTTTCTAAAGGCAGAAAAGTGATCTCTTCTGGTATTGTTTCAATAACTCTTGAACTTTCCATAAAAATAGACAGTGGCAACTTCTCTTCTAGGCATTGAAAAAAGTGTTCGATGGCTTCGGCACTGTCTTGGGCGATAATATAGATATATCCATTGCACTGTTTGCATTGTGCTTTTATCTTCTCTTCTAAAATTAACTCATTGATGATTTTTCTGATATATTCACTTCTTGAGTTATATTTTATTTCATAGATTATCTGCATGTAGTATCTTCTTCATTTGGAATTCTTCTTAAGTGTTCTCCATTGTAACTTCCAATTAAGGCTTGGGCAATATCTTTTACACTTTTTTCACTGACTTTATCCGCTTTGATACCCAAAGACTCTATCTCTTTTATGACGTGTAAAATGTACTCATTAAATCGCTCTTCAATTGTGGAAGTCAATCCAATTTCAACGGTTACAATATCTTCAGGAATAATCCCCAATATTGTCACTTGGGCATGTTTGTCCAATACAGAACAAATCTCAAGCATCTCAATAATTTCAACTTCATGGGCTGTTTTTCTGTAATTGCCCAAACCCAAAAGTACATCAGAAGGCAATCTAAAAATCTCACCTGCCTTATCTTCAATTGATACGGTATCTAAGATAATGACATTATCATACTCTTGAAAATAACTCATGAGTTTAAAGCCCAATGTTCCACCATCAATGATTTCGAGTTCGGGTTCAAAACGATAATTCTCTTCTATATATTTTGATGCATAAATTCCAATACCTTCATCTTTAAAAAGAAGATTTCCCACACCAATTACAATATTTTTCATATACTCTCCTGATACTTTATAAACTCAAAGCATTATAAGTGGAACCAACATACCATTTATAATACCTTATAATCAAAAAATGGGTTGTAGAGGACTACAACCCATTTAATTTTAACGAAAAATTAAATCATCGCGATGACTATTTCTCTTTTTTACCCTCTTCGTTCACAAATTTATATCCACCTAAAACAATGTTGATATCGCCTTCACCCCAGAAAATGGTTCTCCAGATTTGATAATAAATATGTGAAAATGCCCACATGATAATTAAATACATTGCCGTATGATGTGCAATTCTAACTCCCATATTTCCACCAAATACACTCAATGTCCAATCGGTTGAAAAATGCAATAACCAAGGCCACCAAGCTCCAATAGAGCTGTGTCCTGAAGCTAAACCATGCACATACATTTGAAGCCCTGTTAATAACATAAAGACCAACATGATATGAAACAAAGTGAAGAACATAATATTGTAACTGTCACTGTATGTTGAATCAAAGTTTTTTCTTCTGTTAAATGTAATAAGGTTAAAAAAGACTTCACAAAATTCAACAAAATTCCTTTTTGTTGGTAAAATCTTTTTATACGGTTTTTCAAACTTTGAAAACAGATACAAATAACCAATCAAAATTGCCGTAACATCAAAAATAATGGCAGCAATAAAATGGCCCCATCTGTTCCACGCCATCACATATTTATCCACAGCAGGGTCAGCTATGAATGTTTGATAATAAGGATGCCCGATATATAACCCGGTTGCAACTGCAACAACCATACAAATCGCATTCATCCAGTGAATGGTTCGCATGGTTGGAGTCATTCTCTCAACCTTGTTGAATTTACGCACAGCTTACTCCTAAAGGATTTACTTTATATACGCTCAACTCTTTACCATTTGTATCCACAATGTGCACAGCACACGCAATACAAGGGTCAAAACTGTGAATGGTTCTAATAATTTCCAACGGTTCATCCGGATTGACCACTTTTGTTCCTACCAATGAAGCTTCATACGCTCCCAATCTCTCTTTATAATCTTTTGGTGCAGCATTCCAAGTTGATGGAACTACGGCTTGATAATTGAGCACTTTACCGTCTTTGATTTTAACCCAATGCCCTAAAGCACCTCGTGGAGCTTCTGCCATACCAAAACCTTGTGTATCTGCAGAAACTTTTTCAAAATCAAACTCTGTCCAAGTACTTAAATCACCATTTGCAGCATTTACAGCCAACTCATCCGCCCATTCAACACATTTAATTGCCATGAGTTCTGTCTCTATTGCACGTGCAGCTGTTCTTCCAATAGTTGAGAAAAGAACCGTTGTAGGTAAGTTTCCATTTTTTAAGAATGTTGTTACATGTTTTGTAATCAATTCATCCCCTCTGGCAACACCAACAATCATACGTGCCAATGGTCCCACTTCCATTCTTTCATCATCATAAAGTGGTGATTTAATCCAAGAGTATTTTTGGGTCGTATCTAAATACGCAATACCATTCTCTTTTTTACCAAAACCAGTATAGTTAGGACTGGTAACTCCATCGTATGGGTGAAGATTTGTTTTACCTTCATACCAAGCGTGTGTAACGTCTTCTGTAATTTTAGTTTGGTCTAAATCGAATACTTTTGATAAATCTTTATTTAAAACAATACCACTTGGGAAGAGTTTTTTAGATTCATAAAATGGCAGATCATCTAAGTTAAAGTCACCATAAGACATAAAGTTACCTAAACCACCACCAACACCGTCAAGTGCTTCTTGAGCATACATTGTTCCAGCCATATAAACATCTGGCAAATACGCTTCTTGAGTAAATTTAAGACCTTTTTTCAAGATTTTTTTATACTCTGCAATTCTGGCAGGATTTTTAATGTCTTGAACACAGGTTACTCCACCTACAACCAATGATTGAGGATGCGGATTTTTCCCACCAAAAATAGCCAAGGCTTTTGCCAGCTCTCTTTGAAGTTCTAATGCATCTAAATAGTGTGAAAGTGCAATTAAGTTTTGCTCAGGAGTCAGCTTATACGCTTTGCTTCCCCAATACGCATTTCCAAATACTCCAAGTCGTCCTTGTTTTACATATTTAGTCACTCTTTCTTGAACTTGTTTATATGCACTTACACTTGCATTCCATGGGTTTGATTTTGCAACACCTGCCCATTTATGTGCTTCATCAACTGCTTTTTGAGGATCTGCTTCTAACGCTTTTGTAATGTCAACAAAATCAAGCGCATGTAAGTGATAGAAATGAACAATGTGATCATGCACATACAATCCACCTTGCATTAAGTTTCGTACCAATCTTGCATTTTTTGGAATGGTAATTTTAAATGCATGTTCAACCGCTTCAATACTTCGTTGATAATGAGTACCTGTACAAACACCACAAATTCTCATTGCAAGCAAACCACAATCTCTTGGGTCTCTTCCTTTAAGGATTTCTTCGATTCCTCTGAACATTGTTGATGAACTGAATGCATCTGTGATGACATTATTTTCATCAATAACTGCTTCAATTCTCAAATGTCCTTCAATTCTTGTTATTGGGTCAATTACAATATGTTTCTTACTCATTATCTTCTCCATGCTCTGATTTTTTACCCGCAACGGCACTTGCCACTGCATGGGCTGCAATTCCAATTGTTGTTGCTGTTAATAATCCAAGTCCGAATTCATCAACAGTTTTTTCTACGCCACCCGTTGGTGCTTTAATTTTAGCATCTGACATTGGTCTTTCATACGCATATTTATCCCAAAAATCAGGCTCACTACAACCAATACATCCTCGACCAACACCTACGGGCCAATTTGTACCTTCGTTATATCGAATAATTGAACAGTTGTTAAATGTCATAGGACCTTTACACCCCACTTTATATAAACAGAAGTTGTTTTTAGCACCTTCATCACCAAACTCTTCAACATATTCACCCGCATCAAAGTGCGCTCTTCTTTCACAATTGTCATGAATTCTGTAACCAAAGGCAAATTTAGGTCTTAACAATGAATCTAACTCTGGAACTTGTCCACTTAAAATAAAGTGCAATACCACACCAACCATATTTGCAGGGTTTGCAGGACAGGCAGGAATATTGATAATAGGTTTACCTTTAACAATATCCATTACACCAACAGCACCTGTTGGGTTTGGAGCAGCCGCTGGAATTCCACCAAATGAAGCACATGAACCTACCGCAACAACCGCAGCAGAATCTTTTGCCAATCTCTCTAAATGTGCTCTGAATGTTTCACCAGAAGCACCAATGGTTCCATATTGGCCATTCATACCCGTAGGAATTGAACCTTCGACAAAAAGAAGATATTTCCCTTTAAAAGTCTCTAAAGCATCTTCCAGTTGCGCATCGGCTTGATGACCAGAAGCCGCCATGATGGTTTCATGGAACTCTAAACTTAATACATCAAAAATAAGCTCATCAACTGTGGGAGCACTGCTTCTTAAAAGAGCTTCAGAGTTACCCGCACAATCTTGTAACTCAATCCAAATAACAGGAACTCTGTTCATTAACTCGGTAGCTTCTGCCACAAGTGGAGTAAACATAGGAGGAAGCATAAGCGTTGCAGTTGTTGCACTGACCCACTTCATAAAATCTCTTCTGTTGATCCCCTCAATCTCTATGACTTCAGTCATATCAATATCTTTAAGTTTTGGTGAATTCCTTAAAGAGTCTAACCTTGCTCTCATTTTAGAATAAAGTGAATTGTAATACTCATCCCCTTTATTCGTATCTACTCTTGCTGATTTTTGTGTAAAAACCTTCTTAACCATCTCTTGCGAATCTATAGCCATCGTTTCCTCCTCTTAATGAATATTCATTTACTTTTAAAAAAGTACCCACTTGACACTTATACGAAACTTAAACCCAAACACCGTTTCAACTCCTACCATAGCATTAACGTAGCATTCATTTAACGATATTATAACCATGAAGTTTACCTAAATTTTGGAAATTAATCAAAAAAATTATAAAAATACGATTGCACGGTTATTGTATAAAAATTTATTCATATTCAGAATTTATTTTGTATATTATATATCATTAGGTTCAGTGATTTTTTAAGAATTTATAAAAAAAAACTCAATGTTCCTTTTTTACTCAAAAAAATTGGATTTAATGCGTTGTACACACGGAGCAGACATCAAAACTGCGTAAAATAACAATCGCTTCTTGAAGTGATTTAGAGCCAATAATTGCTTTTTGTGCAACACCAGGAGAGGTGCCATTTCCAGGGCCTAAATTCCAAACAGTTGGAGTGATAACATCATATTTTTTAATCAACCCATTTTCGATATTGATTTCATGTTTTAAAGAACCTCGGGTTGCTTCAACACTTCCCCTTCCAAATCCAAGTTCAAACTCTTTTAAATCCATTAAAGGCTGAATAAATGAAGGTTGTGAAATATCGATTGTGTGAAGAATCTCTTTTGCTTGATTTAACAAAACTGCAATTTCATCTATTCGGGATAAAACACGTGTCAATACACTGTCTTCATACTCTTTATAAACTGAGCGTATAAATTTATTGTTTGAAACCAAAGCACGTGAAAGTGGACCAGTTTCATAAAAATCATTCTCATATTGAACACTTTTAGACCAACTGTACTTCTCTTTTTTCTGTTTTTCACTTTTAATATCAAAAGTAAAATCAGTGAACTCTTCAATTTTGAGTAAATCGATTTTACTGACATTTTTAAGTTTGATTTTCCCTTGTGTAAAACCCAATGCATCGGAAATGACAATAAACTTATTGTACGATTTTCCTATGCTTTCAAGGCGTTGTTCTTTTGCCATTTTAAGAAAAAGATCAACATCTTTAGAGATATTTCCAAAATCATTAACACTGTTAAATGACAAATAGGTATTAAGCTCTGTTCCCACCATCTCCTCTTCAAAAAAAGCAATGGTTTGATCAATATAGTTTTCAATAAACGTCATATCCATTAACGTCGGATCACTGACCACTCCTCCTGGAATCATATACGAGGTATGAGGCCATTGTCCTGCATAAATGGCCAACGCTTTGATAATTTCACTGGTTGCTTTTTGCGCTTTTAACCACTGTGCACCTACCAAAGGGTTAAACTGGCTATGGGGGTTAAGTGAATTCTTATTGATGTCGGGCATGATAAAAAAATAAAACCATTTAATATGACTTTGAATGATCTCTATGATTAAGCCCAACTCTCTTAACGCTTTTGCTTTGGGGGTAATTTGAAGTGGAATATTGGCATTTTTATAGATATCTTCTAATGCATTAACCGTGGCCAAAAGATGTGCTTGTCCACAAATGCCACACATTCTTGGAGTATAAACCAAAGCATCCATAGGAGCTTTGCCCTCAAGCATGTATTCAAAGCCACGAAAATTTAAAAACTCAATATACGCCTCAGAAACCACCTCATTTTTCCAAAAAAGATTGAGTTTGGCTTCCCCTTCAATTCTCTCAATAATATTAACTGTTTTCATCTATGAGTTTTCCATTTAATCGTTCAATTTTAAACGTTTTTGCAATACCTGTAATAGAGAGATACGCACGCTTACTGATTCCAATAGGAACTTCAGCGGGTATACCAATATTTTTTTTGGTATCAAACATATTGTCTCGGGGAAAATCAAACTCGGTACAACCAATACAAGGCATTCCCACACGCGTTTTAGAACTGACATCGTTCCACAAAATTTTATTGCAACTGCTGTGTGTCATGGGTCCACGGCAACCTTGATTGTAAAACAGACACCCCTCTTTTAATCCAAAGTTATGGCTTTCTACTTTCCACTCAAAATACTCATTTCTTGTACAGCCATGATGTGCCAAATTGGAATAGAGTTCCACAGGTCTATTTTTATCGTCCAGTTGAATTTTCCCTTGTGATTTTAAAATAAACAGTGTTTGGAAAATCCACTCTGGATGCACAGGACAACCAGTAAGATTAATAACCGCGTGTTTTGATTTTGGAAACGCATCTCCTAATGATTGATTTACCCCTTTAATATCATCGTTCACTTCAAATTTTGCATGAATACCCCCATAAGAGGCACAACTGCCTACAGCAATGACATAATGAGATCGTTTAATGAGTTTTTGCAAAACGTGAATCGAAGAGAAATCAGAGAGAGAAAAGAATTGAGTATTGCCAGTAATAGCCCCCTCAACCAATAAAAAATCGTATTGGTTATGGGATTGTAAAATATCAAGCAAGGAAACATTCGATGTTAAACTGGGATGATAGACCAACTCAAACGCATTTAAAAAGTGTTGAAATCGCGTAGAGTTTGCACTGAGAAAAGATTGCGTATTCCCATTGCACGTAAGTGCTTGAATCCAGACAACTTTAGGTTTAGTCCTCATACTTTAAGGCTCTGTAAATATTCTCTGCAATTAAATCACTGTATTCCAACAAATCTTTTTCGAGAACTTTTTCACCGCTTAAAAAAGCAAAACCACCCAAACTGCCCATAAACATTCCAAAAGCAGCAAAAAAATCTTGATCTCTGAACTCTTTTTTTGCAGCACCCTCTTCGAGTAAAATCATCACTTCGGTCACAAATTCACCCACACACAAAAAGCCTTCACACCCTTGTTGAAACACTTCACGATTTGACAAATAGACACGTAAAAAATATTCAATGATTTCAGGTGATTTTTTCACTTTGGTAAAATATCTTCGTGTGAATTCAAAAATTTTCTCTTTTGAAGAGATATCCATATTATTGACACTGCGTAAATCTTCTGCCATCACATTGGTTGAATATTTAATGGCACACTTTGCTAACTCTTCTTTTGAAGTAAAATAGTTATACATATTGCCCACACTCATTTTCATGGCTTTGGCAATATCGGGTATAGTGGTGTTATAAAAACCTTTTTTGGCAAAAAGTTTTAATGCATGTTCTATGATATTTGTTTTTTTAGTCTGTTTTGGTGACAAAATTATGACCTTTTTTTAAATTAGAGACATTATATTGTAAATAAAATTAATAGAGATTAAAAAGGTAAGAGAAAAGTCATAAGCCCAAATCTTTGGGCTTATGTGTAACGATTAAGAGTGAACTAAATTGGTTAATTCATCAGCAGAAACAGTGTGGAAGTTTAAATATTTATAAATACTTGCTCTTTTATCAGCTGTAATTTTTTTAGGAACCATTTCCATGTACTCTTCTTTAGAAGGTAATCTTCCTAAAAGTGCTGCTAATGCTGCTACTTCTGCAGAACCTAAATAGACTTTAGAGTCTTTTCCAAGTCTGTTATCAAAGTTTCTTGTAGATGTACTAAATACTACTGCCCCTTGACCAACATTGGCTTGGTTACCCATACACAATGAACATCCTGGAATTTCCATTCGTGCACCTGCTGCTCCAAATACAGCATAGTATCCCTCTTCAGTTAACTGTTTTTCATCCATTTTAGTTGGTGGGGCAATCCACAATTTAGCAGGCACTACACCTTCACCTTTAAGCACTTCACCTAACGCTCTGAATAATCCAATATTTGTCATACAAGATCCAACAAATACTTCATCGATTTTTTCAGTTGGTCTGTTTGGATCAGCTAAGATGTTTGAAAGCGTATCAACATCATCTGGATCGTTTGGACAAGCTAAAATTGGTTCCGTAATTTGATTTAAATCAATGGTAATTGTTGCTGCATATTGGGCATCTGCATCGGGAGTGATTAATTCTGGATTTTTAATCCACTCTTTCATTTTATCTGCTCTTCTTTGTAAAGTTCTGGCATCTTGGTAACCCTCTTCAATCATTTTTTCAATTAATGCAATGTTAGAAGATAGGTACTCAATAATAGGTTCTTTATCCAATTGAACAGAACACGCTGCTGCTGATCTCTCTGCTGCTGCATCTGATAATTCAAATGCTTGCTCAACTTTTAGTTTTGGTAAACCAGAAATTTCAATGACTTTACCTGCAAAGATATTCTTTTTGTTTTTCTTAGGAACCGTTAATAAACCATCTTTAATGGCTTGTAATGGAATAGCATTAACTAAATCTCTTAGAGTAATTCCAGGTTGTAATTCACCCGTAAATTTAACATGTACAGATTCAGGCATGGTTAAAGGCATCATACCAGTAACTCCTGCAAATGCAACCAGACCAGAACCAGCTGGAAATGAGATACCAATTGGGAATCTTGTATGAGAATCTCCACCCGTACCTACTGTATCTGGTAAACAAAGTCTGTTTAACCAAGAGTGAATAACACCATCACCTGGTCTTAAGGTAACACCACCTCTTGAAGTAATGAACTCTGGCAGTGTGTGTTGTAAGTTAATGTCTGCTGGTTTTGGGTAAGCAGCTGTATGACAAAATGATTGCATCACCATATCTGCACCAAAAGATAATGCAGCCAGTTCTTTGATTTCATCTCTTGTCATAGGCCCAGTTGTATCTTGTGATCCAACAGTTGTACAAATTGGCTCAACATACATACCTGGTTTTACCCCTTCAATACCACATGCTCTTCCTACCATTTTTTGTGCTTGTGTAAATCCAGTTGTGCTTGCAGCTGGTTGAGATGCAGTCACAAATTTATCCGATGCAGCTAAACCTAAAACCGCTCTGGCTTTTGCAGTTAAACCTTTTCCAATAATCAATGGAATTCTTCCACCTGCTCTCATTTCATCGGTTAATGTGTTTGGAGCTAAATTAAATTCAGAAACCACTGCTCCATTTTTTAAAATTTGTCCAGCGTATGGTTTAATGGTAATAACATCACCTGTTTCTAAGTTATCAACAGGAGCTTCGATTGGTAAACAACCTGAATCTTCTGCTGTATTAAAGAAAATTGGTGCAATGATAGAACCAATGACAACCCCACCTGTTCTTTTATTTGGAACACCTGGAATGTCTCTTCCCATGTGCCATTGAACAGAGTTAATTCCTGATTTTCTAGAAGATCCAGTTCCAACAACATCACCAACGTATGCTAATGGGTACCCTTTTTCTTTTAAAGAAGCCATCATCTCTAATGGTTTTTCCATTCTTGATTGTAACATTGCCGTTGCGTGTAAAGGGATATCTGCTCGTGTAAATGCAACCGTTGCAGGAGATAAATCATCTGTATTGGTTTCACCAGGAATTTTATATACAGTTAATGTCATTTCTTCTTCTAAAGCGGGTTTATTTGTAAACCACTCAGCATTTGCCCAAGATTCAATGATTTCTTTCGCTTTTGCATTTCCTGCATCCATTAAATCTTTTACATCGTTAAATGCATCATAAACTAAAATTGTATTTTTTAACTCTTTTGCAGCAGCGTCTGCAACTTCAGGAATTTTAAGTGCATCTACAAGTGGCGTTACGTTAAATCCACCCATCATTGTTCCTAAAATTTCAATTGCTTCAATTTTAGAAATCACTGAACAAGAAACTTTACCTTGAACAATATCATTTAAAAATGCTGCTTTTACATAAGCCGCGTCATCAACACCTGGGTTGACGTTGTTTTTAAATAAATTTACAGCATAATCTGCATCTTGTGTATTTGCTTTTAAAACTTCTACCAATTGTGCAGTTTGTTCAGCTGTCAATGCTAATGGAGGAAGACCACCTTCATTAAGTCTTTCTTGTGTATGTGCTTTATAATCAGCGATTAAACTCATATATTATCTCCTGTGTATTTTAAGTCTAAGCAGTATAACATATTGGTCAATTTAAGTATGTACAATTATTGTAATTTTTGTACAAGTTTTTTTTATTGTTTAAATTTGTTACACAAATGAAAATACAAAGGGTATAAAATGCCCAAAGTGATTATCCTTTAGGCATGGTCATATTGCTGGGTTGTACAAGTTTATCAAACTCTTCATAAGATAAAATGCCCAATTTCTGTGCTTCTTCTTTGAGTGTTGTACAATTTTTGTACGCTTCTTTGGCTATTTGGGCTGCCTTTTCATACCCAATATGAGGATTGAGTGCCGTTACTAACATTAAGGAGTCGTTCACATACTCTTTTATCTTAGTTTCATTCGCTTTAATGCCCACCACGCAATTGTTACTAAAAGAGTGAATCACATCACTTAAAAGCGTAATGCTTTGCAATAAATTATACGCAATCACGGGTTTAAATACATTCAGTTCAAAATTACCTTGACTCGCAGCCATGCCAATAGTGGTATGATTTCCCATGACTTGAAGAGCTACCATTGTTACAGCTTCTGCTTGCGTGGGATTTATTTTACCTGGCATAATAGAACTGCCAGGTTCATTCGCGGGCAATGTCAACTCCCCTATTCCACATCGTGGACCACTGCCCAACCATCTGATATCATTGGCTATTTTCATCATATTAGCGGCCAAAGCATTGAGTGCTCCACTTAAAAAAACTTCTCCATCATGAGAGGTCAGTGCATGAAATTTATTGGGATGCGATTTAAAAGGGAAATAGGTACCTGTAATTTCATTTAACGTGGCACACACCATAGAACTAAAAGCGGGATGAGAGTTCAAACCTGTCCCCACAGCCGTTCCGCCAATGGCCAATTCTTGAAGATATTTTATGGCATCAGCAATTTGATTTAAGGCTTTACTCATCATATCCACATACGCACTGAACTCTTGACCTAAGGTTAAAGGCGTAGCATCTTGCAGATGGGTTCGTCCTATTTTTACAATCTCACTGAAGACTTTTACTTTATCTTCCAAAACTTCTTTAAACTTATTAATTGCAGGTAAAAGCTCTTTTTGCAGTTGCAATATAAAAGCAATTCTCATGGCAGTGGGAAAGGTATCATTGGAGCTTTGAGACATATTAACGTCATCATTGGGATGAATGACACGGTTGGTTCTAAAATCTTCATTTAAACTTTGTGTCGCAAGAGACGATATCACTTCATTTAAGTTCATATTCGTTTGTGTACCGCTGCCTGTTTGCCAAACAGACAGAGGAAATTGTTCTTGATGTTTCCCCGCAATAATCTCTTCACAAGCAAGCGTAATAGCGAAGGTTTTTTTGTCATTGAGTTTTTGAAGTTTATTATTTGTTACAGCACAAGAGTACTTTAAATAAGCAAATGCCGTAATCAACTCTTGAGGCATTTTTTCAATTCCAATGGCAAAGTTTTCAAAACTTCTTTGCGTTTGTGCCGCCCAGAGTTTATCATCAGGAACTCTCATTTCACCCATGGTATCTTTTTCAATTCTATCTTTCATGGATAACTCCTTAAAAGTAAATTTCAGTTCCATATATTACAATAAAAAAGCGTACAAAAAAATTACTTTTATATTTTCACGTATTCGTGATATAATAATACTGATATCATTAAGGATGAAAAATGAACAATTATGCCTTTAAAACATACAGTGAACTTTTCACGCATATTGTTAATGGAACAAATAATCCCACTTTTTTAAACTATTTACACAAAAATGAGTATATCTCAATAAGCACCAAAGAGTTTGAAAACAGAGTCTTATCTCTTGCTTTGGCACTAAAAGAGTATGGCATTAAAAAGAATCAAAGTGTGGCTATTTTTGCCAAATCTTCTCCTTGTTGGCTCATTTTTGATTTTGCTCTGCAACTCATACATGCGGTCAGCGTTCCTATCTTTGCTGATATTTCACAAAAAAATCTTGATTTTGAAATTAAAGATTCAAACATAGAGTACATCTTCACCGATCACGAAGAGTACCAATATGAAATTGATGATGAAATCACCATCATTGGGTGCAATATCAAAGCCAATAATAAAAAATTTATTACGGTAAATGCTCTTTATAAAAGAGGTGAACAGATCCAAAAAGAGACTCCTTCTAAAATCGATGAACTCTTTGAAAATCAACTCAGTGAAGATGATTTGTTCAGTGTGGTTTACACCAGTGGAAACACAGGCATGCCAAAAGGGGTTGAATTAACGCAAAAAAATATCATTTCACAACTGCATGATATCAATGAATTTTATGCCATCAATGAAAAAGACCGAGCCCTCTCTCTTCTTCCCCTTGCTCATATTTTTGAACGAGCGGTAATGAGTTTTTACCTGAGTTGCTCAGTGAGTGTCTATTTTGTTGATGACGTTTCCAATGTGGCAGTGTTGATGCAAAAAGTTCAGCCAACGATTATGACCGTTGTGCCTCGATTGTTAGAAAAAATTTATGCCAAGATGCAAGCAAGAGTAGATGAGACACAATGGTTCAAACATTTTTTAGCCACTCAAGCCATGAAAAGAGCACTGTATAAAAACCAAAATGAATACAACTTTTTGGACTTTGTTTATCAAAAACTCGTTTACACGAAATTCCTCAAAAGTTTTGGTGGAGCGTTAAGAATTTTGGTTACAGGAGGAGCAAGTTTGGACAGAGATTTATACAACTTTTTTGTCAATATTGGTTTGCCTTTGTACCAAGGGTATGGGTTAACAGAATCCTCGCCTGTAATTTGTGTCAATTATCCTCACAACAACAAAGTAGGTACAAGTGGAAAAGTCTTGAAAAGTATCACTGTAAAATTGGCTTCTGATGGTGAACTGCTGGCAAAAAGTCCTGGTATTATGAGAGGATATCGTAACCAACAAGAACTTACGAATGAAACCATCGACATAGAAGGATGGCTTCACACAGGAGATTTGGCTTTGATTGATGACGAGGGGTATATCACCATTAAAAGCAGAAAAAAAGAGCTTCTAAAAACCTCTACAGGAGAGTATGTCAGTGCCATTGCCGTTGAGCAAGCCATCACCAAATCACACTACATTGATTTTGCGGTGGTCATTGCCAATAACCGACAATATGTCACTGCCTTGCTCTTTGTAGATTTGGAACTTGCCAAAGAGTCTACACAGAACCTAAATGTTGAAGAGTTTTATGCCCAAGATGAAATAAAAAATGCCATTCAAAATGACATTGAAAACGCCAATAAGGAACTGAACAAATGGGAAAGAGTCATTAAATATAAAATCGTAACCAATGCTATTTCAATTGATACAGGGGAGTTAACCCCCTCTATGAAAATAAGACGAAATGAAATTGAAAAAAAATACAGTGATTTAATTAAGAGTATGTATTAAAGGATAAAATCATGAATGAAAGAATAGCCGTTATCAGAGGGCTTAGAAGTCCTGTCGCCAAAGCTTATGGGAGATTAAAAAACATCGAAGCTGATACTTTAGGTTCAATTATTGCCAAAGAGTTGGTGCTTCAAATTGGAATTCCATATAAAGAGTATGATGAAGTCATTATTGGCAACGTTGCCCAGCCTGCCAATGCTGCAAATATGGCAAAAGTGTTGGCATCAAGAGCTGGTTTCCCCGTCTCTACTCCTGCTTATACCGTACACAGAAATTGTGCGTCAGGAATGCAAGCCGTCAGTTCTGCCATGTCAAGTATTCATGCGAATGAAGGGAAACTCTATTTGGTTGGTGGCGTGGAATCTATGAGTAATATTCCTATTTTATACAGCGATAACTTGCGAAATTTAATGATTAGCCTCTCTCATAAAAAAAATATTTTTGAAAAAATAGCCGCTTTAAAAAACTTTCGACCCGACTTTTTAAAGCCCGTTATTGGTCTGATTTCAGGACTCACTGATCCTATCAGTGGTCAAATCATGGGTTTAACAGCAGAAATTCTTGCCAACGATTTTTTAATCAGCCGTCAAGAGCAAGATGAGTTTGCACTGAACTCTCATTTAAAAGCCCAAAATGCCATTGAAAGAGGCATCTATAAAAATGAAATTTACCCCATAATTACTGGCAATGACTCAATCATTTATGATGACGATGGTGTGAGATTTGATCAAAGCCTTGAAGCCCTTGGAAAACTCAAACCCTTCTTTGATAAAGAAAATGGCACAGTTACAGCAGGAAATTCGTCTCAAATTTCTGATGGGGCGTGCATGTTAGCCCTTTGCAGTGAATCTCATGCCAAAGAGTTAGGCATTACACCTTTGGGATACATCAAAAATTTTGCATACGCTGGACTTGAAGCACATAAAATGGGATTAGGACCCATTTATGCCACTAAAAAACTTTTTGATAAAACAAAAATCACTCTCAAAGATATTGATTTAATTGAAATAAACGAAGCCTTTGCTGCGCAAGTCATTGCCAATATCAGAGCCTTTGATTCAAAAACTTTTGCAAAAAAACATTTTAATAGCAATGCCTTGGGTGAAATCAATGAAGATATTTTAAATGTCAATGGTGGGGCCATTGCATTAGGACATCCCGTTGGAATGAGTGGTGCTCGAATTATTTTAGGGGCATTAAAAGAGTTAAAAAGAAGAAAACTACAAACTGGCTTAGCCACACTTTGTGTAGGTGGTGGGCAAGGTGCATCATTTTTATTGGAGGCAAACTAATGCAAACACAAGATTTAAAACTGACCATAGAAAACGGTATTGCAAATTTAATTTTTGATATGAAAGAGTCCAATGCCAATACACTTTCAAAATCTGTTTTGGAACAATTTGAAACCATTCTGAACAGCATTAAAACAGATAAAGCCATCAAAGTACTTGTCATAAGCAGTGCCAAAGAGAACATCTTTATTGCAGGGGCAAACTTACAAGAGATATATCCCATGCAAAACAGAGATGAAATTTACACCTATTTACTCAAAGTCAATGAAATATTTTTAAGTTTAGAAGAACTTCCTTTCCCCTCTATTGCACTCATTAATGGAGCGTGCATGGGGGGAGGTTTAGAGTTGGCTTTAAGTTGTACCTACAGACTTGCAACCACCAATGAAAAAACCCAACTGGCTTTTCCCGAAATCAAACTTGGATTTTTTCCTGGTTTTGGAGGAACACAACGATTGCCTAAACTCGTTGGCTTACTCAATGCGTTGGATATGATTTTAAGTGCAAAAACACTCAATGCACAAAAAGCCTACAGAATGGGATTGGTAACCGAATTTTTTGCACAAGGGTATACACCTTATCGATTAAATGAATTTATTAAAAAAATACAAAACAATACCATTAAAGTCAAAAAACCTATCCGATGGATTGAGTATTTTAATTTTACCCGTGAGTTTGTTTTTAAAAAAGCGTTAGAAAATTTGCAAAAAAAAGTTCACCCAAAATATTTTGGTCCGTATGCTGCACTTGATGTGATACATCATACCTTTAAACTTCCGCACAAAGAAGGCATTAAAATTGAAGCTCAAACCTTCAGTGATTTGGCCATTACACCTGAATCTAAAAACTTAATTTCACTGTTTTTTACTACAGAAAGTTTAAAAAAAGAGTATAGCAATACCAATTTAAAAAGTAAAATATCTGAAACAGCTGTTATTGGTAGTGGTGTCATGGGAAAAGAAATCATTTGGTTGTTCAGTAAATATACCAATGACGTGCGTATAAAACTCAGAAAACTTGACCAAGTAGAGAATATCTTGCGTTCGGTCTCAAAACTTTATGACTACTTTGTTAAAAGTAAAAAAATGAGCAAAAAAGAGGTGGCGTTTAAACTCAATAAACTCAGCTACACCGATGAATTTAAAGGATTTAAACTCATTGATTTTGCACTTGAAGCCATCATTGAAAACAAAGAGGAGAAAATCAAAACCTATGCTGCTTTAGAAGAGAACCTCTCAAAGGATGCCATTATTGCCACCAATACATCTTCCATTTCCATTGAGAGTTTAAGTCAAGGGGTTAAAAACAAAAACAACTTTTTAGGGGTACACTTTTTTAACCCCGTACATAAAATGCCATTAGTTGAAGTTATTCCCACAACCAACACATCACAAAAAACCATTGAAACCACCTTTGAGTTTCTTAAACGTTGTGGCAAAACCCCTGTTTTAGTACACGATTGTGCAGGATTTTTAGTCAATCGTATTTTGCTTCCTTATATTAATGAAGCGGGATTTATTTTAGGAACGGGCACAGGAGTTTTAAAAGTAGATAACACTTTAAAAGAGTTTGGAATGCCTATGGGTGCATTTATGTTAGCAGATGTAGTTGGGATTGATGTGGGATATAAAGTTGCCGAAATTTTAGAACAATCCTATGGCAGCCGAATGGAAATTTGCCCTATTCTTAAAAAAGTGCACACTGACTTAAAACTTTTAGGGAAAAAGAGTGGAAAAGGGTTTTACATTCACTCTAAAAAAGGGGAGATAAAAGTCAACAGAGCCGTTGAAAAACATATCAGCAGCACAAAAATCGTTACTACCCAAGACATTATTGACCGAACGATTTTTATCATGATCAATGAAGCCTCAAGATGTTTAGAAGAAGGCATCATTGAAAAGGCCTCTTACTTAGATTATGCCATGGTTGCAGGAACAGGTTTCCCTGCTTTCAGAGGAGGATTGCTACGCTATGCAGACTCCATAGGGCTTGATTATGTCATCAAAAAACTCGAAGAGTTTGAAAAAAGTCTAGGTAAACGATTTAACGTGAGCGAACTTTTATACACGCTTCAAAAAAACAAAAAAACATTTTACACAGGAGAAGCATTATGGAAACATTAGTATTTCTGATTTTTTTAACCGTTTTAGGATTTTACAGTGCACCACTTATTGCATGGTTTGGTTTTATTGGTATCTACGCATATTTCTTTTTTAATGCAGGCATTATTTTTGCCATTCTTTTTTTTGGTTCAGCCATTTTATTTTTAAATAAAGCCATCCGCGAAAAATTTGTCTCTCAAGCCATTGTTGATTTTATCAAGAAAAAAGGGTTGCTTCCAAAAATATCTGCTACGGAAGAAGCCGCATTGCAAGCGGGTACAACGTGGGTAGAGTCAAACTTCTTTAAAGCCCAAGTGGATTTTAATCAAATCAAAAATGAACCCATTACCAAACTTACCAAAGAGGAACAAGCCTTTTTAGACAATGAAGTTGAAACCTTATGTAACATGACAACCGATTGGGAAATTTTTCAAAAAAGAGATTTGCCCCTTCCTGTTTGGAAATTTATCAAAGAAAAAAAATTCTTTGGAATGATTATTCCTAAAGAGTATGATGGTTTGGGCTTCAGTGCAACTGCACACTCAAAAGTGATTGAAAAACTCGTTTCACGCTCTCAAGTTTTAGCCATTACGGTTATGGTTCCCAATTCACTTGGCCCGGCAGAATTGATACTCAAACATGGAACCCAATTGCAAAAAGATCTCTATTTAAAAAAACTTGCCATTGGGAAAGAGGTACCATGTTTTGCTCTTACTGAACCCAATGCGGGAAGTGATGCCACATCGATTACCTCCAATGGAGTTTTGTTTAAAGATGAAAACGATGAAATAAAAATCAAACTTAACTTTGAAAAACGATACATCACCTTAGGAAATATTGCCACACTCATTGGTTTGGCATTTCAACTGAATGACCCTGAACACCTTTTAGGAGAAGAGGAAGATTTGGGTATTACCTTTGCACTTGTTAACTCAAAACTCGAAGGGGTAGATAATTCAAAACGGCATGATCCATTGGGAATTCCATTTGTCAATTCACCTCTATACGGCAAAGATGTCATCATTTCATTGAGTGATATTATTGGTGAAAAAGAAGGCATTGGGCATGGTTGGCAAATGTTGGTAGAATCGCTCTCCATTGGTCGAGGCATTTCATTGCCAAGTGTCAGTTTAGGGGGAAGTAAACTTGCCCTTAAAACAGTCAGTTCATACACCAATTTACGAGAACAATTTGGTTTAGCCATTGGAAACTTTGAAGGAATTGAAGAAAAAATTGCCAAAGTAGCAGCGTTTACCTATTTACAAAATGCAGCACGAAACTATACGCTTGATGCCATTGACAATGGTGTACGACCCGCAGTAGTCAATTCAATCATGAAGTATCATGCCACGGAAAAATTCAGAGAAGTCATCAATGACACCATGGATATTTTAGGAGGAGCAGCCATTATTCGAGGTGAAAAAAATCTTTTAGCGCACGCCTATTTTGCACTGCCAATTTCTATTACAGTTGAGGGTGCAAATATTTTAACTCGAAACCTCATGCAGTTTGGGCAAGGCTTAATTAAGTGCCACCCCTATTTATATCAACAAGTAAAAGCCTTAGAAAAAGGGGACACTAAAACATTTGATGCACTTCTTTTTTCACACATTGGTTTGGTAACACATGCATTGGGGAAAACCGTTGCTTACTACTTTACACGAGGTTATATTGCCCAAACGCAAGGAAATTTCAAACGATACAAACAAAAACTTGTTTGGGTCAGCAGTGATTTTACCTTTTTAAGCAACCTCTCACTGGCAATTTTTGGTGCCAATATCAAGAAAAAAGAGAATATCAGTGCACGCTTTGGTGATATTCTCTCTTGGTGTTATCTTATTACTGCCACTTTAAGAGAGTTTGATAATAACCCCACCAAAGAGCATAAAGATTTGGTTCGTTATGTGTGTGAATATGGCTTTAATCAAATTCAAGAAGCCAAAGAGCAGATTTTAAGAAATATGCCTGTGTTTAAGGCTATTCTTCCTTTGATTAAAATCAACCCTTTTTCACTGAAACCAGCAGATGCGTTAAACAAAAAGATTGTCGATTCTTTAAAAAATGAAAAAATTTTAAACCAGCTTTGTGATGGAATATTTATGCCAAAAAATGAGAATGATGCCCTATTTCAATTGGACAATGCGGTAAAATTGAGTCATCAAACGCAGAATATAAGACTCAAAATCAAACAAGCAGAAAAATCAGGTTTGATTAAAAAACAGACTCTTCCTTTAATGATTGAAGAGGCATTGAGTCAATCTCTGATTACAAAAAAAGAGTCAACACTGCTTTTAAAAGCCCATGAAGCTCAACAAGAGGTCATCCGAGTTGATGCCTTTGATGCAAAGGTTTATAAAGGACAAAAATAGATGAGTGAGGATAATACACTTTTAATTGACTCGGGGGGATATGTTTTAAAACTCATAGAGAAGATTCTCTCAACCAACATAGAAATCAAAGGGACAGAAAACCTCCCTTTGGATAAACCCAAAATTTTTGTCGCCAACCACTTTACTCGTATTGAAGCACTCATTGTGCCTTATGCTTTATATAACCTCACAAAAAGAAAGGTAGGAGTCATTGCCGATGACTCCATCTTTAAATATTTTGGAAATATTTTAAAAGATTTTGGCGCTTTACCAAAATCAACCCCCAATCGAAACAATATTATTTTAAGTGATATTTTACAAGGAACCAAAGATTGGATGATTTTCCCAGAAGGACAAATGGTTAAGGGCAAAAAAATCATCAAAGAAGAGAACCATTATTGTGTTACTGTCAATGGGAAAACTGAAAAAGTTTTCACAGGAGCGGCTTTTTTTGCTCTTTCATCACAACTGTTACGAGAAGACTATATTGCCAATAGAATTACAGATAAAAAGAGCTTTAACACACAATACTTAATGACAGACAATGAAACCGTTACCAAAGATGAAACTGTTTTAATTCCCATTAATATCAGTTACTCTCCTCTTAGAACGGGAAAAAATTTTTTAACCGATATCAGTGAAAAGATTTTTTCAGATATGAGTGAACATTTCAAAGAAGAAATTGAAATTGAAAGCAACATTGTTTTGCACTCAAAAATCATCATACACATATTAAAACCCATAAGTACCAAAGAGATTACACAGAATTTTCATTTGCAAGATTTAAACAAAAAACACCACAGTGATATTGACCACGAGATTATTATTAATGCCTTTCGATATAAACTCACGCACGATTTTATGAAAACCATTTATGAAAATCTCACCATTCGATTTGACCACCTTTTTGTGGCCATTTTACACTTTTATCCCAATGATTTTATCAATAAACAACACTTCAAACGACTGCTTTATTTGATTGCACATAAAATCAAAAACAGCACCTTACAATACGATGAGGAGATTGAAAAAAACTTTATTCATCTCATCTCATTTGAAGAGTATGCTCCTTTTGAAGATGTCTTGAAAATTGCAACCAAAGATGCCATTATTGCAGAAACAGATAAAAACTATGTCATCAGTAAAGAGAATCTGCTTGAGGGATATACCCACGACACCATTCGATTAAAAAATATTTTAAAAGTCTTTTTAAATGAAGTTCTTATTATAGAAGATGTCGTAAAAATGGTAGAGCAATATTGCCAACTGCCTAAAAAAGACATTGATGCCATGCTCTTAATTCACTTGATTAATCAAGAAAAAGATGAGTATTTGCAAGACTATTTGCACTGGGCAAAGGATGAAGATATCAAACCCAAAGAGGTGGGTGAGCCTTATTTTATACAGACAGAAAAATCCAACATAGGCATTATTGCTTTGCATGGTTTTTGCTCTGCACCAATGGAAGTGCATGAAATGGCAACATATTTAAATAAAAAAGGGTTTAACGTTTATGCCCCACGATTAAGAGGTCATGGTACTACTCCTGAAGATTTAAAAGAACGTCATTGGAATCAATGGTATGAATCTCTTTCCAGAGCCATTATCATTGCAACACTGATGTATGATGAAGTCTATATTGTAGGCTTTTCAACGGGAGGATTGTTGGCACTTTTGAGTCAAAAAAAACAGACGAAGAAACTCAAAGGCATCATCTGTATCAATGCCGCGCTCAAACTCAATGATATTCGTATCAAAGCAGTTGTTCCTGCCATTAATTTTTGGAATGATTTAGTCAGTGCGTTTAATGCCAATGCGTATCAAAAAGAGTTTATACCCAATAATGCAGAGTATCCTTTAATTAACTACAGCAAACATTATATAAAATCCATCAATGAGTTACATGCTCTCATGCAAGAGACCTCCAAAATATTAAAAACAATTACTCTTCCAGTTGCGGTATTTCAAGCATCAAATGATCCTGTGGTAAACCCTAAAAGTGCAAATGAGATTTTTGAAGAGATCAGTTCAAAAAATAAAAAGCTTCAATTCTTTGATTTTCATAATCATGTGATGATTCGAGGTTCAAATTCAAAAGTTGTTTTTGATGAAATTATTGAGTTTGTAAAGTCAGTCAGCTTAAAATAACAGGTGAAATTCACCCGTTATTATGCGATGTTTGTGTAAACCGCTTGAACGTCGTCGTCCTCTTCGAGTTTGTCTAAAAGTTTAACCATATCTTCTTGTTGTTCTTCTGTAAACTCTTGAGGATTGTTTGAAATTCTTTCAAGTTTGGCTTTGGTCAATTCAATGCCTCTGTCTTCAAATGCTTTATTTAACGTACCAAAATCTTTATAATCCGCAGTCACTAAAATAATGCCCTCTTCTTCTTCAATCTCTTCAAGACCAAAATCAATCAATTCCAACTCCAACTCTTCAATGTCCATATCATCTGTTTTATTAAACTCAAAAATGGCTTTTCTGTCAAAGAAAAATTCCAAAGAACCTGTTGGTGCCAATGAACCACCATTTTTATTAAAATACATTTTAATATTGGCAACCGTTCTTGTATTGTTATCGGTTGCTGTTTCAACAAAAATCAAAACACCATGAGGACCTTTTCCTTCAAAGTTAACTTCGGCAAAGTTTGCGGAATCTTTTCCACTGGCTCGTTTAATTGCAGCATCAATATTTGCTTTTGGCATATTTTCAGCTTTGGCATTTAATATTGCTGTTCGTAATGCTGAATTCATCTCAGGATCTGCAACACCTGCTTTTGCAGCCATTTCAATCGCCTTTGCCAATTTTGGGAAAACTCTGGACATGTTTCCCCATCGTTTCATCTTTGCAGCTTTTCTATATTCGAAGGCTCTACCCATAAAAACTCCAATTTTTAATTTATTTTATAATTTCGTGGATTATATCAACTTTGAAATAACAGCTTAATAAAACCATTATAGTTTGTCATATGAATTTTAATTTTGTGTGAGATTAACTAGATAATTGATTTCGACGTCACTCGAGTTTTTGAAACACGACCATCTTTTTTAATGTATTCAACAGTATAAAACTTGTGTTGCAACAACTCTTCAAAAGAGAAAATATTTTTTCTAAACAGCTTCCATTTTATGCATTTAAGTTTGATCCCTTTTGCACCAAATTTACGACTGAGAATCAACTTATTTAAGCTTGTCATAGCATAAAAAGTCACAATAAAAATAAACAAATAAACAGCAACATAAACAGAAGTTTCAATAAAATCCAAAACCATTTCGGTCATACTTTTCCTTAATGCAAATAGAGTCAAGCGTATTCTATCGTAACATTGTTACAATTGATGCTAAAACGTATCACTTTATAATAAAAAAATTTATTTAAATTTAACTTTTCTGATGATTAACTGAAGCCGTATATGAGACATTTTTTTTAAGTACTTAAGAATAGAATTTGATTTAAAATTCTTATTATCATACCAATTTAAAAACTATTAAAGGAGTTATTATGAGCTTTTATTTTACCTTAGCTGTTTCCATTATTATTGGATTTTTTGTTTACATTTGGCTCCATGATAAATATAAAGAGAGTGATAAAATACCATTTAAGGAGTAATTTATCAATTTATTCAAAAATTAGTATGCTACAATATCAATAAAAAAATAGGCATACAATGAAAATACGAAAAGATGAGAGGAATATTTTAAAATTTTTAAAATTTTCACCGCCTATTATTACCCTTTCATTTTCAGTTCTTGTTATAGGAACGATTTATTTAATCAATCAATATAACTTCAATAAAGAGATAAAAAATCTCAAAAAAGAGTTGACTCTGCAAAATAAGAATTTGATAAAAGAAGAGGTTTTAAGAGTTTACGACTATATCCAATATCAAAAAGAAGATACTCAACGACTGCTCAAACAAAACATTAAAGAGAATGTCCAAATTGCCTCCAACATTATTTCGAATATTACTCAATCAAATATAGACCCAAAAATCACCAAAAATCTTATCAAAAAAAGTTTAAAAACATTAAAATTTAATTCTGAAATGGGCTATTTCTTTATTATCTCTAAATCAGGGAAAATTATACTTCAGCCAAATTTTCCTGAACTTGAAAATACCAATGTATTTAAGCTTAAAAACACAGATGAAAAATATTTTTTAACAAAGATGGTTTTAATGATGCAAAAGACCGATGAAACTTTTTTTGAATGGAATTGGTACAAGCCCCATTCATCAATTAAAGAGAAAAAGATTGGTTATTTGAAAAATTTAGAAGGCACAGATTGGTTTATAGGGAGCGGTTACTACTATGACGATTTTAAAGAGCATGTAAAAACAGACATACTTCATTTTACAAGCAATATTAAGTTTGGGAAAAAAGGGTTTATTTTTATCTTAGATGACACAGGCACCGTGCTTCTTCATTCAAATAAATCATTCATAGGAAGAAATGACTTATATATTCAGAATAAATTTGGCGAATATTTTATTCAAGATATGATTAACATAGCAAAAAAGGGAGAGGGGTTTATTACCTATTCTACAGCAGATACTTCATCAATTGAAGCAACAAAAACCTCTTTTGTCAAAGGCGTGAATGATTGGGGATTTTTATTGGGTGCAGGATTTTTTGAAGAAGATTTAAACAGTAAAGTCGCATACAAGAAAAAAATACTCAACGACGCCAATAACAAATATATTTTTAATTTAATGATGATAAGTATATCAATGACCGTTATTTTAACGTTCATCTCTTTGTATGTTTCACACATTATCCAAAATATTTTTTTAAAATATAAAAACAAAATATCCAAAGAAGTCAAAAAAAATCAACAAAAAGATGTCCTACTGGCACAACAATCAAAGATGGCAGCCATGGGAGAGATGATAGGGAATATAGCCCACCAATGGAGACAACCTCTTTCAACCATTACAACTGCAGCTTCTGGCATTCATTTAAAACATGAATTTGGCACGTTAAATGATGAAGAGTTTTTGGCCTTTACAAAAATAATCAATGAAAATGCACAATACCTTTCTCATACCATCAATGACTTTAAAGAGTTTTTTAACCCACATAAAATCAAAGAGACCTTTACAATAGAAGATGCCATAGATAAAACGTTAAACATTGTTTCCGCGCAATTTAACAGTCATGCAATTACAGTGATTAAAAATATTGCTCACATTGAAATATTGGGCTTAAAAAATGAACTGATGCAAGTTATTATCAATATTTTAAACAATGCCAGAGATGCCCTTGAAGAAGAAAAAATAGAAAAAAAACTGATACTGATTGATGTTTACAGTAAAAATCATTCTCTCTATATCTCAATACATGACAATGCCAAAGGCATTAAACAAGAGAATATCGCCCGAATCTTTGAACCTTATTTCTCAACGAAATTCAAATCCAAAGGGATTGGTATTGGGCTTTATATGAGTTATGAAATCATAACAAAACATATGAATGGAACCATTGTTGTTCATAATAATCATTTCACCTATGAAAATGAAGATTTCTTAGGTGCACAATTTATTATTTCAATTCCTTTAGATAAAGATCAAAAAAAGCAGTGACCACATTTTGAAAAAATATATTTTATTTGATAATGATGGCGTATTGGTCGAAACCGAAATTTGGTACTTCAGAGCCAATGAAAAAATACTCAAAGAGGAATTAAATATCACCCTTGAACTTCCTTTGTATTTAGAGATAATGACACGCGGTGGCAGTGCTTGGGAAATTGCCCAAGCACAAGGAATTAAAAACTCCATTATAGAAAAGTGCCGACACAAAAGAGATGCACTCTATCAGCACTATTTAAAAACCGAAAACATCACCATTGATTATGTGCAAGAGATTTTAAACTATTTATCTCAAACGTATAAAATGGGCATTGTTACAACTTCACGTCGAGTTGATTTTGATTTAATTCATCACAACAGAGGAATTGTTGACTTTATGGATTTTACACTTTGTGTTGAGGAGTATGCAAAAGCAAAACCCCATCCCGATCCTTACCTTGCAGGATTAAAAAAATTCAATGCAAAAGCAGATGAAGCCATAGTTGTTGAAGACTCACAAAGAGGTTTAGACTCTGCATTTGCTGCTAAGATTGATTGTGTCATTGTCAAAAATGAATTTACAAAAAACAATGACTTTTCAAAAGCAAAATATTTCATTGATTCCTTAAACGAGTTAAAACAACTCCTTTCGTAATAAGTAAGCTTTCTTATGGATAAGATTGGATAAAATAGCGATAATTAAAACAAAGGGCGACTCAAATGCAATATTTTGGTACATTAGAGACTAAGTATGAAGAGGTATTTTTAACATCGAGTTATTTGTACTTTAACAAAGAAAATGAAGAGATTACTTCTAAAGAGTTAAAAGAGATGCTCAACAATGGTAAAAGCAGAAAAAAACACATTGCGGGTACAATCTTTTTTTATAATCCAAATGTTACACCTGTCGGATATGACTCAAACCATTTCTTACTCGATCAAGAGTTTGATGATTTTGGAAAAATAGTAGAATTAAAAATAGAAAATGCCATCACAATATTCAAAAATGCCATCAAACATTGTGAAGGTCAAATTGTTGAAATCAAAAATTTATTTAATTTAAATGAAAAAAATATCAATGCTTCAACGCTACTGATGAAATTCAATCTGGATTTAGAGAAATATAACTCAAGTTTAAATACTGAATTTGATCGAGACATCATGTATCAAGATGCACAAAATCTTATTCCCAATGGGAAATTTGTCTTTTTTGCTTGGGGAGATAAAATTAATTCAAAAGAGTTCTCTTACATTTGTGATTATGCCAAAGCAATTTATGAAAACACTGTAAAGCTTGGGAAAAAAGTGGCTTTTGCTTATAAAAAAGAGCGTTCATTGGAGGGATCAATTGAACAACTCCAATTCTCTGCACCCATGGAAAACATAAAATATAAAACTGCCATTACCAATGCAATTAAAGACTCTTTTAAAAGCAATCCTCCTCTGCCAACGCCTTACGAATAAGAAATCAAACAGTTATTTAATCGATTTGTTAAATAACTGAAAACAATCTATTGACTTATGGTTTTTTCTTAGCTAAGATTTAAATAAACAGTTTTAAAGGAGAAGCAATGAACGTTTATGATTATGCAATGAAAGTTGAAAAAGATGGAGAAGCTTACTATCGAGAATTGGCTTTAAAATCTCCCAATAATGGTTTAAAAAGAGTATTTAATATCTTAGCAGAAGCAGAGGTCAAACACTATAATGTTTTTAAAAGCATGAGAGATAAAGATGGGCAAGATATTAACACATTGGACATTTCAACCGATACAAAAACAATTTTTGAAACACTCAGTTCTGAAAAAAATAGCACGGATTTTAGCCTAGATGAGATTAAATTTTATGAAGATGCCATAAAAAGAGAGGAGGACTCTTTTCAATTTTATGCAGATAAAGCCAAAGAGTTAAGCGATGAAGATGAGAAAAAAATATTTTTGCAAATTGCTCAAGAAGAGATTAAACATAAAGAAGTATTAGAAAATATTCTCTCATTTATCCAAGAACCCACAAACTGGGTTGCAAGCGCAGAGTTTTAGATAAAAATGGGAACTTCCCATTTTATCTGAATGAAGACTACTTTACATTATTGGCATAATACTCTTTTAACTCATTTATAGCATCTGAATTTTCCAAATAACCAATCATATTATCAATAGGTATACCAAAAGAAGGGTATCGACTGAGCTCTTTGATATTGGAATAAACAATTGAAAAACAAAATGATTTTTCCATCTCTTTTCGTGCAAGAAGGATATATTTCTCTTTTTTATAATCCAAAAATATTTTTGCATTGACAATCAGTTCGGCTGAAAGATAAGCAACAGATGCATAGGCATGAAAAATAACCATAACATGCTCTAAAGGGTACTCCTCTGTACAAAATGGTTTTATTCTGTTTTCAAGTGTAGCGATATTATTTAAAGTAATTAACGATTGAGTATCATCTTCTGAAATATCTTTCCAAATATCTAAAAAGTTCAATTTTAATTGCTGAACACTTTCAATTTTTACCATTATTTTTAAAACCTTTAAAATTCTTAATTGTAGGGTATATTATTTTTTGTTAAATAGCAATTAATTTAAAAAAAAATCTTAATAAAAATTCAAACTCTTTACCCTGATTTTAAATTTGACTCTAAATCAAAAAAAACGTTTTGAATTCTTGCATTATTTCTTTAAACTGCCATCTAAATAATCGTGCGTTAAACAGTGCTCACATTTAATGATATTGTCATAATCCAATGTGCTCATTTTCAAATCTTTAAACACTTCAGCAATATGCTTAATGGCAACTTCGTCAGCAGAATAAAGAATGGATTTTGTTCCCATATTTCCAGAAACAATATTGTTTGTTTTAGCAAGCACCTCTTCTAAATGGCTTTCCCAATATTTGAGCAGCTCTTCATTATCTTCTAAAGCATCAAATTTTTCATCCCATTTCAAACATAAAGAAGGCAAAAGTCCACACGTTTTTCTGTCATTAAAATCTATTGTTACGCCTTGCAGTTTCATAATAAACCTCCTAAAATAATATCAAGAATATTAAAAATTCCTATTTCATTCTCTGTAGTTTATTATAGCTAAATAATGGTATGAAGCACATTTACATGGAGGCCAAATCAGAAATTATTTTTTTCACTTCTTCATCATCAAAGAAGATATTATTGTGCAATTCATTATTGATTCTTTTTAACAACACACTTTTCTTTTGAGTTAAATGTTCTTTACTGTTTTGGTGTTCAACAACAAGGTCTCTCATTTGTTGTTTATACTTTTCAATAATCTCTGCTTTCGTTACAACAGTTGGTTTTGATTGCGTTTTTTTCGGATTGGCAAAGAGAATGAGTAAAATGGCCATTAAGACTAAAATAATTAAAATAATATTGATATAATCCATAATTACAATCCTTTGATAGAGAGTTAAATTTATCAAAATAATTCTTTATAAAAAATAAAAAATCAATTTCTTTATTTAAGACATTTTTTATCCTATTTAGTTATAATTATTTTGCATCTTATCAAAATGATAAATTGTATGCTTAATTTTCAACAACAAACATAAAAAAAAGTTTCTCCCCTTATCTTTTTTTATGTGATATTGCCTTTTGGACAGTAAGGTACTATCGTAAACTCCTACAAAAAAAATTGAAAAAAAAGGAACATTTGCTTTGTTCCTTTTTTTTATTCAGTGAAGAATTTTACAAATTTAAGAAAAATAATATTTTTATTAAGTTTTTAAATATTATAATGCTATAATAATTACTTGTATGAATAAAATAGTTTTACTTTTATTTGTTTACAAAGTAAATACTTATCTTCCATTAGGAACAAGAATGAATGTAAAAGTTATGATAGTTGATGACAGTTCAACAATGAGACGAATCGTTTCAAGCGTAGTTAAACAAATTGGAATCGATGATGATTATATTGGATTAGCGGTTGATGGTATGGATGCATTAGGGCAACTAAAGTCTACTAAATATGATTTAGTTCTAACCGATTGGAACATGCCTAAAATGAATGGGCTTCAATTAGTAAAAAACCTTAGAACACTTCCACGATATGCGACAACACCGATTTTAATGATTACAACTGAAGGTGGTAAATCAGAAGTTGTGACCGCTTTAAAAGCAGGTGTCAATAACTATATTGTAAAACCATTTAGTGCCGAAACATTAAAAGCTAAACTTGAGCCTTTAATTAAGGATATGAAAAAATAGAAAAAAGGAAATCCTTTCTTCTATTTATTGATTGATATAATTTACCAACACCTCTTCGTCAATAATCCCTATAAATTTTTGAACAAAAAACCCCTCTTTAGAAAAAAGAAATGATTCCGGTACTTTCTGAACGTCTCCAAATACTCTTGTTGCAATGAAGTTATTGTCCCCTACTGTTACAGGAAATTTTATCTTATATTTTGAAATAAACTCATTTAACTCAGTTTTGTCTTTATCTTTTTCAAAAAGCACTCCAACAATTTCAAATTTGTCACCATACTTCTCATAGAGTCTATTAAGTAAAGGTATCTCTTTGATGCAAGGATTACACCATGTAGCAAAAAAGTTTATCAGTACAATTTTCCCATTTAACGCTTTTGACAAAAGGATGTTATCACTCAAATTAATATCAATATTTTTCCCATCCAGTGTCGTTAAGATTAAGCCTTTTTCTGTATTGGTATTTACAGATATTCTCTTGTTTTCTTCAATGACTTGCGCTTTTTTTGTTTCACTGTTACACCCACTAAAAAGAGATAAAACACCCAACATAAACAAAGCAATCAAAATATTTTTCATCGTTTCTCCTATTTATAAATTTCTGATTCAATGAGTTCGCTCAATGCTTTATAACTCAATGTTTCTAAAGGTTTACCATTAACAAAAAGAGTAGGTGTACCTGTGACACCAAGTGTTTTTGCATCATCTTCATCCATTTGTAAATGTTGCATCACAACTTCATCATTCAAATCTTTTTTTAATAACTCCATATCAATGCCTTCAACTTGCACCACATAATTCCAAATCAAATTGGGATTGTTGTTCTTAGAATCTCCCCAAATAGCTTGAGATTGAAATAACGCTTCTAGCATTTCATTAAATTTACCTTGCTTTCTTGCGGCTTCAAGTATTTGAACTGCATTAGCAGCATACTTATGAATGGGCAAATATCGAATCACCAATT
Organism: Marinarcus sediminis (SeqCode); assembly: GCF_048571275.1. GTDB lineage: Bacteria > Campylobacterota > Campylobacteria > Campylobacterales > Arcobacteraceae > Marinarcus > Marinarcus sediminis. Next base: position 2,443,435 of record NZ_CP182357.1, read on the forward strand.
GAATCTCTTTTTCATAATTGTAAAAAACTTTTTTCACGACAGGATAAAATTCTGCACACGCAATACATTGAGGGTCGATAAACTCAACCACGACTACATTTTTTGAATTTTCACCCATTTTTAAAGAGTAATCTCTCACATACGGAGGCAAATCACCTCTTCTATTTTCACTTACAGAAGAGGAGACTTGTTTATACGCAATACCCAACGCAATAAATAGTGCACATACTGCTACAATTACAAAAACAACAACACTTTTATTTTTCATTTTTCAAAACTCCTTTACGTCCAATAATTAATAAAATAAATAGAGCCAAATAACTCACTAAAGAGAGAAAAGGGATGGTAATAAAGCCAAACCAATTGATGTACTCAGTTGAGCAAGGAACACCTTGTACACAAGGTAGAAGGGTTTCTGGTATGATTTTAAACATCAACAAATTATGATATACCGCAAAAAACAATCCAACGCTGACTAATGGCATAGCATATTTAAAAAGATGTTCATCGGGATACAATAAATGAAACAAAAAAATCAAAACCAAAGGGTAGAGAAATATTCTTTGATACCAACACATACTGCAGGGTATAAAGTGCATAATTTCACTGAAAAAAAGACTGCCTAAAGTTGCAGTTAAGGCCAAAATAAAACAGAGTAATACAATAGGAGTTGAAATATTTTTTGTCAAACGATTCCTTTTTTAAATGTTGCCAATTCTACCATCTCAGTGTGTAATTTTCGTGTATTAAATCGTTTGTGCATTTTTTTGATCAATAAGCAGTTTTAACAATAAGGGATAATTTTTACTTTTTATTTGTTCAAACATTTGATTTCTCAATGCTATTTTAGATGATTTTTTTAATACATTCACAAACAATTTATTGGCACTTTTCAGCTCTTTATTGTTTGAAATAGACGCTTGCGATTTAATGAGAAAAATCAAATAATCGGTGATATAGGTTTGCATAAACAGTACCAATTCACAAATCATATCTAAAGGCATTGTTACGACGTTATAATTTAATGCACTGCCTGTTTTGATTTGAGTTAAATGCGCAAAATAGTCATTAAATAAATCAATTAAAATTGATTTTTCACCTCTTTTATGTGCCATTTTAATCACTAAAATACAATCCCAAATGGCCGTGATAAACTCTTTGGCTTGATTGACCAAATTACGATTTAAAAAGGTGTAATTGTCGTTTGTATGAGTATCAAGATTGGCATTTTCAAGCCGTTTAATATCCAAACCACTCAAAGTGGTCAAATGTTTTACTTTTTCTAAAAAATTCAGACTCAATGGGGCAAAAACAGACTCTTTGTAAAGATTAAAGAGTGTTTTTTCATCAATATACCCCTCTAAAGAGTCAGCAACATCACCTACATTGATTGTCATTTGTATATCTTTTAAATACTCTTTTGCATCAAGAAGTTCAGGACTTTCATGCCCTGTAGAGATAAAATAAACCGTATCAAAATCATTGGCAGTAAACTTTTTATTCATATATCAAACCTTATCTGAACTTCTATATCCACCCTTTTTTCTTGAAAATAACCACGGGCGTAATTGATGCAATAATCATAAATCCAATAGAAAACAAATACCCATATTGCCAATGCAATTCAGGTAAAAAATCAAAGTTCATTCCATATATACTTGCAATAAGTGTGGGTGGAAGAAAAATAACATTTACAATCGTAAAAATTTTTATGACTTTATTTTGTTCAATGCTTAACACCCCAATAAAGATATTTTGCAAATAGTCCAATCGTTCAAAGTTAAAATTGGTGTACTCAATGAGTGAACGAATATCTTTAAGCATGATGGGTATCTCATTTTTTTCATCTTCATATTTCTCAGATTTCATCAAAGAGCTTAAAATTCTTTGTTTATCGGTTAAGTTCTCTCTGATTTTCATATTCAAATCTTCAAAGGCTGAAATCTTTTCCAAAATCTCTTCATCATCATTTGAATAATCCGTAAAAACGTGCTTTCTGATTTTTGTAATCTCTTTTGATAAATTCTCAATGGTATCGGCATCGGCATCAATTCGAATATCAATGATTTGACAAAAAATGGAATATCCGTTTTTAAACTCTTTTGGCGTACTTAAAAGTTTTTTAATAAAAGTATCAAAACTGGCCAATTTTTTATACCGTACTGAGATCAATAGCTTGCCGTGTAAAATAAATGAAACGGTCTCATTCGCAGCTGAATTTTTATCATTAATTAAAAAGTAACTGTTGATTTCAATTCTGTTATCTTCTTCCCAATATCGAGAACTCAACTCAATCTCTTCACTCTCTTGTTTGGTAGGGAAATTGATATCAAACATATCTTCTATGGCTTTAATCTCTTCATGTGTTGGAGTAACCATATCAATCCAAATAACACTGTTTTTATCTTCGCTGTTTTCAAAAGAGGTAAATCCTTCAATTACGTTCAGTCTATTAAATTTTTTGGTAAAACAATTAATCATAAAACTCCTTTATGTCTCTGTTATAGTAAAGCGATCTTTGGTTATATATAAATTTTTTACTTGTATGAATACCACTCAAGTATTCAGTTGATATAAATATATCAAAAAAGAGTTACATTTGTAACTCTTAACGGGTTTAGTGATTATATTAGTCTCATTAAATGGGGGATATTTTACCAAATTTATCTAAAAATTTGGTTATAAAAGATCGATTAGTATTGATTAAAAAACAGAGTAAATTGAGCACCTTTGTGGTGTAAACCTTCAAATTCAAACTCAATATTTTCTGCATCTATGGATCCATTCATATGACGACTGACAATCTCTCTTGTCATATAAAGTCCAATTCCTGTGCCTTGTGATTTGTGTTTTGTTGTAAAATAAGGTTCAAAAATTCTGCTTAAGTTTTCTGGCAAAATCCCACCACCGTTATCTTTGATAATCATACAAATTGTATTCTCTTTTTCAAAAACATCAATAAATATATATTTATTTTCTGTTTGTTCCAAAGCATCTTTTGCATTATTAAGCAGATTAATAATCACTTGAATCAACTCATTCTCTAATACTTCAAATGTAACACTCTCAATATTTTGAATAATTTGAATATTGCTGTCTTTATATCGTGAATTGACCAATTTAAATGTTTTATCAAATAGGTCTTGCATATTAACAACTCTTTTCTCTTTATCTGGATGAAAAAAGTCTCTGAAATCATCTATGGTATGAGAGAGATATTCTGCGTTTTTTATAATATCATCTAACGCTTTTAACTCACTCTTTTCATCTGAAATTTCAAGTTGTTTTTGAAGCTTGACACTGCTTGCAACTGAAGTAATTGAACTTAAAGGTTGTCGCCATTGGTGAGCAATATTAGAAAGCATCTCTCCCATGGCTGCCATCTTTGATTGTTGATACAACATTTTATCTTTATCTTTGTTCTCTTCAATCTCTTTCATGATTCTTTGATTATAGGTCAAAAAATAATTTTGTAGAACTCTTGAGATGTACAGAGTAATTAAAATTAAAATTGCCGTTAAAATAATACTGACAATAAAAATCTTTTTCATATACTCTTTATTTTTAAGAACCAACAATTTCTCTTTTTCTTGAATCGTTGTTTTCAATTCCAAATCATAAAATCCACACGCCACTGCCCAATTCCATTCATCTAAGCCTTTTACGTAAGTTGTTTTTTCTGAAGGTAGTCCTGTTTGTGGCATGATTGTGCCAATATAACTGAGATATCCATCTCCATGTTTGGCCACGTTTATAATCTCTTGAGTAATTTTTATTCCGTTAGGGTCAGTCAAATTAAATCGATTTAATCCAATATACTCTTTTTTAATATGGGACAAATACGTACCATCATAATCAATGATAAACGTATACTTATTTCTTTGTTTATCATTCTTTAAATTCATATCATCTAAAATTTTTTGTTTTAAATTTGCCGTAAAATCATCAATATATTCACCCGCTCCAATGGCAAAATTTAAAGGAGCAAATGCTTTATAAAAACTTATTTTTCTGTAGATTTTATCTTTAGAACCAGGTTTATACCAATAATACTCATCAAACCGTTCTGTTTTTTCTTTGATTGTTTTCATAATCAATTGTACAAACTCATACCCTCTTCCATCTTTAAAATGAGCGAAGTTTTGACCTTCAAACTCGGCATGATAAGGTTGCAGAACTTTGGTACCATTAATATCATCGATAAAGATATATCCTCGTCCTTGATTAAAACGTATATTTCTTAAGGCATCTTTAATTAATGTTAAAACCCTCTCTTTTCCTTCATGTTTATGTTGATTATAAATATTTTCAGTAATGGCATAAGCATCATATACTTTCTCTTTAATCTGTTCTTTAAGTTTTAATTCAATGTTGTTTTTCTCTTTTTTGATCATATATATGGCCGATTCAACTTCATTTTTAACAATAATCTTTTGTGTATTGATAAAATCAATTTTGACTTTTTCAATCTCTTTATTGAAATAAATTTTGTTTTGTCCGTATATAAGGACATTGACCAATACGGCAATCAAGGTGATAAAAACAAGTGGGGAAAACTTGATAAAATTGATCAGATTTTTTTCATTTTTTTGAAGCAAAGAGGTCCTTAATTACATTTTTATTTTCAGAATATCTGCCCTATAAAGTTACCAAAATATCACAAATTCTTTACTTAAAAAATAAGATAAAAAAGTACAAAAAAAAACAAAAGAGTATAAATGATACATATTTAATGAATACTGCGCGCGGATAAAAAAATATAATTTTTCCCTGTAATCATCACTTTAAATTGTTTTTGTTGCAGATACTTTTTACAAAAATAGACATCTTTATATAACAGTGTCATTTCAGAAAACGAATAATTGGGCATTTTTGCACCATATATCATTTCACCATCAAGCCATCTGCAATTTGGGAACCCTAAAATAATTGAACCATTTTTTTCTAAATAGTTTTGTATCAAAGACATAAACGTCAATTTAAAGTCAATACTTGAACTTTGAAGCGTTCCAATGGTTATAATTGCATCAAATTTTCCTAAATTGAGTTGCCCTAATTCATTGATGTCGTGTGCATAAAATTTCATGTTTTCAAAATCAAATTTTCTTTTTGCACTCAAAATCGCACTTTTGCAATAATCCACACCAACAAACTCAATGTTTTTATGATTTTTATACATTTGAAGGATTAAAGCAAATTCATCTCCGCTATTTATACCCAGATTCAAAACTCTTTTTTTCTCACTTATTTTTGCAAAATCTAAAGCCACTTTATATGCTTGCAAAAAAGCGGGTTCTTCATTTTTATTGATGCGCGAAAATTCAGAATTTTCTCCATATTTTTCATTGGCTTCTAAGCAACTATGATGGAAACTGATATTTTGGTCCAATTTCTTAAATTGAAGTAAAACATGGTACTTTGAGACTATTTTAGGCGTTAAAATTTTACAAAAAAGCGTCTCTGCTAAGTCCATCCAAGCTTTATATCCTCGATAAAGATACTCATTCCCCTCAAGAGTAACGAGATTTCCCGCATACGTTGAATCAAATAAATCGGGATTTAATACTTCAAATTCTACGATTCCATGTACATTGGTTTCTTTAAGCAGTTCATATAAATATTCATATATTTCAAACATTGTTTCATGCGTAAATCTTTTCATCTTGAAAGTATATAGCACTATCAATTAAGATTGGTTTGGAAATACAATATTAATATAGCATTAAATTAATATTATAATTAAATCACATAAATAATGAAACTTTTTCATTATTTTATAACGTTATTTTAATCATAAAAAATGTAGAATAGTCTACTTTAAAGGAATGTTATATGATATTTCATAATGAAAAACAAATTATTAAAATAATAAAATATGCTCCTTCTATTTTTATATTTGTTGTTTCAATAACCATTATTTCTGCCTTATATTTCCAAAATAATCGTACCTTTAAAAAAGAGAAACAACTCATTGAACAAGAATTTAAACAAAAAAACAAAGACCTCATAAAAGAGGAAGTCAATGCAGTTTATGAATACATTCAAAAAGAGCAAAAAAGCACTGAAGATGAACTCAAATTATCCCTTAAAGAGGCTGTAAATAACGCACTTGCAATTGCAAAATCACTCTATGAAAATAATCCACATAAAAGTAAACAAGAGATTAAAAAACTCATTGTGGATGCCTTAAAAAATGTCACTTTCAATAAAGGACGTGGATACTATTTTATTTATGATAAAAAAGGCAGAAATGTAATGTTGCCTTTTTCTCCAGAACTTGAAGGAAAAAACTTCATCAATCACCAAGATGCTAAGGGGACTTATATCATACAAGATATGTTAAAGCTGCTTTCAAAATCAGATGATACTTTTTATGAGTGGTATTGGTATAAGCCCAAGGATTTGACACAACAAAGAAAAAAAATAGGTTATGTCAGAAACTTTAAAGCACTTGATTGGTTTATTGGAACGGGCGAATATGTTGAAGATTTTGAAAAAGAGGTTCAAAACAAACTGCTCAAACATATTCAAGATATACGTTATGGAAACAATGGTTATATTTTTATCATCGATTACAATACCATCTACTTAAGCCACATTAAACAAGACTATTTAGGTAAAAGTGCCATTGAAAACAACGATACAATTGCCATTAAAAAAGTCATATCAGACTTAATTGAAATTGCAAAAAAAGGGGATGGTTATTACAGCTATGTCCAAAATGAGAAGCCAGATACACTTCTGTCAACTGAAAAAATCAGCTATGTAAAAGGATTACAAAACTGGTCATGGATGATAGGCTCAGGTTTTTATGTCGATGATATTAACAAAATCATTCTTCAAAAAAAGAGTGAACTGGATAATGAATTCCATCTATACATTAAAAATACCATCCGAATTGGCTCACTGCTTACTTTTTTACTTTTACTTCTCTCCATATATTTTTCAAAAAAACTTCAAAAGAAATTTGAGGAGTATAAAGATGCCATACAAGTTCATTTAATTCACAACGAAAAACAACAAAACTTGCTGGCCCAACAATCCAAAATGGCCTCTATGGGTGAAATGATTGCCAATATTGCACACCAATGGAGACAACCGCTTTCAACCATAACAACATCAGCCACAGGGATGTTGGTTCAAGAGGAGCTTAAAGTATTGGAAGATAAAGATTTACGTAATGGATTAGAAACCATCAATAAATCAGCGATCTATCTTTCAAATACGATTGATGATTTTAGAAACTTCTTTAAAACAACCAAAACAAAAAGTTGCTTTAATATTAAAAATTCAATTGAACAAGCTATCTCTTTGGTCTCTGTTCAGTTTTACAATAAAAACATCACCATCATTAAAGATATCCATGATATTGAGCTTAATAACTGTGAAAATGAGTTTATACAAGTCCTCATTAACCTTTTAAACAACTCTCGTGATGAACTTGAAAAAAAATCCGTCACTGATAAAAAGTTTATCTTTATTAAAACAGAAAAAAATAAAAAAAATGAAGTCATTATCACGGTCAAAGATAACGCAGGCGGGATACCTACTTCTATCATGACGCGTATTTTTGAACCCTATTTTACGACAAAACAAAAAGCTCAAGGCACAGGTATTGGGTTATACATGTGCCAAGAAATTGTCAGTAAAAATATGTGTGGGAGCATTATTGCAGATAATGAAGAGTTTATCTATGAAAAGAGTACGTATACAGGAGCTGCCTTTAAAATTATTCTTCCTTTAGAGTGCAAAATTTAAATCTCTTCTAAAACTTCACTGCCCTCTTCTTTAGGTGCTTTCACCCCTTGGGTTGATATAATCTCCATATAAAAACTTTCACACTCATCAGCTGCTGCTTCATTAATACATTTTGTAATATCTAAAAAATCAATCTCAACAGGTGTTTCATCATCTTTCGCAAATTTGCATTCAAACTTCCAAAAATCTACACCTTCAGGAAGTGGTTTTCGTTTTTCTCTTTTAATGTATTTTCGTATTTCGTATTTTATTGAATCCAAAACTCTTTCAGGATTTTTATTTTCTGCACTTAATTTGAATCTTTTTTTCATATTCATCCTCTCTTTTCATAACGTATAACGTTTCTTTATAAAATTTGCCGTACTATACTCTATTTTTCGCAATAACACAACATTAATTTTTTGAAAAATGATGTTTACTTCATATAGATCTATTTTATGTATTTCAAGGATTAATAACTAATGTTTTTATTTTATATTAATTTAACTTTAAGAAATGTATAATTTAAAAAACAGAAGGAGTGAACATGGAAGTCGATTCAAACCGAACCCAACTGGGCTTAAATACTTTTATACCTACGGGAAAAACCACTCAGAATGAAGAGCTTACTTTTGATGAAACGGTTAAAAAATCTGCATTTAGCATCTCGTTGTCTATGAGTGCACAAATTATCCTTTTTCATATCAATACTTCGGATATGGTTCAAGGTACTGCACTTTCACAATCTGCACTTACAGGAAATCAAGAGGTTTTAGATTTTCTTGCAGGAAAACCAATTGCACCGGATATGGATTTAGCCAATACGGGATATCAAGGTAAACCTATTATGGATCTTTCTCAAGATGAAGCAACTCAACTCATCAGCAGCGAAGGTTTTTTTGGTGTTACTCAAACTTCTGATCGTGTTTCTAACTTTGTTTTCAGTTTTGCACAAGATGATTTAGAACTTTTACAAAAAGGACGTGATGGAATTGTTCAAGGATTTGAAGAAGCAAAAAAGATGTTTGGAGATCTTCCTGAAATATCTTATGAAACACAAAAAAGAACGTTAGCCCTTATTGATGAAAGAATCAATGCTTTAAAATAACAGAATGATGCCATTTTAGTAGACATTTTTACTCAAATTGCAATCGTCACGTATTTTATACATTAGCATATTTACTGGCTAAAATTACTCCTGTACACAAATTCTACACTCTTTTCATGTAGAATGAACTTCTAAAAAGAGTCTATCTGTTATTACAACCAACAAAATATACCAATAGATATTTAATAATAAAGGATACATTATGAAATTTGAAACTGCTGATTTATGCGACGATAATAAAGATAAAAGCATCCAAGTCCTCTCCAATGAATTTAAAAATTACGGTGGATTAAAAGAGTGTTATGGAGAGATTGTAACGGTAAAATTAGACAAAAGCAATTGGCTTTTATTGGAGATGTTACGAGATGAAGATGGCAAAGGAAAAATTGTTGTTGTCGATAATGCACAATACTTTTTTGGTGTTGTAGGCGACAAACTGTTGGCATTTGCAAAAAAAAATAATTGGCAAGCCATTATTTTAAATGGTTATGTCAGAGATATAAAACAGACCAAACACATTGATGTGGCTCTTTATGCCATTGGTTCTTGCCCTCTAAGAAACTTTGAAAAAACAAACTCTTCACGAGGAGATCAACTCAGTTTTGGTGGAGTTACCTTTAATCAAGGGGATTATTTATACGCCGATGAAGACGGTGTCATTGTTTGCAAGGAAAAACTCATTTAAACATAAAAGATTCACTTTTATGTTTAAATATTAACGCTACTTTTTCTCACTGCTTTTATCAATAAATTTCTTTTGATTCACACTTAGAACAATACTTTTTGCAATATCTTGAGTGCTGCTTGCAATCTCTCTGGTTTTATTGGCAATATTGGCATTCTCTTGTGTTTGGTGATCTAAGGTTGATACGGCATGGTTGATTTGCTCAATTCCAGATTGTTGCTCTTTACTGGCTGTTTCAACATCTTTAATTAAATTTAAAGTATTACTGACGTTCTCATTGAGTTTGTTATAACCTGAAATCATCTCATCGGCAATGGTTTTACCAAAATTGGCTTTATTGGTTGCATTCTCAACCAAAATTTTAATCTCTTTGGCTGCATCTGCACTTCTTGTTGCTAGGTTTCTTACTTCTGCTGCAACAACAGCAAACCCTTTCCCAGCTTCACCAGCAGTGGCTGCTTCAACTGCTGCATTAAGACTTAAGATATTCGTTTGAAATGCAATTTGGTCAATCACACCAATGGCTTCATTGATGGCATTGACTTGATTGTTAATCTCATCCATAGAAACCGTTGTTTGTTGGGCAAGTTTTCCACCCTCTTTTGCTGATGTCATTAATTGCGTTGCATAATTGGACATTCGAACAACATTGCCAGTATTATTAGTCATATTACTGGTAATTTCTTCAAGTGCTGCTGCTGTCTGTTCAATGGCTGCTGCAGCTGAATTTGTGGCATTGCTTAAAGATTCAACATTGACTAACAGTGTGGTTGAGTTACTGTTAAGTGTTTCACCAATGTTTTTATTTTCTACGAGCATGGCATTAATAGTTTCAGCAAGCTGATTCAACCCTTGTGAAGTTTTTCCTGTGGCATTTTGCACTCGATGTGTAAAATCCAATTTTTGAAATGCGTCTAAAGCCACTTGGACTTTATTAATATCTCCACAAATCTTTTCACTCATAATGTCTAACATCTCATTGAAGATTGATTTTAATTCATTCAGTGATTGATTTTGTGTTGATTTTTCAATTCGTTTGCACAATTTTCCTTCTGTTACTACCGCCACAACACTTTTAACATCATCAATTAAAACCATATCTTCTTCAATGAATTTTTGTGTTTTTTCAATATTTTCATTAACAATAGAAGACATTTGTCCAAACTCATCATTGGAATAAATAGTCAATAACGAGACCTCTTTTTTCTCTTTATTTAAAAATTTAAAGAAATCCAATAATCCTGCTTGGAATCGTACAATAGGTTTAGCCACTAAGGTATTGATGAAAATCATTAAAACACCAATGGAAAGAACAATACAAACCAAAGAAGAGATAATAATAATATTTCTAAGGCCTTTTGCCGAAGACAAGGCCTCATTTTCACCTATTTCTGCAACTATCGCCCAAGAAGCTTGATTAAAAATATCGAGTTTATTATAAACACTTAACACAGAATTGCCTCGATAATCATCAATAACCCATTTTCCATTTGTTTGTGTATTTTGACCATGTACAGCTTGAGTTGAATCGGTTTTAACTTCAAAAATCCCAATAGTAGTTTCAAGTTTTTGAACCAATGGGTCTTTTATGTCTGAAATAAATCTTGATTTATTTCTCATTTTATAATCAGCTCCAACCAAATAACACTCACCCGTTTTTCCCAATCCAGCTGCTTCATATTCGCCATTAAATCCCATAATATTATTAATAGCATCCACAGGCATTTGAAATATCAAAACACCTTTTCTCTCACCTTGAATAAAAATAGGAGTAGCAATAAAAGAAGCCGCCGTATTGTAACTTGGTTCATAAGGGACAAAATCATCAAATGCAATTTCCCCTACTTCTAATTCCAGCGCTTTTTTATATACTCTTGCAATACCTGTATCACTGTAGACTCCATCTTTTAAATTCGTTGAAAAATCTTTCTCTTTATAGTCGGTATAAAATATGGTTCCTTTTAAATCAACCATAAAAATATCATACAATTCAAAACTTCTTAAAAAATTGTCAAATGATTTATGGAATTTTTTATGTGCTCGCATATACGTTGATTCATACTTTGGATTATAAATCATGTTATTTTTTTCACCCAGTTTTTCACTGTTATTGGTAATAAAAATATACTGTGCAATTAAAGCATTCTCATTTTTAGGCAGATACTTTTCTGTCTCTCTTCTTTGAACTGCAGCAGGAACTTCATAATTGACACTGTTAAGATAGTTATCTTCAAAATCTTTTTTTAATGCTTCTTTGATTTGTTCAATATTGGGGTGAAGTTCACTGGTTAATTTATAAAAACCTGCATTTAACTCTACAAATGCCTCTTTGGTTCCTTCATGATCTGCCAATGATGTCAGCAGTGCTTTAAGATAGTTAAAATAGTTACCGATTTCATTTTGTTTTGCATTTTGAACTGTTGTAAGTTTATTAAATTCAGATTCCAATAAAGATTTCGTTGAATTATTCACGGCTAAAATAGTTATAACTGAGCCTAAAAATAGCATACATGCAATGACAATGATAGCCAGTTTAATTTTAATTGATAAATGTCCCATAAAAAAATACTCCCTCATTTTTCATAGTAATATATCAAAATAATAATTAAAAAGTCTATTTAATGTTATATTTTTATCTGATTTTTGATTATTTTTTATACATAAGAGTGTTTATTTTTTAACAATTAGGGTTTGCCTTAATGCATTTCGAGAAGCTTTATCCACAAAAGAAAACAACATATCAATTTCATCTTTCATGGCACTTTTTTTATGCCCTTTGACTTTTACCCATTCACAATTTACGTTTTTAATTTGTCTGTAAAAGGCTTTATAGAGTTCATGGTTTCCAATGAGTCTATTGCTTTTGGTTAAATAACCATTTTTTTCAAACGTTTCACATCGACTTTTTAATCCCAATAAATTTTGACAATCCGTATAAATGGTGAGATATTGATTGAGTAGGTCTATATCTGACAATGCCCAAAGTAATGTACTGATTTCCAGTGTGGTTGATGAACAATTTTCAAATTTTTTGAGTTTTATTTTAGAGCGATATGACGGTAAATCCAGAGAAAAATCATCCACAAGCAAGTAAGCTCCAAAGCCTACTTTGAGTTGCGGATTAACACTGCCATCGCTAAAGAGTGCAATTTCTCTCATACTTTACTGAATTTTTGCAGCTGTAAAAACAATCTCAACAAGTGTTTGAGGTGTTGACATAGATGCTTGAACACACGCACGTGCTGGCGGGTGCTCTTTTGAAATCCAAGCATCATACACTTCGTTAAATGCTTGAAAGTCTTTGTCAATATCTTTTAAATATATCTCTGCTCTTAAAAGATGATTTTTGTCCGTAAAGGCTCTTTCAAACAACTCTTCAGCCATTTGCAGTACCTCTTTGGTTTGACCTTTTAAATCCAAACTTTTGTCATTGGGTACAATGCCAGAGAAATAAACTACGCCATTGTACTCAACGATTTTACTCATTCTGCTTCCAACTTCTTTTCTGGTAATCATACCTGCTCCTTTTCAATGATTGGATTATTTAAGTATAACATATATTAAGAGTACTCTCTTTTACTTCTTTGTGAAGAAGCAGAAACTCTTCTTCGTGTTGAAGCAGAAGCATCCCCTTTAGGTTTTGTACTTCTGTAGTCACTTCTATTTTCACTGTGTGACTCTTTTTTCTTAAACGTTGAACTTCTCTCTCGCTCTTGAGGTCGACTCTCTTTATTTTTTGATTCAAACCCTCTGTTAGAGTTTGTTCGCGCATTTCTATCAGAATTGCTTCTGTTGTTCTCAGAAGCGTTTCTTGGTTTACTTTTTGCTTTTTTAGGCGCTGCTACAAAAACTTGTTTAGAGGTAAAACCTTCTAATTCTGCTCTTGGAATGGTTTTTTTAATCAATCTTTCAATGCCACTTAAATACTCTAACTCTTCTCCACAAACCAATGAAATGGCCTCACCTTCATTCCCCGCTCGACCGGTTCTTCCAATTCTATGAACATAATCTTCACTCACATTGGGCAACTCAAAGTTAATCACATGAGGCAGTTGATCAATATCAATTCCACGTGCAGCAATATCTGTTGCTACAAGTACTCGAACACTCCCTTTTTTAAAGTCAGCTAAAGCTTTTGTTCGTGCACCCTGACTTTTGTTTCCATGAATTGCAGCAGAGTTAATTCCTTTTCTGGCCAACTCTTCGCTGAGTTTATTGGCACCATGTTTGGTTCGTGTAAAAACCAACACTTGTCGCCAATTTCCCTCAGATATTAAATGAATCAGCAAATCTTTTTTTCTCTCTTTGCTGACAGAATAAACGGTTTGTTTGACTTTTTGAGAAGCGGTATTACGAGCAGCTACTTCAATAAGTGCAGGCTGATTTAATAAACCATCAGAGAGTCGTTTGATTTCATCTGAAAATGTTGCAGAAAAAAGCAGTGTCTGTTTATGTTTTGGCACAATGGCTAACACTCTTTTAATATCATGAATAAATCCCATGTCCAACATTCTGTCTGCTTCATCTAAAATAAGAAACTCCACTCGCGATAAATCGACTGTTTTTTGTTCAACGTGGTCAAGCAGTCGTCCGGGTGTTGCAATTAGAATATCAACCCCTTTTCTTAAAATGGCTTTTTGTGGATTGATTCCCACTCCACCAAAAACAACCGTTGATTTTAAAGGCAAATATTTCCCATAAGTTTCAACACTTTGAGCCACTTGCGCGGCAAGTTCTCGTGTTGGTGTTAAAATCAATGCTCGAATAGGAGTCTTTTGATTGGTTGATTTTTTTTCATTGAGCATTTGCAACAATGGAAGTGTAAATCCAGCGGTTTTACCTGTACCCGTTTGGGCACCTGCTAAAATATCTTTTTTAGCTAAAATCACAGGAATAGCCTGTTTTTGAATAGGCGTAGGTTCTGTATACCCTTGCTCTTTTAATGCTTTTAATAGGAGTGCATTTAATCCCAGTTTTGAAAATGACATAACGTCCCTTGTGTGTAAAAAACCCATTTAAAGTGTGTATGTTTAAATACGATCTGGGTTGAATAATAGTTGTTGTTGAGTTAGTATCTGAAGATAATAAAATCGAAGCCAGTCGCAAGACCGAAGTGCGCTGAAATTACGGAAGTATATCATAATTTCAGCAAAATAGTTTTTTTTCTATGAGTATTGTTAAATTATCTCTTCAAAAAGATAAACACAATTTGCATTGGCGTCATATTTTTCACTTTTTTTATCACTGTATTGTGCAATGAGGGCTTTTGCTTTTGAATAAGCATTGGTATTTCCAATAATCTCTTTAGTGACCCCTTTGGTTAAAAGTGCTTTTTCATGGGTTTTAAGAAATTTTTTTGCAGCTTCACTCTCTTTAAAAGTATATTTAACAATATCAATTTCTCGTTTGACATCTAAATGTGCTATTTTTTTCTCATCTTTAAATCGTAACAATCGATTTCCATTTGAAGATATTTTCATGGAAATTGCCTCTTCAACATTGGCACACTCTTCAAGAAGAAGATACTCTTTGCCAT
The DNA here is from genome assembly GCF_048571275.1 of Marinarcus sediminis (SeqCode). Taxonomy (GTDB): domain Bacteria; phylum Campylobacterota; class Campylobacteria; order Campylobacterales; family Arcobacteraceae; genus Marinarcus; species Marinarcus sediminis. The sequence goes on from NZ_CP182357.1 coordinate 2,458,501, forward strand.
TGACTAAAACCACACTCTCTTCTAATTTTTTTATCTCTTTGACTGCAACTTTTTTACCCTTTGCCAAATGAATCCTTTATCTTTTTATCTTAATTTTGTATTATATCGAAATAAACTTGGCTGATTGTGAGATAAACACTTTAATTTGGCTATACTTGCGCACCAAAACAATACCCCTATGAATTGAGAATAACAGCCATGAACTTAGCATCTAAAAATCTTCCTGTAGAAGAGTCACTTCAAAAAATGAGAGCGCTCTTAGATGACATGGGGTGTAAAACAACATTATCTCAAGAGAAACACCCTTTAAAAAACTGTTTTTCCGTCAATTTAAGCTCACATGAAGCGCCCAAACATATCTACTCAAACGGCAAAGGTATTGTTTCACAAGCATCACTGGCAAGTGCCTATGGAGAGTATATTGAACGACTTCAAACCAATAACTTTTTTATTGATTTTCACCTGCCAAAACGACAATACTTTCCCGATGAAATCGCTTTTGAGTTTGATGGAGCCTATTTAAATAAAGAACTTGAAGCCATCTATAACCCCAATAAAGAACTTCGTCCCAAAGATTTGGTCGATTATAACAGTGATTACACCCATAAAATTGTTGCTCTTCCTTTTATCAAACAATCCAATCAAGAGAAAATTTATTTTCCCATTAATATCTTAAGCAATCTTTATGTCAGCAATGGTTTAGCCACAGGCAACACAGCCAATGAGGCAAAAGTCCAAGCCTTAAGTGAAATCTTTGAACGATTTGCCAAAATAGAGATCATTAAAAAAGGCTACGCTTTGCCTAAATTTCCACAAGAGATTTTAAGTGGCTTTGAGAAAGTCAACAGTGATGTTCAAGCTTTGAGAGATTTGGGTTACATTGTAGAGGTATTGGATGCCTCATTAAATGGAAAGTTTCCAGTTACTGCCATCTCATTAATCAATCCTAAAAACTCCACACTGTTTGTCTCTTTTGGAGCACACCCTATTTTGGAAGTTTCACTGGAGCGAACCATGACAGAACTGATGCAAGGACGCGATTTAGACAATCTTGATGCCTTTGAAGTTCCCACTTTTGATATGAGCATTGTCAGTGACAGCTTCAACATTGAGTCACACTTTATCGACTCAAATGGAAAATTGGGTTTTAAATTTTTAAGTGCAAAAAAGAGTTTTGAGTTTGCACCTTGGAGTTATAAGGGCAATGGAAGCGATGAGGAGTACGCTTTTTTACTCAATATTGTACAAAAAATGAATAAAGAGATTTATTTAAGAGAGTACACTTACTTAGACTTCTATTCGTGTCAAATGATTGTGCCCCAAATGTCTGAGGTTTACCCCATAGAAGATTTGACCTACAACAATAAAAACAGTGGCAAATGGATTCGAGATATGATTTTGAATTTTGAAAGCTACGATGCCAATGATATTTTAGATGCCATAGAGACACTTGACGATGCTTTAAATGTAGAGTTATACATTGGTGTGCTTTTTGAAAAGAACTTCACCCTAGGAGAGTTCAGAGCTCAACTGCTGTTAAAAGAGGGGTGTTTGAATGAAGCACGAGAACAACTGGAGTTTGGGACTCATAAAGTAGGCAATATTGTAGCTGAACTCATTCGAATGCATGAAGCCAAACTCAAATGGGAAGATTATGAAAATGCCCTTAAAAATATTTATGGAAAAGAACAACTGGATAAGGCCTTGGATATTTTAGAAGGAAGAGATTTTTTAATTCACACAACGCTTCATAAAAGTTATACCAATATGCTTGAAATGTACGACAGATTGGAACTTAAGAAAAAAACGTTTTATAATTTAACACACTAAAGAAACTTTAGATAATTTTTGATATATAATTCGCCTCATGAATGATACTACGAATAAAACGCTCTTTTATACCATTATGTTTTTCGCTATGTTTGCATGGGGTTTGGCTTGGGTCAATGCCAAAGTTTTAGGTGCTTATATCAATGAATATGAACTGATATTTTTCAGAAATCTCTTTACCATCATTTCACTTCTGCCTGTGCTGATTGTCAGTAAAAAATATTTTAATATCACCCTTAAAAGTTTTCTATTATGTCTGATTGCCTCCGTTTTAATGATTGCTTACATGAAATGTTATTTTTTAGGCGTCAAGTTAGGAACAGCGAGTTTAGGTGGGGCTTTTGTAACAACACTTATTCCTATTAATACCTTTATTATCATGGCTTTGTTTTTTAAAAAAAGAAGCACAAAAAAAGATATTTTTGCTTTAATAGTTGGAGCCATTGGGGTTTTAACCATGATTAATGTCTGGGCATTTGATCCCAAAGAGATTTTTGCCCCCGAAAATCTTTACTTTTTTATGGCTTCAATTTTATGGGCACTTATTACCATTACCAGTTCAAAGAGTACAAAAACCTCTCCTTTGGTTTTTACCTTTTACATGTATCTCATTTCAACCATTTTGGTCATGCTTTTTTTCATAGATTTAGATAAAATCCCGTACCAAACATTTGATTCTATTTTTTGGATAAATATACTCTTTTTATCGGTAGTATCGACTACTTTTGCCACTTCTGTCTATTTTATTGGGATTGAAAAACTGGGGGCTAAAGAGGTATCCACTTTTATTTTTTTGGTTCCCTTTTTTGCCATTTCTGGAAGTGCTTTCTTTTTAGGGGAAAAAATCGACCTCTCTATTGTTATTGGAACCGTTTTAACCATCATTGCGGTTTCTGTATTAAATAATATTGTAAAATTTAAATATAAAAGATTATAATAGGAAAATCAAATAAGGAATTTTAATGCAATATATGCAAACCAGTACCAAAAGTGTTCAAGAAATTGTAGACGCCATCAAAGAGATTTCTCCCTCTTATAAATTTGGTGTTCTTCATGTTCATAATATTCAAGAGACACTCAAATCAAAAGGATTTGAGTTTCCAAATGATTGTCAAGTCCTTGATATTTGCAATCCCAATGTGGCCATGCAATTTTTAAGTGAAGATATAACTCTTGCTGCCATTATGCCTTGTAAAATTGCAGTGTATACACAAGAGGGGAAAACCACCATTGCCCTAAACTCTTTGGCGCAACTCGTTGATGACATTAACCCAGACTTAATTGACTTAGCCCAAGATACGCAAGAGACTCTTTTAGAGATGATTGAAAAAGTAAAATAAGAAAGGTTCACCATGTTAAGTGTTGAAAATACCAGTATTATCACTTCTGTTTCACAACTCATACAACTCTCCGTTGCGCCTGTATTTTTACTTGCAGGTGTTGCAGGACTTTTAAATGTTTTCACAGGACGGCTTTCTCGTATTATTGATAAAGTTGAAAAACTCGACAAATATGAAGAACAACTAAAAGGCGAAAATAAAGAGTATAAAAGCATGAAGCAACGAAGAGATTTTTTGGCAATGCGAATGAAAAATACCAATTTAGCCATTCTTTTTTGTACAGCGACGGGTCTTCTCATTGCACTTGTTATTGTTACCATGTTTTTGAGTCAATTAATGGGGTTTAACAGTGAATTGTTTATCTCTGTACTTTTTATTCTTGCAATGCTTTCATTGATTATAGCATTAATGCTTTTTTTAAAAGAGATCTTTTTTACCACCTCTTTTATTAAAAGTAAACAGAGTTATATTCCTGATGCTTAAGCGATTCAAACGTTTTTTTACCCAACAAACGTTTGAAGTGATTATTTTTGATGGAAAAAAAATGAGCTATCAACATTTGACACAAAAAAAGATTGATGCCCTCAAAAAAGACCCAAAATGCAAAGAGTGGATCATTACCATCAAAGATGAAATAGACCAATAAATTTAGAACTGAACCCACTTTTTAATGGCAGTTGAGAGTTCATAAGGCTTTTCTAAAGGCAACATATGACTGCTGCTTTCATTCGTAATAAAAACGGCTTGAGAAGAGGCTTTGGCAAAAGATTCAAGCCAAAGTATATCCACCAATCTGTCTTTTTTACTGTAAAAAAAAGTCAAAGGAAGTGTTAATTTCAACATATCTTCAAACAAATCTTTTCGATGCAACGTTGCTGTGATTTGTGTTGTGTAAACCTCTTCGCCCAAATTAACATACATATTTTGAATTAATGCAATTAAATTTTCATTGTTTTGGTTTTTCTCTTCCAATAAACTTTGCACTTTTTTTCTGCTCAATCCTTTGAAGCGATAGCTTTGCGTAAATTCAATCGCTTTTTTTCGTTTATCAATCTCTTCTTGAGAAATTGAACATGCACTGTTGCCAACGATAAAAAGCCTCTTAACTCTCTTAGGATAACTTGTTGCAAAATATGATGCAACGTAACCTCCCAATGAAAAACCCAATAAGTTTATGGGCTCTTGTGGCAAAAAGAGTTCTAAAGATTTTATTATTTCATCAAAATTTGTTTTTAAAGGAATGGGTACGTGAATGAGTTCATATTGCTCTTTAAAAAAAGGCGTTAACTCCCTCCACAAATTTTGATTGCACATGATGCCAGGCAGAAGATATATTTTTGTTTTCATAATAGAATCATATTCTAATAGATATTTGATGTCAATTTGACAATGACTTTTTAACCTAACTCATATTAAAATATCAAAAAATAGAAAGTTTCCAATGTACACACCCATTTCAAACGCTTTTTTCGACCAATTAATTGTTGCTATAGAAAGAGCCATCCCTTCAACCATTGTCTATTTTGAAAATGAAGAGAAAAAAACCATCAAAGGTTTAGTTAAAACACTTGAAGTCATTGAAGGAAAAGAGTTTATGGTGTTAAAATCCAAAGAGAAAATAGCTCTGAATAAAATTATCATCTTTAATGGCAGACGACACATACAGGAGTAAAATAAAAATGAAAAAAATATATTTAGCTGGCCCCGATGTTTTTTTACCCCATGCCAAAGAGCATGGAGAAACATTAAAACAACTCTGCTTAAAAGCTGGCTTTATGGGACTGTTTCCTTTAGACAATGAAATCACAGGTGATTCTCTTTTGGAAATTGCAACAAAAATACAAAAAGAGAACATTAAAATGATTCACGCATGTGATATTGTTCTTGCAAATCTCTCCCCTTTTAGAGGACCTGAACCTGACAGTGGAACCGTTTGGGAAGTGGGTTATGCGCAAGCATTGGGAAAACAAGTGTTCGCCTACAGCAACGATATGCGCAGTTTAAAAGAGAAAGCCATTGACGCCTTACACCTTTTGGACAATGCCAAAACAGACAATGAGAACAACACCATAGAAGATTTTGGTTTAACACATAATTTGATGTTTTCAAATCGTGTAGTTGCCACAACTTTTATGGAATGTTTAAATATTATTCAAAAAACCGTTTGACTTTTTTTTCAATTAACGCATTCAGTTAATTTTCCTTTGAGTCGCTTTAAGCTATTATTGACGCTATTTAAAAAATTAAGGGACTGATTAACGATGATTGAAAAAAAAGGTTCAATTTTAAGCGTAAGAGAAGACATTAAAGTTTTCGATTGTACTATCCGAGACGGTGGATTGGTGAACAACTACCACTTTACAGATGAGTTTGTGAAAGCACACTATGACACTTGTGTGGCTGCAGGTGTGGACTATATGGAAATTGGAAAAAACAATTCTCCCACACTCATGAGTGAAGAGGAGTATGGGGCTTGGAACTTTTGTAAAGAGGAAGATATCCGAAGAATTGTAGGTGAAAACAATACCGACATGAAAATTGCCGTTATGTCAGACATTGGAAGAACAGTCAGTTCTGAACTGCTTCCAAAAAGTGAAAGTGTCATTGATATGGTTCGAATTGCAACCTATATTCACCAACTCCCAGCTGCGATTGAGTTAATCAATGAAGCACATGGAAAAGGGTATGAAACGACAGTCAATATCATGGCCATTTCAAAATCATTTGATGATGAACTTAATGAAGTGTTAGAACAATTAAGCAAAACCCCCGTTGATATTATCTATATTGCGGACAGTTTTGGTTCATTTTATCCAGAACAAATCAATAAATTAACCGAAAAATATCTAAGTTATGCCGAAAAAACAGGTAAAAAAATTGGTATTCATGCGCACAACAATTTACAACTGGCATACGCCAATACCATTGAAGCCATGATTTATGGAGCGAGTTTTCTTGATGTTACTATTTCAGGACTTGGGCGAGGTGCAGGAAACTGTCCAATGGAACTCTTAATTGGATTTTTAAAAAACCCAAAATATAAAATGATGCCGATTTTAAAATTTATCGAAGAGTTTATTGTGCCTTTAGAAAAAGAGCTTGATTGGGGATATTCAATTCCTTATATGCTCACAGGACAACTCAACGAACACCCGCGTGCTGCCATGAAAGCCAGAGACGAAGGGGATACCAAATACCGAGAGTTTTACAGAAATTTACTGGCAGAATAATGAAGACCGCTAAGGTCTTCATTTAAACTACTTGTGCTCTTTTGCAAGCCACTTCTTGCTGATATATCAATATTCCAGCTAAAACAAAAATCAGATTTTTCACAATATATTGTCCCACAATCGTAAATGCATAAGGAGCGTGTGTAAAAGTAAGCTCTGGCAATAAAAACAGTGGAGTAAATGTGCACGCCATATGCACAATAAACAACGCAACAATAAACCGCGTATACCAACCAAAAATAAACCCAAAACCAATGACCACTTCCCAAAGTGCCAAGAGTTTAATGGATACACTGTGTTTGATTAATCCAAACAGAAGTATATCAATGGTTTGTGTTGCCAAGCCCTCTGCTGGGCTTATATTTGGAAAAAATTTTAACATTCCATACCACAAAAAAATAATCCCTAATGAGATTCTCATCAACCTAATCGTCTTTTCCATATTGTTCCTTTTTTAAAAAAAGAATTATAAAACAGAGTTCCTTTAATCTATATTAATAGTTATTATCATTATTAGTATAAAAGAGTTATTCTTTAATCTTTTTTGGTTATACTTAAAAGAAAAAAAGGAATCCCATGTCAGGTAAAATTGTAAAACTTCTTATTTCTAAAGATCCAAAAAGTGCCATGCAAAGTGTCAATCAAATTATTTTAGAAGAGAAAAAAGGAATTTTTGGCGACAGATACTGTGCCCAAGAAGGCACCTTTTCAAACAAAGGTGAAGTAGAACCCGACAGAGATGTTACCCTCATAGAGATAGAAAAAATAGAAGCCTTTAACCAAGCGTGCAATCAAACAACACGGGCAGAAGATTTCAGAAGAAATATTGTGGTGTCAAATTGTGATTTAAACGCATTAGTAGGCAAAGAGTTTCAAATAGCTGATGTAATACTGAAAGGGATTCGTTTGTGTGAACCATGCAACTGTTTGGCCAAAGAGTTAAGCAATGAAGAGTTTTTAAAAAACATGCAACACAAAGGTGGATTAAGAGCAGAGATTGTAAAAGGGGGAAGCATAGATTTAAATTCTCAAATTGAGGTTTAAGAGTTTATAATGGCATTAAAATAGATATTTAACCTAACGGGTGTGAGAGTTTATAATCACTCTTAACCCTCTAACGGTCTTCGCTTCTCTCACTTTGTATGGACAAAGTAAGCCTTGTGCTTGCACTCTCTTTGAGAAAACCACCAACGATTAAATGTTCGGCTTAACGCACGAAGTTTGCCTTGTGCATTTAGCACAAGTTTCCCCCTGCTTCGGAGTTGGAAAAGAGGGGATAAGGACATTTGCATATTTGATTTTTCTATACTTGGAACTTCCATATATTCAAGTTACAAAAGATAGTTTGAATACTAGAGATATTACCACATCTGCAGACGCCGGAGTATTTTGAATTATTTATGGTAACAAGTGAGGACTGTTTGAACGTTAAGAAATGACCTAAACGGTCATTTTAGTGAGTTCCGCAACGCAATAAATAATTTAAAATACGGAGGGTAGCTTTGCCGTCGAAGCCCGTGGTGAGTTTTCTTTGCGAACTTTCTTTACGGATAAAGAAAGTGGAAGCGGAAAGCTTTAGCTTTTCAAGAGACGTCCAGCAAAACCTTACTTCATAGCCACAGCTTGGTAATATGGGAATCTCTTTAAAAATCACTCTCTTCTCAACAAAAATTAAAAACTATACTAAAGAAGCATTAGTAATTGCACTTAATGGTGCATTGACTTCAAAAATCTTTGCTCTGATATTGGTATACCCAAACGATTCTAAACGTTTTGTGTGTTTTTCCAAATAACGTTTGGCGTCGTTTTCATTATCAAACAGATAAATTCCACCTGCTTCTTTGGTGCTTTCATTCTCTGTCCATATTTTCCATATCAAACCCGCTTCTTGTTTGATATCTTCTGCTAAACTTACAAAAGCTTTAGAAAACTCTTCTTTAAAAATTCCATCGTGTGGAAAATCTACTTGTAAAATATATTTCATTTTATTTTCTCCAAAAGTTTTTAACGTGCTACTTTACCATTTTATTAAATAAGTTCAAGTAAAAATGTATCATTCTAAGAAAATGAACGTATCTGTTTATATTTTATAAACATCATTTTCACAACTTTTTCTACATCATCATCACTTAATTCATCAACAAATGAAAAACAAATGGCATTGCGGCTGGTGGTTTCATCGTAACCCATGGCTTGGACAATTCTTGATGGCTTTGATAAGCCTAAAGAGCACCCTTCCCCGTTGGTGATGTAGATTTCACTCAATGCTAAGGTGCGTATTAACTCTCTGGCTTTTATGCCTTTAAGTCCAAAGTGCAAGGCATAGTCTAAAGTATCATTTGGATTGACAAAAAAGTAAATATCCTCTTTGAATTGTACTTTGAGTTTGGCTTCAAATTTGGTTTTGAGTGCTGTATTAAAGTGTTGCGTACTCAAAGCCTCAAAACAGATTTTTGCAGCAAGGGTATCGATTTGTCCAATGGATAAAAGAGAAAAAGAGTCATCGCTAAAAAGCAGAACCCCATTGGTGTTAAAGCCCGTGAGTTTGTAGTTGTCAAAATAGAGCATATCACTTAAGGCATCCCAATGCGCACTTCCATTGGAGATAATTTTGGCTTGAGTTTGGCTTTTCACCTCTTTGATTGAAGTTGTTACAAAGGTATCCATGACATAAGAAGATAAAAAAAGAAAATCCATCGTTTTGTTTTTAAGTTCAAATAGATTTACTTTTCCATCTGGGTTTAAACCAATCCAAACCACTTCAAAGCCCAATTGCTCATAAAGTTTTGCCCCATCTATCACGGCTTGGCTTTCACCTAAACTCACACCAATTTTTGCATTCAGTTCTAAAAAGAGTCCTAGAAACCCCTCTTTTGAAAAGGCAAACGTTTTTAGTTTGCTGTGGTTAAAACGATTTTTATATGCCAAACATAACGCTTCAAACGTTTCATTGGCAACCAAGGCACTCATGCATAAAGTGTTATCTATCGTAAAATTTTTTGATTTATTCAATTGCAGAAAATTGAGTTTAATCACTCTTTTTGCCTTGTCGTGTCCGAAAACATCCCAACTGACAATGGGTCACTTCAATATCAGAGTGTTTGACCGTCGCTCCAACTTTTTTTAGTGTGGATGTTCGTGCTTCTTCCCACAAAACTTTGCACTCTATATCTGTACCGTAAGCAAAATTTCTCTTTAAGTTGTTGTATATCTCTTCTTGGAAATCTAAAAACACAAGTTTTCCAAAAACGCCCAATTCACAGTTGGTAATTTTAATGTTCATGCTTTCACAAGCATCCGACATCTCTATGGGTTTTACCCCAATAAGTCGTGCCACTTTAAAGGCTTTTAAACACGAAAGTTTCCCCTCTTCATCTAAATTATTTAACAGTAATTCTTTTTGTGTATTATCCAACTGGAATTCAGACATCTATCCTACCTGAGTGTGTGTAAATATTCATTTTTTTATTTCTGGCAAACCCAATAAGAGTAATACCGTGTTCGTTGGCAGCTTTTATGCCTTGGAACGTTACTGCGGCTTTTGAAACGACAATAGGAATTTTGTGCATCACACACTTAACTACCATCTCCATAGAGAGTCGTCCACTGGCATACAGTACTGATTTTTTAATATCTTTTTTCGCCATACAAGCAAGTCCTACAACTTTATCAATGGCATTATGTCGTCCGATATCTTCAGATGTAAAAATTGTACCATCTTCTAAAACAAGTTCTGCTTTATGCACACAACCTGTGTATTCAAAAAGATTGCTGGGTTGGTTAAATGATCGCATATTATTTAAAATATCATTGGCATTTACGCTGTATTTGGTATTGACAAAAGCACACTCAAAACTTTTATCGGCATTTCCCGTTACCCCCACACAACACCCTGATGTTAAGGTTTTCTCTTTAAATAAATTGGCATAACCCTCTTGACTGATTTTTGCAACAATATTGACTTTCAAACCATCTTCAGAGATATTGACATTGTCAACATCATCAAAACTTTGAATCACCGCTTCACTGAGTAAAAACCCAACAATGTGTGCATCTTGGTCTTGAGCAATGGACATAACAGAGAGAAACTTTTCGCCATTAAGAAAAAACTCAATACGCTCTTCTTTTATCACATCATCTTCAATTAATTCTATCCCATTTTCATCAAACTTTTCTATTATCACCTCTTTGCAAAAGTGTTTTAAGTCTGAAGGAAAAAGGGAGAAGTTTTCACTTCTCATTGGCTTAGTCATGCCACTTTCCCTTTTTTATTTTCTATATCTTCTAAAATATCAGGGGAAAGTTGCTCCAAATATTCTCGTGGATATTTCCCCGTTATGAGTCCTTTTAAATTCCCTTCTACTGCCACCAAAGAGGAGTAGACAAAATCCATAAGAAAAAACATAATCAATACACTTGATCCAAAGTGAATGTACAACAACAATCGCTTAAACTGAATAAAGTGTGCATTCGTATAAGCATCTGGGTGTAAATACCAAATGATGGCACCACTGACTAAAAGCCCTGCTCCCATTAAGACGAAAAAGAAATATATTATTCTTTTCATGGGTTTATACTTTCCTGGCAAAACTATTTTTTTCAGTAAGCTGTTTTTAAATAACATCTTAGAGTCTTTAAAAGCAATGATACTCATCAATAACCAAACCGGAAACCAAAAAAGCCCCGCCATTTCATGAGTACCTCTTAATAAAAAAGGAATCAATCCCCCCTCAGAACGAAGTCCCCAAGTGATATTAAACCCTGTAATAATAAGTGTAATCATAAAAACAACATTGAGCCAAATAATTGCTCTGTGGTAAATTGAGAAGACTTGAACTTCATCATTTGGATTATGAATCGTGGCACTTTTTCTTCCACTTATTACATAGACCACACAAAAAATAGCAATTTCTGCAACAAAAACCCACCAAATATAGAGTTGTCTTTCATTACTTGCTCGTATAATTTCAGGTGCAAATGCCGTATAGTTTGGTCCAAATGCTTTATTGACCATTGCTTCATATGCAGAACTTGGAGGAGTTAACACTCCGTCCAAATTTCCACCAAAAAGCAGATGAATCTTATATTGAATAAAGTATCCCCAATCTATAATCATAAGATACTTTAAAAATATAAATCCAACGATGCCAAGCCCAAGAAATGTTAGAATATATGCTTTATTTCTATTAAAAAATGAGCTATTCTCCATCTGTTACCACCCCATAGCTTCGGTTGCTATTCCTTTTCCTTTAGTTGTGGCTCGATATGTTTTAATCAACGCTACTTCGTTGGCATCACCTACAAGTAATGCTTTAGTCGAACACATTGAAGCACACATTGGAACTTTGCCTTCTGCCATTCTGTTTTGACCATATTTTTCAAACTCTTCAGGAGAGTTTGTCTCTTCAGGACCACCTGAACACATGGTACATTTGTCCATTTTCCCTTTGGTACCAAAAGCACCATTTTTAGGAAATTGTGGTGCGCCAAACGGACAAGCAAACAGACAATATCCACACCCAATACATTTGTCTTTGTCGTGTAAAACAATGCCATCGGCTCGGATGTAAAAACAATCTACAGGACACACCTTTTCACAAGGGGCATCCGCACAATGCATACAGGCCATTGATACTGAAATCTCTTTGCCTACAACACCTTCATTTACTGTTACAACTTTTCTTCTATTAATCCCAACTGGAATTTCATGTGCTTCTTTACACGCAACAACACACCCATTACAATCAATACAAAGCTTTTCATCGCAGTAAAATTTCATTCGTGCAAAATCTGGTTTAGTCATACTACTCTCCTACGCTTTTTCTAATCTGACAAGTGAACATTTTGTTTCAGGGCAAGCTGTTTGTTGGTCGAAACCATAACTTGTAACTTGATTTGAGTTTTCACCATAACCATACGGAGCTGTTTTTTCAGGATATCGGTATCCCAAATTTTCACCTTGCCAAACTCCCGAAAAGTTTTGAGGTAAAAAGACATAATTTTCAGCCACACTGTAACTGTATTTACATCTGATTTTAATTTTTCCCTCTCCTGTTCCATAAACCCACATCATGTCACCATCTTTTAAACCCAACGTTGCTGCAAAATTAGGGTGTACTTCTCCATACATATCAGGCGATAACTCTGCAAGATATTTTGATGCTCTGGTTTCTGTACCTGTACCAAAGTGCATTACAATTCTTCCCGATACAATATTTACTGGATAATCTTTTACCCACGCTTGTGCATTTTGTTCTGTTTCGTATCGAACATTGGTTCTAAAGTGATTGAGTTTATCTTTTACCGATGGGTACTTTTTAACCAAATCGGGTCTGAATGAGTGCAATGGCTCTCTGTGTTTTGGAATATTATCAATAAAATTCCATACAATCGTTCTTGCTCTTGCATTTCCATAAGGGGCTAACCCAGCTTTGAGTGCATATTTGTTTAAAATACCACTGTCATCTGTTTTCCAATTTTTCCCTTCAACGGCTTTTTTCTCGGAGTCACTTAATTTAATACCGCTAAGCTCTTCAATGTTTGCAGAAGTGATTTCGGCATATCCCCCTTTGATTCTTGAACCAACGGGTGCACTTCCAGAAGCAGAGAGCAGACTTGTTCCATCTCTTTCTAGTCCAAATCGGTTTCTAAATCCCATTCCCCCTTGAGAAACAGGCAATTTAATGTTATACAATACTGGGCTTCCTGGGTGTTCTTGTGTCCAACAAGGCCAAGGTAAACCGTAATACTCTTTACTTACTACACCTTTCCCTTTTAAAGAGACCGAATCAAACAGATGCCAATTATCGGTATGTTTTTTAATACGTTCAGCCGTTCGTCCTTGCATTCCAATGGTTTTTAAACTTCGGGCAATTTCATTGGTTGCATCATCTGGCCAATTAAATTTATCGCCTTTGCCCATACCTGCAACAAATTGCTCATAAAATCCCAATCGTTTTGCAAAATCAAATAAAATTTCATGGTCTGGTCGTGACTCATATAAAGGATCAACGACTTTATATCGCCATTGTGCCGTTCTTGAAGTATTGACAACCGTTCCTTCTGTTTCCATTTGAGAAGTTGCTGGTAAAATAAACATATTGTTTTTTCGTGTGGTAATAACAGCTGCATCATTGACATATGGGTCAATAAAAACAACCAATTCCAATTTATCCAGCGCTTCTTTAACCACATGCGTTTGTGTAATGGTTGAAATACCATTTCCAATACATACAATGGCTTTAATAGGTGTTCCAGCATTATTAACTTCATTCTCTTTATCTAAAACACCGTGTATCCAAAGACTCAAACTGAACCCTTTTGATTCCATCATCTCTTTGGTTTTAAATCGACTTTTTAACCATGAATAATCGACATTCCACTGTTTTGCAAAATATTTCCATGAACCTTCTGATAATCCATAATACCCTGGAAGTGTATCAGCCAAACATCCTAAGTCTGTCGCACCTTGAACATTGTCGTGTCCTCTTAAGATATTACATCCCCCACCTGTTTTACCTAAGTTACCCAATACCAATTGTACAATTGAAGCCAATCGTGTATTTGAAGAACCGATGGTGTGTTGTGTTAATCCTTGATTCCAAATCAATGACCCTGGATCTGCTTGTGCAAAGACTGTTGTCGCTTGAATCAACATATCTTTTGGACAACCGGTGATGTCTTCTACGACTTCGGGTGTATATTGTTCACACTCACTGAAAATTTCATCCATTCCATAAACACGGTCAGCAATAAAACTTTTATCAAACCAATTGTTGTGTTTAATCAATCGAATCATTCCATACATAAACGCAATATCCGTCCCTGGTCGAATTCGACAATAGATATCACTTTTAGCCGCTGTTTTGGTATATCGTGGATCAATTACAATTAATTTGGCTCCATTTTGCTCTTTGGCTTTTAAAATATGTTGCATGGCTATTGGGTGATTTGAAGCGGGATTTGCTCCAAATACAATAATGGCTTTAGAGTTTTGCATATCACCAATGTGATTTGTCATGGCTCCATACCCCCAAGTGTTTGCAACACCCGCAACCGTTGGACTGTGGCAAATACGTGCTTGTTGGTCAATATTATTTGTACCAAACATGGCAGCAAATTTTCGAATATAAAACGCTTGTTCATTGTTCACTTTTGATGAACCTAAAAATTGAACGGCATCGGGACCATATTTTTCTCTTAACGTGTTGAGTTGATTTGAAATGTTACTCATGGCATCATCCCAACTGACTCTGTTCCACTTTCCATCTTTTTTCTCAATCGGATATTGCAGTCGGTTGGTTGATCTGACTTTGTCAATCATATCTGCCCCTTTACAACAATGTCCCCCGTGGCTGATTGGATGGTCTTGGGCAACTTCTTGTCTCACCCAAACTCCATTTTGAACTTCAGCTATAACACCGCATCCTACTGAACAATACGTACAAATGGTTTTAATAAGTTTTGAACCAGGAAAAGGATTTTTAATCTCTTCTTCCTTTGCATCTCTTAATACCCCATTTGAAGCAAATGCAGAAGTTGCGCCTACAGCTGATGCCAATGTCGCCATTTTTAGAAAACTTCTTCTACTGAAGCTTTTTAGCATCCCCATATCTTCTCCTTTATCTATTTAGCAGCGTTGTAAAATTCATTCCACGCTTTGGTTTTTTTATATAAAATCTCTTTTTTGTGTGCCGTTCCTACAACAACACCGCTTCCAATATCGCTTCCATCTCCTCTGTTTTGACTCTCGCTTGTTGATGCAACTGCAACAACAGAACCAGCCAAGACAGAAGCAGCGACTCCCGCTCGTTTAATAAAGCTTCTTCTTAACTCATCAGCCATACTAACTTCCTCCTGTTTATGTGGGTAAAAACCCCTCTAAACGTTAAAAAAACGCTTAGAGCGACTTTTCGTTTCTCTTATTTGATGGCCAAATAACTTCGCTCAAAGTTCACAAACGCTTCTAAAAATATTCCTACTTTGGCATAGACTTCATTTTTAGAATCAATTAACCCCAATATCAATTGGTCAATATGAGGGTCAATGACGTTACGGAATAACTCTTGGTGTAAATCTTTTTTTGTACTTTGTGTTGCATTGTTTTCAATTAAATAAGTGCTGAGAGTAAAAATAAAACCATAGTGGTCTTCGGGAGCTTTAAAGCTGTTTTCATCTCTTCGTATTTTTGTTTGAGCCAAAATATCTCGCACCCGTACGAGCATCAATCCTGCTTCTCTTTGTTCATGATACAAAGAGCTGCTCAAGGAAACGTATGTGCCAAAAGGAACCAAAAAAAGTTCTTGATAGATTTTATACAAAGCATCCGCTTCATTTTTTTCTAAATAGGAAACAACTTCAAAAATAGCTTTAGCCGCCTCTTCACTAAATGAATTCTCTTGAAGCAGTTTTAAGTTCTCTACAATCATAGGTGTTTGTGTTTTCACATGCTCTTCTACAAACAGCAGTGACAATACATTGTAAATAAAAACTCTCGCTTTATTAATCTCTTCATTATGCATGGAGCAGTCCCTCTTTTATCATTAATTTTGCTTTACAATCTTCACAACAGTAAAGTGTTCTCTCTTTTGTTTTGCTCATTTGTGAAAATATAGGAGCCATCATTTGGGCAACTTTTTCTACCGCTTTTTTCGTAGCAAACTCTTTTCCACACTCAATACAAGCAAAGAGTTCATCTTGGGCCAAAATATTATAAGTAAACCATGAAGGTTCAAGTTTTATCACATTATGTTCAATGCTCATACACTCTTTTTCAGGACAGGAAATTTCGCAATATCCACACGCTGTACATAAACTGGGGTTAATTCTTAGCGTATTGTCTTTGGCATCGGCCATAAGTGCATTGACATTACATGCCCCCACGCAAGATAAACACAAAGTACAATTATCTTCATTGACTTTTACCACACCATAATCAATATGTTCTCCCGTTTGTACGGTTCCTAATGTTTCATTTTGAACAATATGTGCCAAACGAATGGCAAAGTTTTCTCTTTTGTTTTCAGTGGTTTGATGAATCGAATATCTTGAATTTTCAATCAAAGAGGCTTCTTGAAGTGTTACGCTTAATTCCTCTTCATTTTTTGCAACTAAAATGGCGTCTACACCATATTTTTTTTGATAAATGCCATTGAGCATATCAATGGCATCGTTGGTTCCTCTTGCCATAAAATCGGTATAAAAAACAATTTGAGAACCCGACTCTTGAAGCAGAGTCAAAAGTGTACTTTCATGTAAAAACTTTTCACCTTCTATGGCTAAAGGCAAAATGCCCTCTTTTAAAGGCACATTTAAATTCTCAATGTGCATCTTTTTAGGGACAATCAAAGGGATATGGTTTTCATACAGTCGTGCAATTTCAAAAATGCTCTCTTTGTTCATGGGAGCATAATCCAATGCGCCACTGGGGCAAACAGAAATACAGCCACCACAACCCAAACAATCAATTTGTGAAAACTCTAAATGTTTATTGGCATCAATTTTAGTAATAGCAACGCTTGGACACACCTCTTCACATTTGCCACACACCTCTTCTCTTCTTTCATGGTATTGACAAATTGAAGCATCATACGTCAGATACTTTTTATACGCGTAGTGTGAGACGTTATTTCGTAGTTGGGCAATGACTTCAGGAATTGATTCAGACGTAATATTAACAACTCCACTTCTGTTTGTTGGCTCTTTTGCATTGAACCACGCAATTTGGCTGACACTTAATGGCACCTCTTTTTCATTGCTTAAAACAATCACTTCTAATGCCCCAATGTGTCCTGAAATGGTTTTTATCAAAGCATCATCCACATGAAACACCTCAAACTCATCAGAACCAATGTACTCTAAAAATTCATTCTTTTCTTCATGGCTTCCAATAATTAAAAGCTGATTTGAGACCAATTGTTCATAAGGAATATCTTGTGAACAATCAAATTTTTTGGCATTAATTTCGTAGAGTTTTTTTATATTCTTCATTTGATTGGACAAACTCTCTTGAGAGTTTTTAATATAAAAATCGATCTCTTTGGCAATAATTTCCGAGGGAATCATTGGCGTGTTTGAAACAATATAAGAGTGGTCAAAAGAAGAAGGAAGTTCAGAAACACTTAAAATATCTTCGCTCAAAGGAAAGGGCAATTTCTCTTGATGGTAGTAGATAAAGTCTTGCATAAATTATGCCTTTTGGTAAAATATAATTTACCATTTTATTTTGATTATTCTTTGTTTTTTCTTAAATGGTTAAATAAATTTTACTATTTTAAGGAGATGTTACCCTTTTAGCGATATGAATAAAAAAAGATTTACCATTTTTGTGTTATACTTGAATCAAAAAAAGGTCTCTTTTGATTCGATTTACCCTCTCTTTTATCTTTCTCATTAGCATGACGTACTACTATTTGAAAGATGAACGTTTCAATTACGCCACCATCGTTTTGGGCTCGTCACTTCCTAAAAGTGGTATGATGAGCAAATGGGGAGAGTCTGTTGAAAGTGGTGCAAATGCGTATATTAAATATGTCAATGAAAACCAAGTTTTAAAAAATAAAAAAATATCACTTTTAATTTATGATGATAAATATGAACCCACTTTAACACAAGAAAACATCAATAAATTCATCAAAAACGACCACATATTTGCTCTTTTTGGTTTTGTAGGAACTCCAACTGTAAAAAATATATTACCAATTTTAGAAGAGAGTAAACTTCCTTTTATTGCACCTTTTACTGGGGGTGAATTTTTAAGAAACAGCTTCAATGAAAATTTTGTAAACTTTAGAAGCTCTTACAAAGAAGAGATCGAGAAATTGGTTGATTATCTCTATACCGTTAAACACTTGGATAAAATTGCAGTTTTTTATCAAAACGATGATTACGGAGAAGAGGGTTATATTTCACTCATTCAAGCTTTAAAAAAACGAAATCTGCCTTTAGTAGCGGAAGGAACATATAAAAGAAACACCCTCTCTATAAGACACGCTTTCAATGAAATTAAAGATGCCAAACCAGAAGCCATTATTATGGTAGGTGCCTATAAAGCCAATGCTTTGTTTATTAAAAAAGCAAAAGTCCACCCCAATTTTAAAGATACACTTTTTTGCAACCTCTCCTTTAGCGATGCCAATGCCATGATAAAAGAGTTAAATTTCAAAACGCAACATCTGCTTTTTTCACAAGTCGTTCCCAGCTACGACAATAAAAATATTCCCGTTATTCAAGAGTACAGAACACTCATGAAGAAGTATTATCCAGAACAACCTCTGGGATTTATCTCTCTTGAAGCTTTTCTTGCAGCAAAAACCATGGTCAATGCCTTAAAAAATATTCAAGGAAATATCACACGAAAAAAATTTCTGCATGCACTTAAAACGTTACCAACAAATCAATTAAGTGGTTTAAAAACTCAGTTTAAAAACTCCCAGCTGTTAAACACAGTCTATTTGTTTGAGTATAACGACTCATCGTTTAAAGAGATTAAATATGAAAATTAAACAACTGCTTTCATATATTGATACCCTTCCTTTTTCATTAAAGACCTCATTTTTGATTTTTATTATTTCTGGAGGAATGATTTGTATTATTATTCTTTCACAAATATCCATTTATGCTCTTAAAAGCGATTTTGACATTCTTTTTGAAAAAAGAACCAAACCTCTGACCAAACTTGAGGTGATAAAAGATGCTTATAAAATCAATATATATGACACCTTGTATGAGGTACAAAATGGCAATATTGATACCTCTCAGGCCAAAGATGTCATTGTATTAGGACAACAACTCATTACAAAAAATTGGAATGAATATATTAACAACTCACAAAGCAATGAGTTTGAGCCCACCTTTATCACCAAATATATTAAAAAAATATTCTCTTTTAAAAATCCAGCCCATGAAAATTTGATTTTACAAGAGAACATCATTCAAAATATTAACAAAAAAATTAAACACTTAAATAGCCATATTCATGCCATTGAAACATATTTAAAAATGAATAATTTAAGTACTAAAAATGAACATCTCAATCATGTTTATTCAGAAATCAATTCAATTAATATCTACATTACCAATTTAATCAACTACGATTTAAACGTAGCCATTGATGAAAAAAGAGACACCGAAAAAGTCTTTAATGTCTTAACCATGATTTTAAATTTCTCAATTATTTTTGTTTTTCTCTCTTCAATTATTTTATCGGTCTTTTTAATCAATAACGTTAAAAAACTTCACATTGTATTAGAAGATACCGTCGATGAAAAAACAAAAGAGTTACAACAACTCAATAAAAACCTTGAGAAAAAAATCAAATTTGAAGTAGCCAATAACCGAAAAAAAGATTTAATAATGTTCCAACAAGCCCGATTGGCGTCATTAGGAGAGATGATTGCCAACATTGCACACCAATGGAGGCAACCGTTGGGTTCTATTATGGTCATTATCCAAAGTTTTCAACTCAAAACCCAATTGGGAAAACTCAGTCCTGAATTTGTAGAAAAAAAAGTCGAAGATGCCATGCTTTTGGCCAATAATATGTCGCATACCTTAGATGACTTTCAAAACTTTTTTAAACCCAATAAGGGCAAAACTTTTTTCAGTTTAAAAGCGTGTATCAAGGACTCCTTTGAACTTTCACACTATATTTTAGAAAAAGAGAAAATCACTTTTTCTCTCAATTTAGAAGAAGATACACAAATTTATGGCTTCTACAATGAACTTTCTCATGTATTTTTAAATATAATATCTAATTCAAAAGATGCCTTAAGTGTCAAACATGAAAAACAAAGATTAATTGAGATTGTGGTAAAAAAACTCAATAATAAAGTCAAAATAAATATTTATGACAATGGTGGCGGAATTCCAAAAGAGATTTTGCCCAAAATCTTTGAACCATATTACACCACAAAGTATAAAAGCAATGGAACAGGTATTGGGCTTTACATGTCAAAACAGATCATTGAAAAGCATATGAATGGCTCAATCAGTTGTAAAAACACATTTTATAAAATAGATAAAAACGAGTTTGAGAATTGTACGCTGTTTACAATCATCATTCCGCTTTATGCAAAGGAAAAAGATGCAAAATAGAGATTTGGACATACTAAAAGATTTAAATATTCTTTACTTAGAAGATGACATTAACCTGCTTACGCACACCAAAGATATTTTAGAAGATTTTGTGCACCACGTGCATGCCGTACAGAGTTCAAAAGAGGCTTGGGAAATTCTAAAAAATGAAAAAATCGATGTCATTATTTCAGACATTTTATTGGAAAACGAAAGTGGAATAGATTTTTTAGCTGAAGTAAAAGATGCCAATATTCAACTTCCAATAATCCTTACAACAGCTCATACAGATACTCAATATTTTTTAGATGCCATAAAATTACGAGTAGAAAACTACATTGTCAAACCCATTAACATTAAAGAGTTACTTGAATCGCTGCATGATATTTTACTTCCTATCATACAAAAAAAAGAGATTATCAAAAACATCAATGTGATTAAAACCATTTCTGCCGTGACCGATTCTATTCAAGTGGATGTAGTGAAATATATTATTTCCAATTTGGACGAGAACGATACATTGGTCGCATCATACAGTGATATTATGAACAACATTTCCATCTCAAAACCCACACTGATTAAACTGTTTAAAGAGTTAAATGAAAAAAATATTTTGGTTAAAACTGCGCATAAAACGTATAAATTTAATGCCCATGCATTGGATGGTTTTTAAGCACAATTAGCGTTTTATTTTCTTTTCGTCACATTATAAAAAGCCAAGAAGTGATAAAGTATTTTTTTTATTTTTATTTTTAAGCTATAATCATTGTTACAATAAAATTACAGGAATGATTATGAAACTCTCCTTAAAAACACTTCTGATTATCTCTTTCTCTTTCGTTATTGTAATTTCTATGAGTACGATAACAATAATGAGTTATTATTCAACCAAAGCAAATATGGCAGAGCAATCCTTTAAAATAATGCAAAACATATCTGACTTTGCCGTTGACAAATCTAAAACATACATGAATGTTGCAACAGATGCCTCTTTTTTAACTAAAAACCTTGAAAACAAAAATGTGCTTAATGTAAATAATCAAAAAAATCTTATTAACTATTTTTATGAACAAATGGCCATAAATCAATACTTTTCAGCCATCTATTATGCCTCTAAAGATGGAAATTTTTTGATGCTTTTAAAAGATGATAAAGGATATTTAAAAAAAGATATTACAATAGATAAAAAGGGGAAAAGAGTTGTCAAGATTTTACATCATGACAAAGATTTGAACTTTATAAACGAAGAAACACTTGATAAAGATACCTATGATGCAAGATTGAGACCTTGGTATATCAACGCCGTTGAACATAAAAAATCAACCTGGACAGAGCCATATGTATTTTATACTTCAAAAAAAACAGGCATCACAATATCAACGCCACTTTACGATAAAAACCATGCATTATTAGGTGTCATTGGAATTGATATTGAAATTGAACGATTATCTACGTTTATCAATAATTTAAAACTCGGAGACAATGGGAAAGTATTTTTGATTAATAGCTCATTAAAAATCATATCTCTGCCTTCAGAAAAAAATGAAATCAGAACAATGGAGAGTCTCAATGAGAACAGTGTGATAAAACTGGCTTACAATGAACTCAAAAAACTCACCGATGTGAAATCAATCAAAAAAAAGTTTTTCCTGACTTTTAAAAAAGATGACAACTATTATCAAGCGATGTTTTTACCCTTTAATATTGGAGATTTAGAGTGGACAGTTGGTATGTATGTGCTTGAAGATGATTTTTTAGGCATATTAAAAAACAATAATTTCTTCAATATTTTATTTATTATAGTCATTGGCTTTATCTCTTTGTTTATCAGTTTGAAAATATCCAATTATATTTCAAGCCCCATATTAAAACTCAGAGATATGACCAAAGAGATGGAGTTACTCAATCTAAATCAATCCGATGTTAATCCAAATCCAATTAAAGAGATCAATGAACTCATTGCCTCTTTTAACCATATGAAAATAAATTTAAAAGAGTCCTATGTAGATACTTTGTTCAGACTTGCCGTGGCATCTGAGTATAAAGATACTGACACAGCAGAACATATTAATAGAATAGGTTTATATTCACAAGCCATAGCCCAAAAACTGTGTTTAAATAAAAATGATATTTATATTTTAAAACATGCCAGTGCCATGCATGATATTGGTAAACTGGGCATTCCAGACAGAGTACTCTTAAAACCTGGGAAATTGAATGAAGAAGAGAGAAAAATAATCGAAACACACCCCGAAATTGGTGCAGCTATATTAAAAAACCCTACTTCTGAAATCATGAAAATGGGAAGAGACATCTCGTTATATCACCATGAAAAATGGGATGGTACCGGTTATCCAAAAGGCTTAAAAGGCGATGCCATACCTCTGTTTGCAAGAATCGTTTCTATTGTAGATGTTTTTGATGCCTTGATGTCAAAACGATGTTACAAAGAAGCCTTTGATGAAACAAAATCTAAAGAGATTATTTTAGAAGGAAAAGGCACCTTTTTTGACCCAAAAATTGTAGAAGCCTTTGAAAAATGTTTTAAAGAGTTGGTTAAAATATCAAAAGAGAATTCCTAAAAAGAGATAACTTATTTAAAGTCAAGATTTAACCTTTGGGGTATATTCAAAGTCATCTTTATCATAATATAGTCTCTCTTCTATAACATGACATATTTATTAGGTTATCGTTATCATCTGCCCTCTAAATACTTGGGTCGAAGAGCTTTTAAATAACTATTTTAAACGATAAGCCCTCATTTCTATTTTCTGCTGTTATTTGTCCCTTTAACTTTTGAGAAACTATCTCTTTTGCCAAATACAAACCTATTCCCGTAGAAGAGCTCTCTGAGAAATTTTTTTCAAATATCTTTTCTATAAAATCTTTACTTACGCCACCTGCATTATCTTCAAAAATAATTTCAAGTTTTGTCTCTATTTCTTTGACTAAAATTCTTATTTTAGGACTTTTTATCTTTCGTCGTTCAAAAGCTTTTAGGGAGTTCTCAAATAAAATCATCAGCACATTTAAAAAATAGTTTTTCTCTATTTTTATTTTTATCTTATCATTACAATCAAAACTTATCTTAATATCTTTTTTTAGGAACTCATTTTCCATAAGCTTTATAACATAGTTTATCTCTTCACAAAACTCAACTTCTTCAATATTTTTTTCTTCTTTATAAAAATGCAACTGCCCAAGGGCTGTCTCTTTTAAATAAGAAGTTGTCTCTTTTATAATTTTAAGGTTATTATCAATAATTGTATCTATATTTTTATCTTTGAATTCACGGGCAGCCTCTATATAAGTGATACTGCTATAAATATTATTTATAGGTTCTTTCCACTGATGGGAGATATTTATCATGGTTTGCCCTATAAAACTGAGTTTAGAATATTCACCTAAAAGTTCAATATTTTTCTCATTTCTTTTTCTCATTACATATACAGAATAAATTAACCCAATGGCTAAAACCACATCTTGCCCAATGGCTCCTACTGAAAGGAAGTAATATAAAAAACCTTCATATTTTAAAATACCAAAAGAGACGAGCATATACAAGCCTGCAAAAAAGAAATAAACACTATTTGCCAATAAATAAAAAATAGACCCGTCTTTTTTTAAAAAAAACATTCGAATTGAAAATATCAAAATAGTAAGCATAAGTATAAAGATAATATAAACATAAAATTTAAGATAATAAAGCACATCAGGATAAGAACGATAAAAGAACTGTGTAAAAGCAAAAACAGTAAGTAAAACAATAGATGTTTTTATAATTGTTTGTGTAATTCTACATTCATTTTTTTGGATATTGAAAAAATATAAGGGAAACAAACCAAATAAAATCATTGAAAAAGCAGGAATAAAAAAGATGAAAAATTTATTTAAATCAAGTGAAAGACCCAATTGATATAAAAATCCAGCTACGGTAAGCTGAAAAATCCCAATAGATATGGTAAATAAAGAGTAAATTAAAAAATGTTTCTTTTTAAAAATAAAATAGAGAGTAAAACCAAGAACAATCATCACAAGTAAAACACCAGTAAAAAATGCGTATATCAATCCTTGAAAAAAATAATACGTTTCAAAATCTTTGATATTAATTATATCCCACCTTATATCCATCGTGCCATAAGTTTTTTGTTTTATAAATATCTCTGTTTTCTCTAAAGGTTGAAGTTCAATATCAAAGTAAGACGTCCTAAAATTATTCTCTCTGTTATTATGTTCTCTTAAGTTTCCTAGTTTGTAAGTTTTTGTTATTTGATTATCTTTTACCAAAAAAACATCAATTAAATTTATCCCTGCAATTTTATTATTTATTCTTTTTCTTAAATTCTGTTTTGTGTTATTTTTTAAATTAATTTTTACCCAGACAGAACTTTTTGTCATCCCTAAATTGTACTCTTTTATAGGAATAAAATTATCTTTGTGCTTTATTATCTCTTCTATATTTAAAGAATGATTCGTATCTACAAAATACTTTTCTACAACATCTAAATCATGGGCAAAAATTGAGGTAATAAAAATAAAAAATAAAATAAAAAACTTCATGCTATCTTTTCAACCAATACCCTATATCTTTTACATTTTCTATAAGTTTGATATTGAGCTTTTTATTGATATTATAAACTAAATTTATCAAAGATTTTTGATTAGTTGAGTCTAAAATATATAAAAGCTCATCATATTTAATAACTTGGTTTTTATATTTAAAAAGATACTCGATAAGTTTTATTTCATAAGAGGTAAATTTATACTCTTTTGAGTCATCACTAAAACTCTTTTTTAATCTATCGTAAAAAAGAGTCTCAGTAACGTAGTATCTCAGTAACTCTTTTTTTTCTAAACTTTTCACAAATTTATTTAGAACACCTTTTAATTCATTCAAGCCATAAGGTTTGACAAGATATTCCAAAAGATTTAAGCCAATTGCATTTTTGAGTTTAACTTTATCATCGTAAGAACTTATAATCATCGCAGATATTTCATCATCTTTTTCTCTTATTTTTGACAAAAATTCATAGCCATTCATAATAGGCATATCATAATCTACTATTAAAAGATGACACTCTTTTGTATTATATATCTCTAATGCTTCTTCTCCATTATGAGCTATAAATACATTCTTAAAATAATATTCCAAAGTATTTCTGATATTTTCACACGCTTGAATATTATCATCTACATGTAAAACATTTAATTCTTTTAATATATCTAAATTATTCATGGAACAGATTATATCATTATAAATTCTAAAATTTACACATATTTTGCTTTTCCAATGATTTTGCAATGATTTTGAGTTGTTATTATTCTATCTGTTACAAAAATTATTTCATAGGAAAGAAGTTTATTAAATGGCAAAAAAAATATTATTTTTAACACTTGTTATGACATCGCTACTGTTTTCAAAAGAAAGCTTAACCTCATATGACCAAGCAGTAAAACTGTTTAATGAAAAAAACTATAAAGAGGCTTACGAAATATTTATTTCTTTATCAAAAAATGATTTGGAAAACCAGAATCTAAACTTCTATCTCGGAAGATGTGAATATGAGCAAGGTGAATATGATAGAGCAATAAGTTATTATGAGAGAATACTATTTGCTCAACCAAATAATTTAAGAGCTCAAATAGAAATAGCCCAAAGTAACTTGATGCTAAAAAACTATACTCAAGCAATAAAAGACTTTAATGCTGTTTTAGTTAATGCAGATACTCCAGCAGATGTAAAAAAGAGTATTACATCAAGACTTATTTACATAAAACAAACTATGCAAAAACATTTTATAAGTGGAGCTTTAGTATTTGATTTAAGTTATGATTCAAATGTAAATAACTCAGCAACAGCAGGTGAATACTCACTCTTTGTACCCCAATTGGGAACTGATTTAACTTTAAATAATGATGGAAAAGAAGAGTCAGATTACTATTATGATGCCATTGCTGTTATAAACCATATATATAAATATAATGAAAGCTTCTCTTTAAATAATAGCCTTGTAGCTTATACCCAAGATTATGATACTAAAAAGGATAGTAATATTGATGTTATCTCATTTACTTCTACTCCAACTTTTTATGAAGAAGCAAACAAATATGGCACTGGACTTGGAATTGATTATGTCAGATACAATGACAAAGACTATTTAAAAAACTATAATCTGATACTTTCAAACTCTCATATTTTTGCGCAAACAACTTTAAATGATATCACTTTTAAACTAAGTAAAAAACTCTATGACCAAGAAGAAGATAAACAAAAAAGTGCTTATGTATTTGATTTAACAAATAATTTAAAATATAAAACAGAAAACTTTGGACTTTTTACTTTAGATACTGCATATAGCAAAGAAATAGAAATATATGAACAAAGAACAGATATAAGTAAAGAATCATTTGAAATAGGTTTAGAAAATAGTTTAGCTTTACCCTATAAATTTAATCTGAACACAAATATAAACAGTAAAAAAGTAATCTATAGAGATACTGATGTTAACTTTTTATCAAGAAGAGTTGATAAGATAAATAGTCTCTCTATTGGAATAAGTAGACCCTTAAGAAAAAACCTAATCTTTGCCTTAAAGGGAACAGCTACAAACAATATGTCAAATCAAGCACCCTTTGATTATAAAAAACAAGTTATTAAATCTTCATTGATTTATACATTTTAAGGATTTAACATGAAAAAGATACTCTTATTACTTTTTATCCTTGCAAACTTTTTATTTGCTAGTATAGGACAAATAACAGCCTTAGTTGGTGATGTTAAGATATCTAGAGATTCAAATACTATCCTAGCTAAACTTGGAGAAGAATTAGAAAAAAATGATGTTATAAATTCTTCTAAAGGTTCTAAAGCACAAATTACCATGAATGATAATACTATTATTACTATTGGACAAAATTCTACGTTAAATATCTTTGATTATGTTTACGATGCAAATAAACCAGAAGAGTCTAAAGCCAGTTTTGGCTTTATGAAAGGCTCTTTTAAGTCTATTACGGGAGTAGTAGGTAAAATCAATAAAGAGAAATTTAAACTTAAAACTAAAAGTAGTAGTATTGGTATTAGAGGAACTACAATTATTGGAAATCAACAAATCATTATTTGTACGGATGGTGCTATTAGTGTTACTGCAAACAATTTTACTGTTAATGTTGATAAGCAAGAGTTTACAAGAACTCTACAAGGTCAAGCCCCAACTCCTCCAGAACCTTTAAAACAAGAGACCTTAGATAGTGTTCAAAAAGGTTTAAATGCTGAATCTAGTGATAGTAATACTACAGAGTCAACAGAAACTAAAGAGAGCACGACTTCTACTGAAGAAGAAAAAGAAGGTTCTAAGGATGATAAAGATGGAACCCTTACACCTACTACTAATAATGATAATAAAGTAACTACTCCTAAAGAAACTGTTACACCTCCTTCAGATACTACACCTCCTAAAATTTTAAAAGATACTCCTCCTGTTAATCCGGATAAACCTAAAATTAATCCTGAAGATCCTGAAGATCCTGAAGATCCTGCAAATCCTGCAAATCCTGTTGTTCCTGTTGATCCTATTAATCCTGATATCCCTACTTCCTATATAGAACATGCTAATTTGTCTGGCTTTTCATCACTTGGGTATGTAATTACAGCAAAGTCTGATGGAAATTCTTATTCTCTTCAAACTGGAGAAGTGGGGATAAATAATAACTATAATAGCTCTCTGATAATTATAAATAACCAAAATATTACTGATGCTAACTTTGATGAAACAACTATATCTTGGTCTTCAGCACAAAATCCTTATGATGAAGCAAGTTGGATTGCAAGTATTAAAACTGATACAAGTGAGATAAGTAGTTTAATAAATAACACTTCAGAAACTACAAAATCATTTGGTTTCCCTGATTGCATAATATTTGGACTTATAGTTGATAATAATACTTTATACTACATTGATGCTAGTGTTTCATCTATGAACTTTTCATTTAATTTCGGTGCAGGGGTAAACTCTTTTACAGGGAGTATGAACTTAGAATATGTAGATAGTCCTAAGGAGTATGCCATAAAGTTTGCTAATGGCAAAATAAACAGTTCAGGTTTTTCATCATCAGAATTAACTCATTCAGAATTAAATAAGAATGATGAGCCTATAAAGGGAAGCTTACATGGTTCTTTTTATGGAAGTGGAGCAAACACAATTGCAGGAAACGTTAACTTTGATGATGAAGTAAATAATATACAAGGGGCTGTGCTATTTTCAGCTGGACCTAACTAAAAGGAGCTAATACCATCGCCACTTCATCACAAACTGGGAAAGTTACAAACAATATGTCAAATCAAGCACCCTTTGATTATAAAAAACAAGTTATTAAATCTTCACTGATTTATACATTTTAAGGATTTAACATGAAAAAGATACTCTTATTACTTTTTATACTTATTACTTTTTCCTTTGCCAGTATTGGACAAATAACAGCCTTAGTTGGTGATGTTAAGATATCTAGAGATTCAAATACTATCCTAGCTAAACTTGGAGAAGAATTAGAAAAAAATGATGTTATAAATTCTTCAAAAGGTTCTAAAGCACAAATTACCATGAATGATAATACTATTATTACCATTGGGCAAAATTCTACGTTAAATATCTTTGATTATGTTTACGATGCAAATAAACCAGAAGAGTCTAAAGCCAGTTTTGGCTTTATGAAAGGCTCTTTTAAGTCTATTACGGGAGTAGTAGGTAAAATTAATAAAGAGAAATTTAAACTTAGAACTAAAAACAGCAGCATTGGTATTAGAGGAACTACAATTATTGGAAATCAACAAATCATTATTTGTACGGATGGTGCTATTAGTGTTACTGCAAACAATTTTACTGTTAATGTTGATAAGCAAGAGTTTACAAGAACTCTACAAGGTCAAGCCCCAACTCCTCCAGAACCTTTAAAACAAGAGACCTTAGATAGTGTTCAAAAAGGTTTAAATGCTGAATCGAGTGATAGTAATACTACAGAGTCTAAAGAATCAACAGAAACTAAAGAGAACACGACTTCTAGTGAAGAAGAAAAAGAAGGTTCTAAGGATGATAAAGATGGAACCCTTACAACTAGTAGTAATGATGATAATAAAGTAACTACTCCTAAAGAAAATGTTACTACTCCTTCAGAAGATACTACACCTCCTACAGTTTTAGAAGATACACCTCCTCTTAATCCTGTTAAACCTGATATCCCTACAGAGCATATTAGTTTATCTGGTTTTCCACTACTTGGATATGCATCTAGGGAATATTATCAAATTGGAGAAATGGGGGCAGGTCATGAAGACTTTCTGATAACTATAGATAACAAAGAATTCTCTCAACCTGGCAGGTATGACGATGGTCGTTATGACCCACCGATAAGAGACGGAAATTATGTAATTTGGCTTGCACGTTGGGGAACGTGGGACAGCACATTTGAAGGTGTACCTTATTCTGGGTATTGGATTGCAGGTGTTAAAACTGACACAAGTTATATAAGCAGTTTAATAAATAATACTTCAAAGACTACCAAATCATTTGATGGTGGCCCTGATGCCTATATTGCTGGAAATATATTGGATAATAATAATTCATACGACATTGATAGTAATTCACTTATGCACTTTTCATTTGATTTTGGTGCAGGGATAAACTCTTTTACAGGGAGTTTGAACTTAAAATATGGTGAGATTGATCATAAAAAAAACTATAACATAGAGTTTAAAAATGGTAAAATAAATAGTTCAGGTTTTTTATCAGAATTAACTCATGGAGGGAAAGATATAAATGGAAGCTTACATGGTTCTTTTTTTGGAAGAGGTGGAATAGAAGCAATGGGAGGAGGCTTTAACTTTAATGATGGAAGTATACAAGGAGCTGGTGTATTCATAGCTAAATAAAAGTAGCTAAAGGTGTAAAATACCATCGCCACTTCATCACAAACTGGGGAAGCTATACATCGTATATAAGCAAACCAGATTTTGTGTTCAGGTATTTTCTCTTTTAATAGAAATATAGTTTTATCTAAAAATCAATATGAATTTTTTTTCATATTCTATTCATAAAGGCGTCATGTAAAAACTATACTATTTCCTAAAATAAAAAAGGAAATATGTGTTAAGTATGTCGCTAAAAGCTTTAAAAGCCAATCCTCTAAAAACAACTTTAATATATATAAGTCTAATATTTTCAATAACATCTATTTTTCTTATTAGCTCTATTTCAAATGGAGTTATCTCTATGTACTCAAATATGCTAAAAAGTGATGGAGATATTATTATCACTCAAGCAAAAATCTCTGATACATTTTTTTCAAATGTAAATATAAAACTAATAAAAGAAATCGAAAAATTAAAAGGTGTACAAAAAACTTCAGCGATAATTGTAGGAGCTAGTCCAGTTGAAGAGTTACCAATCGTTGCTGTTTATGGAGTCACTCAAAATAGATTTGATAATTACAAATTAACACAAGGTTCTTATCCAAAACCAAATGAAGTACTTGTGGGAAAATCTATTTATAACTCACTTTCAAATAAAAAAACTGTACAAATAGCCGATAAAAAGTTCCAAGTATCAGGGGTCTATAAAAGTAAGATTGGCTTTGAAAATGGAGGAGTTGTTTTAAATATATCTGATGCAAGTGCCATTTTTAATAAAAGTGCTTCAATGCTAATGGTAAATAGTAAAATTGATACAAATATCAAAGACCTTATCTCAAAAATACAAGCACTAAGTTCTGATATAGAAGTAAAATCAACTCAAAACTTTGTAGATAATTATAATCAATTTAAAATCATAAAAACCTCATCAAATCTTATAGGTCTTATCTCATTTTGTATGGGATTACTTGGAATCATAAGTATCATGAGTATAACTATAAATCAAAGAAAAACAGAGTTTGGTATCAAAAGAGCCATAGGAATTTCAACTAAAAAAATAATCTTGCAAATCATGAGTGAAAGTACTATTTTAGGAGTTTTTAGTTTTATAAGTGCCTTTTTTATCTCTTGGATTGCCTTATATTTTATAAGAACTTCATCACTATTTCATGGGTATGTAAATGGTGAGATTTCATCTACTTTGGCTATTTATTTATTTGGCTGTTCACTTTCAATGGCAATTTTAGGTTCAATCATTCCAGCCTTAAATGCTTCAAAAATCGACCCAATCATTTTAATGCAAGGAGATAAAATATGATTATCCAAGCTTCAAATATAAACCATGATTATAATGGAGATATTGCATTAAAGAATATTAATTTACAAATAAAAAAAGGTGAATTTATCTCTTTGATTGGAGAAAGTGGAAGTGGAAAGACAACACTTCTTTCTATACTATCAACTCTTCTTAAGCCTAAAAGTGGAGAGTTAAACTTTGAATATAACAATTACTTAGATATTACAAATATAGATAAATTTAGACAAAAAAATATCGGTTTTATTTTTCAATTTCACTATTTAATAAACTACTTAAACAACTTTGAAAATATAAAATTAGCAAATGAAGCTGCCTCAAATCATGAGATAGAGTATCTTTTAGATTTACTTAAAATTCCGGGGACAGGATACTTAATTATCAGACTAAGTATCGTTCACTCTTGGTCCCTATTTTATCAGATATTAAAACATACTCAGGTAAAATTCTCTCCCCATTTTAAACATACAGGAAACTTTTTGGATTACGATTACAATACCACGTCACTATTAACACTTAACAAAACATCGGATTACTTCATAGGGACACTCTATTTAGCACCTCAAAAAAATATTATGAATGCCTCTTATTATGGCGTTTCATACGATAGCACTTTAAAACTCGATAAAATCAATTTATGTAAAAAAGCCACCAATGGTTGTTCTGTATCGTGTGTTTACCATCAAGGTATTTTAAAAAACAGCGATTTTAACAAAAATAAAATCAAACAAGCCAGACTCAAAAGAACCTTTAAATTTCTTCTTCAAAGAGAAGAGTTTTTTATAAAACTCATCAAAGAGATCAATGCCCTTCAAAAAAAAGCGCAAAGAGAGGGCTTGATTGCGGCTGTTCAACTCAATGGAACATCCGATATTCTTTGGGAGAAAGAGGCCTTTACGTTTAAAGAGGTTAAATACAAAAATATCATGGAGTACTTCAAGGAAGTGCAATTTTTTGATTACACCAAATACGATATTGCAAAAAACAGAA
Source organism: Marinarcus sediminis (SeqCode) (assembly GCF_048571275.1). Classification (GTDB taxonomy): domain Bacteria; phylum Campylobacterota; class Campylobacteria; order Campylobacterales; family Arcobacteraceae; genus Marinarcus; species Marinarcus sediminis. Next base: position 2,491,183 of record NZ_CP182357.1, read on the forward strand.
AAAATCTGCCTTCAAATTATCACTTAACCTATTCACGAGCGGGACTGCACAAAGGGGTTTTAGTGGACAATTGGGAGTACTTAAAAAAACAACTCGATTCTCAAATTGATGTTGCTGTCATTTTCAGTAAAGCCATGAAAGAAAAAATGCTCAACAGTGCCACACATGAAGGGTACAAACTTATAGATGCTGACTGTTGCACTTGCAGAGCAGGCGATTTGGTTCACAGAGAGAACAACAAAGGATTAATCTTAATCCATGAAGTTGCCAAAAAAACCGACATCAACTCCAGTGGATTTATCATTCAAAATGAAGATGAAGTGGAACTTTACCTTTCATAGTAAACTTAAATTATAAAGTCTATTTTTATTTTCTTTAAATAAAATCTTTACACTATAATTTAAAAGGTTTACAATGTTAAATACCCTCAACCAATTCCGATTAATCTCTTTTTTAGAAGGGCTTTCATATATTACTCTTCTTTTTATTGCTATGCCACTGAAATATTTTGCCCATGATCCAATTGCTGTTAAAATTGTTGGTATGGGGCATGGCATCTTATTTACACTCTTTATCATTTTTCTTGCACAATCGATGAAAAAACATCAATGGAAAACTCTTTTTAGTATGAAGTTATTTATCGCTTCACTCTTGCCTTTTGGTACTTTTTTTATGGATAAAAAACTTAAAGCCTACAGAGTCGTTGCCTAACGTATTTCAAAAGCACTTGTTGACTTTATCTTAAGTAACAAGCGCTTGGGTGATTAACATCGCTTCTTCTAAAACTCTTTATTTTCTTCATAAAACTCACTAAATTGTTATTAAGTGTATACTTTTTATACACTGTTAATATTCCTTTTCTCTTTTTTTTTGATAAAATAATTTTCCTTTTACAAAAATAAAGGAAGTTTATAAAGATATGTTTTCAAAAATAATTTTATGATTATTCATTAAGCCACAAACAAACATACAAACAAGGGAGAGAACCAAATGACCTTAAATGACTTTTTAGAACACTACGATATTAAAATTTATTTCCAACCCATTATATCAACCGTCAGTAAAAAAGTCATTGGTTATGAAGCACTTACACGAGGATTCTCAAAGAGTACTGCAATTTCACCTATGCAGTTATTCAGTGAAGCCAAAGAGCATAATTTGACCTTCTCTTTTGACAAATACGTACGAGCACTCTCAATTAAAAAATTTGTTCCCTATTACCAACAAAACAGTGCCCTTTTACTTTTTTTAAATTTTGAATCTTCACTCATTGACAGAGAGTTCGAATTTGAAGAGTTTGATTTTTACACCATTTGTCAAGAAGAAGCCATATTGCCCTCAAATATTGTCTTAGAAATAAAAGAGGATAAAATCAACAACTCAGAGAGTTTAAAAAAATTTTCTGCTTATTTTAAAGCCAAAGGGTTCAATATTGCTCTTGATGATTTTGGTGTGGCGGGTTCCACCTTTGATCGACTCTCTTTAGTTAAACCCGACATTGTTAAAATCGATCGATCTTTAATTTATGATATTAATAAAAATTTCATCAACTCTGAAATCATTAAGGCCATCAATAAAATGTGTTCAAAAATTGGGGCAATTGTTTTAGCAGAAGGAGTTGAACAAGATTGCGAAATTTTAAAGTGTTTAAAATCGGATATTTCCATCTACCAAGGTTTCTTTTTTGCGCGTCCCGATGAGTTTATAGAAACTCAAGATGAGAACATCAATAAGAAAATTGCAGATATCTCAATTGCCAATGAAAAGATGTTAAAAGAGCACAAAGAGAAAAAAGAGAAACTCTTTGATAATACGCACATCTATTCTCAATATGTCATTGATGAATTGATCAAACTCAATCCCGACAATTTTTCAAATAAAACACTCAAAGAGTTTTTAAACAATGAACTCAAACTCGAAGCCATCTATTTGATTGATTTTGACACTGCCATGCAAGTGGGAGAAACCATTATCTCTGGTGAAACAAGAAAGTTTTTCTCTCCCGCAAAACATGGAGACAGTCACTACTTAAAAGAGTATTACTACATGACAAAAAATTCAAAAAAACACACTTTTTTAAGTCAAAAATACATTTCGCACGCCACAGGAAATATGTGTCGTACGTTTGCCAAAAAATTCAATCACAATGCGACCGAATACATTTTATGTTTGGACATTATGATTTAGTGAAAATTTCTTAAAAAAACCTCTTTCGCGTAATGTAAATGTAATTAATACATGCTATACTTTTCTCATGAAAGAAAAAATATATGTTATTGATACCAATATCATTTTGCAAAACCTACAAAATCTCTATCGAGTATCTGACAACCGGTCAAACACAATTGTAATTCCTGAAACAGTTTTAATTGAATTAGAGGACAAAAAGAAACTGACAAATGAAATAGGATATCACTCAAGAGAGTTTGCTAGACTTTTAGCAAAGATGAAAATAAAAGAAGTTGATCACAAAGAGGCGTTTAAAGTCGTTAAACTTTATAACGATGAATTGACCCTTCATATTATCTCTAAAGATAAATACGAATCTCAATTTGAACAAGTACATATCAGCGAAAGCAATGACAAACGCATCATTGAAGTTGCAGCTGTGGCACAAGAGTATTATAAGGGTGCGCAAACCATCTTTTTATCTATTGATATTTATGCTCGAACTTTTGCGCAATTTAAAGGGATAAAAGCAGAGACTTTACACGATGATAAATCCACAGTGCCAAAGTTTCTATTCTTAAAAAATGTGCTTTTGGACTCCAGTGAATTTAATGCACTGGATGGCAAAGAGGTCAAACTCGTTGATGAAAAATATGAGTATGAAAACTTTTCCTACTCATTTGAAAGCAGTGATGGCAACAGTGAATACGCCATTGTTGTAAATGAACGATTGCAAGTTTTGAAAGAGGATGACTTTAAAGCCTTACACGTCAAACCTGTCAATTTAAAACAAAAACTTTTTATGAAGGCCATCTTATCCAACGCCTACGAATTGTTGGTCATTGATGCAAAAGCGGGTTCAGGAAAAACTCTGCTTTCAACGGTATCAGCCATGCGACTTATAGACAAAGGGTGTTATGATAAAATTGTTTATGTAAGAAATTCCATTGAATCACTTGATCAAGGTGCTGAAGTGGGATTTTTATCGGGAAATGATGAAAAGTTTAGAATCTATAACATGGCACTGCAAGATACCTTAGAGTTTATTGCGAAAAAAAATCTTAAAAAGAGTGAAAACAGAGAGAACAAAGAGTCCATAGAGTCTAAAATCTCTGAACTGACTGACCGATACTGTATAGAAACACTTTGGCCAGGAGAAGCAAGAGGAAGAACCCTCAGCTCAGCTATTGTTATTATGGATGAATGGCAAAATTCAAGTGAAAAAACCACCCAACTCATACTCTCAAGACTCGATGAAACTTGCATGGCAATTGTCATTGGATCCAATCGACAAATTGATAATATGTATTTAAATAAATACAACAATGGGTTAACCTCTTTGTTAAAACAGACCAACAATAAACACCCCGAACTCAATATGTTTGCCATTGAGTTAGAGAAAGCTGTGCGAGGAAAATTTGCAGAGTTTACCGAAAGAATTTTTGAAAAAAGGAAATAAGCCATACAAAACAGATTAATTAATGATACGATTTATAATCATATTGAATACACCAAACTGGAAGATAAAATTCTTCAAACTAAAATTTTAAATAGGCTTCAATTCATTACACAAAATGCATTGGCCTATTTCTCTTATCCCTCCATTACGACCAAACGTTTTATTCACTCATTGGGAACCATGCATTTGAGTTCATACATGCTTGAAAATGCTCTTTTAAATACAAGCAATGAGACCAAAAACGCTTTTTTAAAAGATTTAAAGAGAGTCATTGAGTCCATCATTGAAAATGAAAATCTCGATATTCCCTTAGATGGTGGCGTCTCATATTTTGACAATAAAGAGTTGTATCAATTCACCATTCCCACCAAAACACGCGCACAAAGAGAAGTGTATAATATTACGCTTCAAGCACTTCGTCTTTCAGCACTTCTGCACGATGTTGGGCATCTTCCCTTTTCACATCAAGTGGAGTATGCATTAAAAAAAGTCTACAACTCCCTTGAAAGAAAAGAGAGCTCAACACTCAATGAAAAAGAGCAAAACTTTAAAAATATTTATGCAACCATTACACAAAACAGCACTTTGGTGCTTCATGAAGCCAATGGGAAAGAGCTTATTGATACTCTTTTTGAAGTGGAATTGCCCGAAATCATTAAACCCAAACAAAAAGATTATCTCAAACTCATTCATAAACTCTCTATTTTTATCTTAGAAGAGACCCTCTACAATGGCTTTGACTTTACTGTATTACACAAAATTATCAGCAGTACCGTCGATGCAGACAGACTTGATTACATCAACCGTGACATGCTCGCTTCTGGCTATATTGGTGGGCCCAATGACCACATACGTATTACCAAACAAACCATTTTGGTCAAACGAGATGGCAATTATCGTTTAAGTTTTTTAGACATGGGATTAATCGACATTGAACACATGTTAGAGATGCGATTTAATCTTTATAAAAAAGTGATTTTCAATTATGGAATTGCTAAAACCGATGCCCTCTTAGAGAATGTGGTGCTGTTTTTATCGAAAAAATATTTTGAAGATAAAGAAGAAGAGAGTAGTGCTGATATCACCGATTCAATTTCAATGTTGTGGCGATTTATGCAAGAAACAAACAAAGTTAAAAAACTCGATTTGATCAGTATGCTCGATGAAAATTGGCTCATTTCATTGTTTAAAAAAGAGTACTTTACCATTAAAAACAGAAGACACTTAACGGGAAAAGATAAAAAATATTTGGTCTGTTTTGAAGAGGTTTTATTTGGAAAAAGATTTTTTAAAACCACTTGGAAAAACCTAAATGAATTTTACATCACCCTTGATTTCAGCACCATTGAACGCTATAAATTCAGAGAGAGTTTTGGCTATATCACCGAATCAAAACTTAAATTGCTGCAAAAAAGATTGGATGAATTCATCGCTTTTTGGGAAAATGAAGAGACATTTTTCACCTATCAAGTGGTTTCATTTAATTTAGGAATTGAAAAAGAGTTTGAACTTTTTGATGGAAAAAATCTCATCAATATTGATGAAATTTCAACGTTGAGAAAACGGCTAAAACACTCAATGCTAAACACCGTTCCATTTTATATTTACACCAACAAACGAATGATTAACACTCAAATGAAAGAGGAGTTAAAAACAATTTTATTTGATATTTTTTTATAGTTAATTTTGTGGAATTTTCAGTAAAAAAGAGGCACCTTTACATTTGTGTTTTTTATAAACATACTCTTTATTTTTAACCACAATATCTCCATTGAAATGGCTTTGAACAATCTGTTTGGTCATATATAAACCAATGCCTGTACCACCACTGTTTGCTTTGGTGGTATAGTGAGAATCAAAAAGTTTCTCCATATCCCCTTGTATTCCACCTGCATTGTCTTTTATTTCAATTGTAAAATCATCTTTATGTGCTTCTACCTCAATAAAAATAAGTTTTTCAGTTAAATTTTTTTGCTCTTTTAGCGCATCTTTTGCATTGTTGATGATATTAATCAACGCTTGAATCAAATCATTTTTAATTCCATGAATATACCACGACGCGTTGGGTTCTTTGCATACTAAGGTAATTTTATTGGCCAGCAGTGATGCCCCAGTAAGCTCTATGGCTTGGGAGAGTAAATCTTTGATACTTATAGAAACAATCTTATTGGATGGATTAAAAAAGGTTTTAAAACTATCAATCGTTTTGTTCATGTGTTCACTGGTTGTTTTTAACGTGTCCAAAGAGTCCAACAAATATGTTTCTTCGATTTTTTTTCTTTTTATTTTAGAGATTAAAAGTGTTGTCATGGCTGAGATAATGGATAAAGGTTGTTTCCACTGATGTGTGATATTTTCAATCATTTCACCCATGGATGCCATTTTAGTTTGTTGTGCAAGAATTGAGTCTTTGATTTTCTCTTTTTCAATCCAAGATTGTACATTTCTTACAATGGCAATGTTGTATTTAACACCATCTATTATCACCATTTTTGAACTGGTTTCAACATGAATATCTTCATTGTTTTTTGTTTTTAAAACTGTGTAGGCGTTTAATGTTTTTTTATTTTCAAGTTTTTGCAGAAATTGTTTATATGTTTCTTCGTCATTAAAAGGTTTTCTAAATTGAGGCACAAGCAATTTTCTCATGTCATTTAAATTGTACCCAAGTGTTTTACAAGCTATTTTATTGGCATAAGTGACTTGATACGTTTGCATATTGGTGATAAATATCATCTCATTTGAATCATCAATCAATGCATAAAAAAGTTTCAAATCTTCCAAATTGTCATTTTTAGCATTCATTTTATCTCCTGACCCCATAGCAGTAAATGGTTTGCTTGAAATAATATTATATCTTATTTCTGTAACTTTTTAATTAAAAATATAATAATTTATATAGATTTTTTTATTTATTTTATATTAAGGAGGAAATACAAGGCCAAAACCTTGTATTTATAAAATTAGCTTCTTGAAGTCACTTCCAATAAGTGGTATCCAAATTGAGTTTGAACAGGTCCATGAACCACATTAATCGCTTCATTAAAAACGACTTTATCAAACTCTGGCACCATTTGTCCTTGAGAAAACTCACCTAAATTTCCACCGTCTTGCCCTGAAGGACATAAAGAATACTCTTGTGCAATAGCAGCAAAGTCTTCTCCATTTTCAATTCGTTGTTTTAAATCGTTGCACAGTTCTAAACTGTCAACAAGCAGATGTCTTGCACTCGCTCTTGCCATAATAACCCTTTTTGTAATTTGTGACAATATTTTAGCGAATAAAAATTAAATTAAATTTATTTTTCAAACACTCTGAAATATTTCCCTTTTATTCGCCCCTTTTCCAAGCCCTGAAGTGCTTTAGATAATACCTCTTTTTTAACGGCAACATACGAGCAAAATTCCAACGAATTGATTTTACCTATATCACTTTTTTCTAAGCCAATTCCAGCGGTTAATGCCCCTAAAATATCCCCTGCTCGAAGTTTCTGTTTTTTCCCACCATTGATAAATATGGTTCGGTATTCACTGTCAATTTTAAAATTCTCATCGTCGATAATATTTTCAGTTTTGTCAAAAACAATATCAGGAAAAATTTCTTGTAAATCTTCAACTTTTTCTTTCTCATAATTTTCATAAAAAGTTACTGCTAAACCACCCTTACCCGCTCGAGCCGTTCTTCCAATTCTGTGTGTATGTACTTTATCATCTCTGGCTAAATCATAATTGATGACCAAATCAATGTCATCAATATGCAAACCTCTTGAAGCCACATCCGTAGCAATTAAAATGGGGTACGATTTATTTGAAAAAATAATCATGGTTTCATCGCGTTGTTTTTGTTCCATATCTGCATGCAGTGTTTGAACATCAAGTCCCAAATCAAACAGTTCATCGGCGAGTTCATCACACTTGATTTTTGTGTTACAAAATATCAAGACCGATTGTGCTTTATTTGATGAAATTAATGCAGGAATAAGTGTAGTTTTAACCTCTTCTTTGGTTTCATAAAAACGTTGTTCAATTTTTGCTTCTTGTTCTTCTTCATCTTTTATCATCACAGCATCGCGTAAAATTGAGCTTGAAAGTTTTTGAATGCCCTCTTCATATGTAGCAGAAAAAAGCAGAGATTGCCGCTGCTTTGGTAGAGGCTCAATGACTTTCATGATATCTTCATAAAAACCCATGTCCAACATTTTGTCTGCTTCATCTAAAACCAAAGTATTGACATCTTCAAGGTTTATGTTCTTCTCTTCAATGTGTTTTAAAATACGCCCAGGTGTTCCAACTACAATGTGGGCTCCATGAAAAAGTGAAGCTGCTTGCGGTTTAAAAGGCATACCACCACATAGTGTTAAAACTTTAACATTATGAATGTGTCGCGAAAGTTTTCGTATTTCCACGGCAATTTGATTGGCTAACTCTCGTGTGGGTGCTAAAATCAGTGATTGTATTTTGAACTTTTTAACATCAAGTTTATGCACAACAGGAATCGAAAACGCCACGGTTTTCCCTGAGCCTGTTTTGGCTTGCGCAATGACATCTCTGTTTTGCAGAAGTGTTGGCAGTGCAAGCGCTTGAATTTTTGTCATTTTTAGAAACTCTAACGATTGCAGATTCTCTAAAAATTGTGCGGGCAGATTGAGTTGATTAAATGTTGAGATAATATTCCCTTTTCTTTTTTGTCGTATTATAACCAATTATTAAGCCATACACAACCAAAAAAAAGAAACCAAATATAGCGTTATCAAATGCGTTTAAGATACACAGATACACCAAAAACAATTACAAGAATAATCCCTACACCATAATATTTATACTCTTGGGCATGTGTTAAAATCACTTCACCCATAAAATAACTGGCATAACCTACAACCACACCCCAAAGAACAGTCGCTAAAATATTAAAAAGCATAAATTTTTTGGCATCATATTTGGTTAATCCCATGGCAAGAGGGATTAACGTTTTAATGCCATAAATGTATTTTTGTACAACAATAACATATGAGCCGTATCGCCTCATCATCAAATGTGCCAATGCCACTTTTCGCCCATATTTTTGCATCATCTCTTTGGCATACAGTTTATTTTTTCGTGCCAAATAAAAGAGAAATTGATCCCCAATAAAATTTGCACTTCCTGCAACCAAAATAGAAAGCACAATATTCAAATCACCGGTATATGAAAGAACACCTGCAGCAGCAAGGGCTAAAAAGCCTCCTCCAAATGAGTATAAAAAGAGAATTATGTATCCCCACTCTTTTATTAAATCTTCCACACTTAACCTTTAAACCCAAAAAATTCTAACGACTCTGCAATCTCTTCATCAATTTCATTCAGTGATAATTCGTTGTTTTCTATTTTCTCTTTGATTTGACCCACAATATACTCTTTGACTTTTCTTTTTGTTTTTTCAATATCTGAAACGATGACAAAACCATTAAAATGCATGCCATTGTCATAAAACATAAAATTACCTTCACAATTGTTTTCTATGAATTCACTGATTTCTCGATAGTTAATATCTAAAGGAATCGCATTCCACCCTATGTTTTCTAACTCTTTATTTTCAAAAAGTTCCACGCCATCGGTTTGGTGATCGAAATAGGTCATTCTGTCTTGATTAAGAGCAATAATATTTTGCCATGCGCCAAGTGGAGTGAGTGTACAAACCGTTGCACTGACTTCAGGTTTATACTCTTTTGTAAAAACATTGGCAATAATGGTTTGTATCTCTAAACTTTTTGCATCTTTTGCTTGCCCTCTAAAAATAAGTGGCAACGTTTTGGGTGCTTCATGAGCAAGATAAACGTGACCGTTTGAGTCAATTTCAAACTCTTTTTTTGAATTTATAAAATTTAATAATGAAGAAATTTCTATTTTTACATTCAAATCTTTTATATTGATTTCTCTCATAATGTTCCTGATTTATTGTCGTTATAGGATTCTATCGTAAATATTTTTAAATCTGTATTTGTATTAAAACTTAAATAGGACTAAAAATATCCTATTAACTCTTTTTATATAGGACAGTTTTTATCCTGTTTTGTTAGAATTTCAATAAGTAAGAAATTACTACATTGAATTTAAACAGAAATACTGTTTATAATTTCAAATTTTTATTTGAATTATTTATACGTTTTTAAAAGAGCAACACATCAAACTCCCCCTCTTCTTCTCCTGATGTGTTGCTTTTTTTATTGGTACATATGGTATTTTTTACTTTGAGTACTCAGCTCTTTCATCTGATTGGCATAAATATCTTTACACAACTCTTTCTCCTCTTCATTTACATCCAATCCCAACATTTCATCAATACAAATATCCAACAAAGGCAATGTGCTATAAATAACCGCCAAAGACTCCTCTTGGTTGTGCGCCAGCTTGGCTAAATTAAAAGATTCAACTGATTCTTTAAAACTGTAATAGAGTCGCAGTTTTGCGTTGTCTAATCGGTACGCATACCCTCTTAACGCCAAATACTTATCTTTGTACTGTTCAAATGCTTCATTGGCTTGTAAGGCGTGTGCATAAGCTTTGATTTGATCTTTGTATTCTATGATTTCATTTTCTAAAACATCTCTGTTTTTAAATCCAAGTAAAAAATCTGAAATTTCTTCGATTGTTTGACCCAACGATTATCCTTTTTTGTAACGTAAAATTTTGCAGTGTTTTAACCGTGCATGTGCCCAAAATAGGAGAAAATACCATTGGCTTTGATTAAACTTACATCAAAGTTCACCTCTGTTTTATTCTCATTTTTATAGACATCAACATACGTTTCATCTAAAGCAGAGATAATGGTATTAAACAAATCCCCTTTGGTATCAATGAGAAAGGTATTTTTATTCATCTCAAAAATATGAATAAAATACAAAATATATTCATCATTGATGTTATAGATTGTAAAGGTGTAATTTTCAAACTGCATCTCTTTTAAAAGTTGCATGTTTTTCAAATTCAACTTATCTTTAATAAAACTTTTGAAAATACCGTAAGCCTCACCATTCCAAGAAGAATCGCTCTCTAACTTAATGTGTTCGACAAAAATATCACGAGTTTTAATCGTGTAGCCATCTAACACATAAGGGTCATGTCGGGTTTTAAAGTCAAAGTTTTCAATCTTGTAGCTGAGCATATCGTTTGAATCGATTTGAAAATTCAGTTCATTGTTGTCAAAACTAAAAATAGGTAAAGAGGCTTTTGCAAGTTTTTTTAATATTTTTTTGAATATATTCATCAGTTGTCTTTGTTATGTAATTATTGAGCAACTTTAACATAAAGCCTCTTATTTTTCAAGGTTAAAGCGCAAAGATTCTCTTTTATTTTGAGCTGTAATCCTCAGAATATTGATTGAAATAACCTTTGAAAAGATTTTTTCTTACCAAAGAGTCATTAAAATTTGAAGAAAATCTTTTTTCATGCACATAGTTACTGGTCACATTTTTATCAAAGGCTTCTAATAACTCATTGGATAATTTTCCCTCATAATCGACAATAAACGTTGTAGTGCTTACTCCAAAGATATAGATTAAATTCATGTAGGAGTCATCATTGATTTTATAGGTTAAAAACTCATAGTTATTTATGGCAATATTTTCGATTTTTTTCATGCTTTGAAGTTTGAGAGTATCTTTAAAATTTGATTCAAAAAAACTCAAATCCAAACCATTCCATTTACAATTGCTTTGTAAAGAGATATCTTCAATAAAGATTTTTCCATAAGATGACGAGTCATCATTGAGTACATAAGAATAAAAAGTGCAGCTATCATGGGTTAAAGTAACAACTGGATTCGTTAACTTAATCGCATACGGTTCACCCTCTTTTAAATCAAAAGATAGATCTTGATTGCTGGTATTATAATTGAAGGTTACAGAACCACACGCCGTTAAAAAGAGTGCTAAAAAAGCTAAAAATAGATATTTGGTCATTGTAAATCCTTTTTTTAAAGTATATCACAATTGTTCAAGAGAAGAATTGACAATTCATTGACACTAGATGCTCTTTTTGAAAGGAATTTTTCCTTTTTTAGACTTTTTTTGCTTTTTAAAGAAAAAGAAAAATATGACAATAATAAGCAATATGAGAATAAAAATTTCTAAATACAAATATTTCTCCTAAAAATTTTTTTGTATTCTACAGAGTTTTATTTGTATTAAGATAAAATATTTAAATTTGTAATAATTAATTGTTATAATTTAATATTACAAAAAAACAAGGGGAAAGATATGAATATCAAAGAAGAGTTTTCAAAATATAACATCATCAACAACCTGGCCAAATATGAGATATACTACCAAGTATCTATGAGAAAAATGATTACAGATACTAAAGTAAACGTCGATATAGACGTTGATTTTAAAAATGCACTGGGTTCTATTTACGAACTTTTAAAAGATTTAAAAGAGATGCCCGATGCAAAACGAATCTACGAAATGGAACTGCTAAAACAAGCCTCCATGGATGCGGTACAATACTTTATCAACGAAAATATGAGTATGGTAAAAGAGGGAAACCTTGAAGTAGAACCCATCATCAACAAAATAAATGACAATGAATTTTTCGATAAAGAGATGAAAGATTTATGCAAACGAAATATGATCAATCAAATGATGAAATGGCATGAATTCGTCACCGACGAAGTAGCCGATTCGATTTCAAATTCGCTGCATGAGTTAGAAAGAGTGAGTAACTGAGGTTACTTGCTGTTTATGTGAATAATTACCTCTTTTAATTTTGGTAATTCTATTCTGATTATATTTTCTATGATTGCTTTATTAACACCTTCATAGTCATGTGCAATAAAATTTCTGACATCATATGTACCTTTGATAGGCAATTTATCTGCATACGATTCATTTCTTAAACTGTTAAGTGTTTCACCAATTTGAAGTAATGACATGAGAGTTGCATCGTATCCCATTGTATCATTCAATAACTCTTCGATATTTTTATATCTTGTTTTAAACGATTCAATGTCCTCAATTTTTTCTAATATAAAATTTAATTTTTCAAATGCACTAGACATAAATAACATCTTTTAACGCAAATTTTTTAAATGTTTTAGAATTATTATCGACAGTAGCTATATCTACATTAAGGTTTAAAGATTTTTGCAAAGATTCTTTTATTTCAGATAATCGAGAAAAAGCCTCAAAACCAGCATATTTTTGAGTAAAAATAGGTTCAATATCATATAATAAATCAATATCACTCTCTTTTGTTTGAGTGTTTGTAGCATAAGAACCAAATACCCCAATGATTTTAAAACCATCCAGTAAAAGTTTTTGTTTCTCAATTTTGATTTTATTTAATAATTCTTTTTCCATTTTTTGACCTTTTTAATTAATAATTATAACACAAATTTATTTGGTACAATTATAAAAAATTATTTTTAAGGATTAAAAGTGAGTACTATAACTGAAGATTATTATTTATGTGAAGGAATTTACTTAAAGGCGAAAGAACTAATTGATGATGAAAATCCTGATAAACCATTATATATTACAAATATAAATGACAAAATAACTATTTTTGAAAAGGAAGTTAAAGAATGGATTATTCATCCAATGTGGACACTTTTAAGAGATGACTTAATTATAGATGAAAATAACAAGTCTCTTGATTTTAAATATAAACCTTTTAAAAATGCTATTTTTGTTCTATTTGGAATTTTTTCTTATTTAGAAAAAATGGAAAGATACCGTGAAAGAATAAAAAAATCTGAGAAAATAGATGAATCAACAGAAATTTTATGTAAAGGAATAGAAAGAGTTTTTTCTAGCTTAAAAGGCATTAATATAAGAGACATTATAAGAGAAACAAGAAATCAAATGATGCACACAGGCATGATTGGAGATGGAGTCTTACTAAATTATACTTATGAAAAAGAAATTGAATATATTCCCCAAACTAAAGAAATAAAAATTAATCCTTTTAAAATATTAAAAACTATAGAAAAAGATTTTAATGATTATATTCAAGAATTAAAAAACAAAAATATTAGTCTTGTAGAAAATTTTAAAAAAGTATTTAATAGTTACTATAATGATGAAATAAATCATCTAAAACCTTAAAAGAACTAGTTGTATGTAGATTCAAGGCGCAAAGAGTTTTTTTTGATTGAGCGTACTAAAGTACGTGATTGAGAAAAAAACTATTTGCAACGCCGAAGATGCGTGCAAATAGTTCTTTTATTTTTATAAAGCTTTTGCTGTGATTCTGTTAAGTCTTTGTGCAAACGCTACTGCGTCAGTAATTTCCATACCTTCACTGATTTTCGCTTGGTCTAAAAGTACCCAAGAAACATCTTCTATCATTTTATCATCGGCACAACCATTGAGTTTTGTTACAATAGCATGGTCTGGATTGATTTCTAAAATCGGTGCTGCTTCTGGCATTTCTTGACCCATTGCTCGCATCATTTGAGCCATTTGAGCCATTTGTTCGTTCCCCTCTTTAACCACACAAGAAGGCGATTCAGAGAGTCTGTTTGTCACTCTAACATCCGTAACGGCTTCGCCTAAAATCTCTTTGATTTTTTTCGTAATATCTTGGAATTTTTCTTCAACTTCTTTTTTTGCTTCTTCTGTTTGTTCAACTTTTGGAGCTTCACATAATGCCACATCTTTAAATGGCCACTCTTTATATGCACCAAATGTTGGTGTGATAATTTCATCGATTTCTTTGTCGTCTAAGATTAATACTTCGATGTCATTTTTCTTATAACTCTCAATCAATGGAGAGTTTCTTAAGATTTTTTCATTTTCACCTGTGATATAAAAAATTGCTTTTTGTTCACTGTTGGCTCTCTCTTTATAGGCTTCTAATGAAGTAATTCCATCTACTTTTGTCGATTTGTATCGTACCAGTTCAAGTAAAGCTTCTTTGTTGGTGAAGTCTTGGTAAATTCCCTCTTTGATTGGTCGGTTATATTCTGCAATAAACTCTTTGTATTTCTCTTCATCTTTAGAGAGTTTTTTAATTTCACTTAAGATTTTTTTCACTGAACTTTGTTTGATATTCGCTAAAATTCTGTTCTCTTGTAAAATCTCTCTTGATACATTTAATGGCAGATCTTCAGAATCAATAATTCCTCTTACAAATCGAAGATACGTAGGTAAGAGTTCTTTTTCATCGTCTGTGATAAATACTCTTTTAACATAAAGTTTAACACCCGGTTGATAATCGGCTCGGTACATATCCATTGGAGCTTTTTTAGGAATATAAAACAAGGTTGTATACTCATTGACACCCTCAACTCTTGTGTGTACTGTCATCATTGGATTCGTTGAATCGTGAGAGATTGATTTATAAAAATCGTTATACTCTTCTTTTTTTATTTTGGCTTTTGGTTGCATCCAAAGTGCTGTGGCTTCATTGATTTTTTCGTGTTTTTTTTCTGTGGTTTTTTTCGCTTCTTTTCCTGCTTTTTTATCCTCTTCGCTTAACTCTTCTGTTACCTCTTCTGAGTAGTTTAAGAAAATTGGGTAAGCAATATGGTTAGAGTATTTCCCAACAATATTTTTGATTCGGTATTTGCTTGCGAATTCACTTGCTTCTTCATCTTTAAGTTTGATGTAAATAACCGTACCGTTTGACTCTTTAGTTGCAGGGGCTAAATCAAACTCACCTGTACCTGTGCTTGACCATTTATAAGCTGTCTCTTCTCCTGCTTTTTTTGAAATCACATCAACACTTGATGCTACCATAAACACAGAGTAAAAACCAACTCCAAATTGCCCGATTAAGTTGCTGTCTTTTTTTGCATCACCCGTTAAGTTTTCAACAAATGATTTTGTACCCGATTTTGCAATAGTACCAATAGAAGCAATTAAATCTTCTTCGTTCATTCCAATACCATTGTCTGAAATGGTCAATGATTTGTCTGCTTCATCAAATGAAACATTGATTTCACCACTCCAAGAAGCGAACTTCTCTTTTAAGTTTTCATCGGTAAGTTTTAAGTAGTTTAATTTATCCAAAGCATCACTTGCATTTGAAACAAGCTCTCTTATGAAAATCTCTTTATTTGAGTATAAAGAGTGTGTCATTAAATGTAAAAGTTGTCCAACTTCTGTTTGAAATTGATGTTTTGCCATGAATTTCTCCTATATTTATTAAATTTTGTAGTAAAATTTTACCACAACTTTATAAAAGGAAGCTAAAGTTTTGAAATAAATTAGCACTTTTATACCTTTAGTGCCAATTTAAGAAATAAACATTAAATATTTGATAGAATACTACTACAAATAAAGGATACATATGACTCAAGAACAATTTTTAGACGATGTGAGTTTAATCTATGACTATTTAGATGAACAAAAAACATCAATTAACCAATATATCACCTATTTAGAAAATAAAGAGTACGACAAATTAGAACGGATAAACCAATTCGCTTCAAAACTGGGATTAAGTGATATTGACGACAATATACGACTTGCCCTTATTACACGTTTGGTCAATTTAAGAGATGACTCTTTGGTGCAAGTTTTAAAGAAACTGGGAAAAAATGAAAAAGAGGTGATTGAACTTCAAGAAAAAGCGTATGGATTTGTTAAAGAGTTTTGGCAAGAAAAACACAAAAATACCGTTGAAAATTTTATCATATGGAAAAATCTTTTAACGCCATTTTACCAAGCCATTTTCAAAGGGGTTTATGAAGTTGGCTTAAAAATGAGCCAATGGCAAAGTTCTTGGACGGCACACATTATTAACAATATCAACAAAGAGTTGCTTGAAAAATTTGAAGGCAATGAAGCCAAAGTGTTTGAATACTTAGAAGAGAATAAACTCTTTGACCTAGGACACAACGACCAAACAGCAGACAGAAGTTACTCAGCACTTGTCAAACAAAACGATGGTACGTATGAGAGTGAAGCCTATATTCGTGCGTTTAAAAAAGAGACCACAGAAGTGATTAATGCACTTGAAATTTTTGCAGACAGTTTGATTGAACTCGAAGATGAAGTTTATCATCAAAAATGGGATTACATTCTGTATATTCAAACACTCATTAAAGCCTTTGCCGAAACCAACCGTAATAAACTTGTAGCACAATGGGCCGATGTGGACAGAGCGTGGATGAAAATTCAAACACCAATTCAAATTGGACACCCGCTTGAGTATTATGAAGACCATTTCAGAAAAGCTGTTGCCTTAGAGTGGGATATTCGTCTTTCAAATCCAAAGTTTGAGAAAAATGCGCAAAGAGTGGTCAAAATGAAAAATATGTTTGCCACGATTTTTCACAGTTTTCATATTGACCAAAACCATAAAAAACACGAAGCCATCTTTGATTTTTCTATGAAAAGTTTGGACAAAGTGCAACTTTATATTGGGCGACCTGCACTCTTCTTTGGAGCAGAATTCAATGGGCTTTTTTCAGCACAAGTTGTACCTAATGATGAGATAGTATCACGAGATGAAGGGAAAAAAATCTTTGCATTCTCTGATGAGATTTTACAAACGACAAGAGCCAAACCCTTCTTAAAACTCTCAAGAGAGATTTTTGGACAAGCATTTTTAACACAAGACAGAAACTTCTTATTCAAAGAAGACAAAGCATGGCACGATGTTTATGACATCACCACCATTGGGCATGAATACGGGCACATTTTATGGTGCGACGATGAAACCGAATCTGTCATGAACAAAACGGGCAATTTTAAAAACATTGAAGAGTTTAAAGCCACTACAGGAGGATTGGTTTCATTTTTTATTGGCAATGCCCAAAGTGAACTCTCACATCAAGTCTTTATGGACACCATCAAACGAGCCGTTGGACTCATTGGTTGGATGGAAGTCGATGAAGTACAACCTTACTATTGCGAAGGGCTTATTCACTTAACGGGACTGTTTGAAACAAAAGTATTAACCTGGGACAATGAGAAACTCACCATCGATTTAAGTGACGATGCCTTTGTGGCACTCAAACAGTGGTATATAAAAACCTATCAAGATTTGGCACTGCATTATTTAGAGAAAAAAGATGCAACAGAGTTTTTAAACAAATATGCTACCAAAGAAGGAAAATATTTCTTACCTGTAAATAAAACAATAAAAGCATTTGTACAACACTACTTTGAAAGATACAAAGCCATTGGGCAAGAGTTGGATACCGAAGATAAAAAGAGTAACTACACTATTTAATATCCTGTGGAATTTCCACAGGATTGTTTTATATTAATGCCACGAGCATTTGATTGACCGTAATGGTAATTTCTTGTAAGTTTTTTGTCTCTTTTGCCATGAATTCATTGATTTGAATTTTAATGGTATTGAACAAATCTTCTTCATTACTGATGTAGTTATCAAACGCCACATCAGCAGATTCATTGACCCTTTTAAATGTCAAAATTTGCTCCGTATAATGCACCACAATAAATTCAATAAATTTTAGCACTTGTGTTTTAAGAAGTGCTTCACTGCTGTCATTGATTTTTATATCATTGAGTAAATTAATCATTTCAAGAATTTTAAACTCATGTACCAAAGAATAAAAAATCACCACAACATCTCGGAATGAATGCAGCGTTTTCTCTTTAATCATTATAGCCGCAACAGCAAAATTGAGGTAGTCTATGACACCAAAAAAGAGATTAAAGTGCTCTTTTTCAGGAAGAATATCAATATAACTGTTGTGGTTAATTTCATCAAGTATTTTAAACAGTTCATCTTTGTGCCCAATAATATGTGCCGCTTCGATTTGATGATCTTTTAAATATTTGACCATCCATTTGGTTGTAAAGTTTAAAGTGTGCTCTAATTCATCCAACAATCGGTATTGCTCCTCAATTGGAAGGAAATAGTCGCTTCTGTAAAGGTCAAATCGAATTAATCTTGAACCAAAAAGGGCATTGACAGTAAGGTATGATTTAATTTTTAAAATAAATTTGTCAAATCCGAGAGTATCATAATCACTGACAAACGTTACCCCTTGTGAATTGATGATAATATCTGCGATTTTTGTGGCAATAATCTCTTTTTTAAGTGGATGTGAACTGATTTCGTGTTCGTAAGCCCCCACAAATGATTTTGGAAAATATTTATAAAGATATTGCATGGTAAAAACATCGTCCAAAAAGGTTGATTTTAGCAATATGGCTTTCATAAATATTTTTGAGTAAGAGAGCAATGAACATAAAATCGGTCGCACAATAGAGTTTTTTTGATTGATGATTTCATGTATATTTTCATTTTTAGGAATATAAAAATCGACTCGGTTAAACGAAACAATATTCTCTTCAAGCACAGATATGGTAGCAATAAAATCGTCCAAATATTTTCGACTTAAAACCTCATCTCTGGATATGGTTAAAGCTTGTTCGTAGTTATTCCAAAGCACTAAATTGACCACTTGTTCGGTTAAGCCCTCAAGTATTTGTTGGTTTTCGCTGCGACAAATAATGCCTTTGTTTTCAATGCTGTTAAGCAATATTTTTAAATTAACTTCATGGTCTGAGGTATTGACACCTGCGGCGTTATCAATGCCATCAATATTGATTTTCCCACCTTTTAATGCATACTCAATTCTGGCTTTTTGTGTAAATCCTAAGTTCCCACCTTCACATACTATTCTGGCCTTTAAATCCGTAGCATCTACACGCACAGCTTCATTTTGTTTGTCGCCTAAATCTAAGTTACTCTCTTCACTGCTTTTAACATATGTTCCAACACCTCCATTAAAAAGCAGATCCACCTTCATGGTTAAAAGTTTTCGACACAACTCTTCCCCACTCATGCTCTTTTTCGTCGTACCAATGAGTTTTTTAATCTCATCTGAGAGTTCAATATCTTTGGTTGATCGTAAAAATATTCCACCCCCTTTTGAAATAGTTGAAGTATCATACGCGCTCCAACTTCCATTGGCAGAAGTGAACAACCTTTTTCTCTCTTCAAAACTCTTTTCAATATCAGGATTGGGATCTATAAAAATCTCTTTGTGACCAATAGCAGCAACAAGTTTTAGCATTTTTGATTCAATGAGCCCATTTCCAAAAACATCACCATTCATAGAACCAATTCCTACAACAGTAACGGGGTCTTTGTAAATATCAATCCCCTCTTCTATGAAAAATCGTTTGGTCGACATCAATGCACCTCGTGCAGTAATACCCAAATCTTTATGTCCAAAACCATTTGAACCCCCACTGGCAAATGCATCCCCCAACCAATACTCACGCTCAATGGCAATGGCATTGGCCACATCACTCATGGAAGCGGTTCCTTTATCAGCAGCAACAACAAAATAGGTATCATCGTCATCGTAAGCGACCACTCTTTTGTCTTTTATGACTTCACCCTCTTTTACATTATCCACCATATCTAAAAGGTTATTGATAAACTCTGTATAGACTTCTGTAAAAAACTCTTTGGTGATTTCAGCATTGTCTCTTTTAATAACAAATCCACCTTTTGCTCCACTTGGAATAATGATTGAGTTTTTCCCCTCTTGTGTAATCATAAGAGATTTAATCTCTTGTCGGTAATCATCATGTCTGTCCGACCATCGTAAACCACCACGACTGATGTTGGTCATTCGTAAATGGATTCCAAAAAAATTTTGGTGATAGACAAATGTTTCAATATTGGGTTGAAGCCCTTTTAAATTTTCTGCAAATTGTTTGGTGTTGATTTTAAAAGCAATGGCATCTTTGTTGAAATAGTAATTTGTTCGTAACATTGCTTTGAGGCAAGCATACGTGAGTTTCAGAATTTTGTCATCTAAAATATTGGGCACTTTT
Source organism: Marinarcus sediminis (SeqCode) (assembly GCF_048571275.1). GTDB lineage: Bacteria > Campylobacterota > Campylobacteria > Campylobacterales > Arcobacteraceae > Marinarcus > Marinarcus sediminis. The sequence continues at coordinate 2,511,564 of NZ_CP182357.1, forward strand.
TTGATGTGCTCTTCAATTTTTTGTTCTAAATCAGCTAAAGACTTCTCTCGTTTGGTCAATTTTGGATTAAACTTTGTAGAAAAATATTGTACAAACAGATTTGATATTTCGTCGTATGAAGTAATGGTATTGATAATGGCTTCACTGTTTAATGAAATGACAGCTTGATCAATGTACTCAATAATAGCTGTCAATAAAAGAACACTTCTCATAGACAAATTTTGATTATACACCAGAGAAAAAAGTTTGGTTCGTTTAATATAACAATATTTTAAAGAGTGAGAAACCACATATTCAATGTTCTCTTTCGCCGACTCAATTTTGTCATTCTTTTCAAGATTGAGATTAAACCGACTGATAAAGATGGATTCGTTGTTGTAGTAAACGTTGTATGTAACCTCATCAATAATTTCAAATCCGAAGTTATGAAGTACAGGCGTAATAGAAGAGAGATACAACTCATTTTTAGAATAAATTTTTATGGAAGAGTTTTTACCTTTATAAACAATATCAGTAACAACATCCTCTTTTTCTAACTTTTCATGCAAATTTTCTGGGATTTTTAAATCGTCTTGTGTCAATAACTGTGAACACACTGAATTCAGTTCTGTAGTTTCCATTGTAATCCTTTAGCGTTTAGTAAAATCTTGCTAAAGTTATTATACTATGTCAAACATAAATTCGCATGAATGGTTTCAATTTGATTGCATTATCGTTTAACTGCTGTAATACCTGGGTTTTCTGGTGTTCCTACATAGTCATCAAAATCGTTGTAATACTTCAAAGCAAAAAAGATTACTCCTATGAGTAAACCTGAAGCAATCACAAGAAAAATAACTCTTCTTTTTTTCTTAGGTGTTTCATAATAGTCATCAATTTTTTCCAAACTCAATTCGCTTGAATCATATTTTTTCATTATCTTATCTCCCAATTTTTTCCTAACTATAATCCAATAAAATTTAACAAGCAAGATTAAAAAAAATTATATAAAAAAATTAAGAAAAGAAAATTTTACGCCATAACCACTTCAAAAATAGCATCCAATAACACAGCCAAATCATTGGGTTGAAGTTCTATGTCCAAACCTCTTTTCCCGCCACTCACATAGATGGTTTCAAACTCCAATGCGCTTTTATCAATCACAGTTCGTAATCGCTTTTTTTGTCCTAATGGAGAGATACCTCCTAAAAGGTATCCTGTAACTTTTTGAGCTTCATCTTTGTTTGCCATGACCGCTTTTTTAGCCCCGAAAACATTAGAAATATTTTTTAAGCCAAGTTGATTTGAGACAGGTATAACCGCTACAGCCAACTCTTTTGGGGAGAGTTCTACCAATAAGGTTTTAAAGACTTGTCGTTCGTCTAAGTTGAGTTTAGTTGCAGCTTCTGCACCATAGTTTGTGCAAGCAACATCGTGATCATATTTGTGAATGGTAAATTCAATTTTATTTTTTTTCAGTAATCTGATTGCTGGGGTCATTTGAGTTGGAACTCCTTTTTGATTCTCTCTTGTCCATTAATAATAAGGGCAATATAGTGTTTGCCTAAATAGTGTTTTCGTGTGGTCATGTTTTTAAAACTCTGTTTTTTCGTAAACTTTTTGTGTTGTGATTTTATATCATTTTGGCTTATCATAAAGACTTTTTTATTGTGCGTATTGTTTGATTTTAAATAAAAAATTGCATACTCCAATCGTATATTGCCTAAAACTTCATTGGAGACTAACTCAAAAGAGAAATTCAAAGAGTCATTGACCTTAACGCTTTCATCGCACGTAAAATTCTCTATGTTTACATGGTGTGATTGATCAAAACTAAACAAATTTAAAATGGCCACCTCACCTCTTTTAAGCAAAGTACGTGAAGCATGTTTGCATATCCAATCCAGAGTATTAGAAACGCCAAGATTCTTCTTCACAAAAGCTATTAATAGTTCAGGATTATCTTTTGAGATGTCGTTTAAGTTATTTGCCACACTCTTTTGAACATATTTGCTCTGATCGTTTTTCAGTAACTCAATGATTTCCAACACGCGAGTCGGGTCTTTTTTAAACGAAGGCAATGCCACCGCCCAAGGGAGTCTGGGACGACACCCCTCCGAGGCTAAACGACGTAAATGTTCATTTGAACTCCTAGCCCAACGTTGCATTTGCTGCATGGTTGTATCTTCATACTTCAATATAAACTGCCGAACAGCAAACTCACTGCTGGAGTCTTGGGTAAACACTTCCAACGCTCTCATAGAGTTTTCAAAATCATCTAAGCCAAAAACCTCCACAAAGTCTTGAAAAAACATCGCTTCAAAGGAGAAAAAATAAGCCGAAACGGGTTTGAGTATTTCAAGTTGTTCTTTATATGGCAAAGGGATACAAGCATTGAGTTGTACAGCAATATGACGCATACGCGCTTTAAGTTCTAAGATTTCCCAAGTGGTATCAAAGATGGCATTGATAAAGGCTTCTTCATCAAAGTTTTTGTAGTTTTGTTTTATTTTATTTGCTAGGTTTATTATATACGCTTTCGTATATACGTTTTTTAATTGTTCTGCCATTTGTATGTTCCAAAGTTTTTATTCTATTTTATAATAAGTTTTTAGAAAGGATGGTTTTTATTTCATTATGTAAAATATATTTTAATTTCTTAAAGAAACTGATAAGTGTACTTTTATCTTAAATTCAGCACCTAATAGATTATAAGATTCAAATACCTAAAAACTTCTAACATGATTACATAACAAAAGTTTAAAATATTAGTTATCAAACATTTAATTTTTAATTGAATTTGCATAAAAGAAAGGATTAAATCCACTTTTGTTACCAGTAACTAAACTTTCATACTTATCAGGATTTATAGATAAACTTTCTGCAGACTTATCATCAAACATAATAATTTGCATCATATCCTTTGGTAAGTTTTTATAAAAAGTTTTAAAAATTTCACCTATCGCTTTTCCGTTTTCAATGTCAAAGGGTTTTGAAATATGATCTAAAACTAAAAAAGGAATAATTGGATATGATTTTTCACTAATAAGTAGTCTAATAAAACCCAAATATCCACACAGCTGTATTAAAGTATGCCTTGCATTACTTCCTATATAATAATTCTCGCTCTCAATCACTTCATCTTTTTCATAAATAATTGTAGGCTGTAAAATATTACCTTTTTTGTTATATTTGATACTAACATTTAAACTTTCATCTCTTGAAACAACCTCCGATTCATCCTTAGCTGATAAATATAAAGAAGTAATAAAGTTAGAAAGTGCATCTATTTTATCTTTATTATCTTTATTTTTTAGTAACAATAAGTTTTCTCTTAACTCTTTTATTTTATTCTTTTTATTTTCAATATCTTTAGTCTTATCTATAATATTTTTATCTAAATTTTCTTCTATTAATGCAATTATAAATGATTTTTTATCTAAACTGTAAGCTGAAAATCTAGAATCATTTGTTTTGATTTCTTCTTTTAGTTTATTTTTTTCTTCTTTTAATTTCTTAATTGTTCCATCTTTAATATAATATTTATTAAAAGATATATTAGTATTAATATCTTTCAAAATATTTTGTATTGGAGTAATTAAGTAATCATATTCTTTCTGATTAGATATTAAACTATTTAATTTTTCTATTAACATTAATTTATTTTCATTTTCAATTTGAAACTGTCTAGTATCTTTTATTCTATTCTCATAAACTCGCACTTGTTCTGACAAACTATGGTAAATTGATTCAAGTTCTGCAATAGTTCTACTCTTTTTAGTCTTTTTAGTTTCATCTAAGTTTTTCAATTCAATTAGATACTCTAAAACTTCATCTGCATTTTTACCATTGTATGATATTTTAGCATCTAACTTTCTCAAGTTTGAATTTATATTTCGTTCATTCAATTTATATGTGTATGTTAATTCTTCTAAATTCGACAATTCATCTTTTAATTTTTTAATTTCTGATTCCAACAAAAAAATCTTTTCAAGATTTTCATTAAATAAAAAATTTAAAATTGTAGTAAGCTTCATAGAGTACCTAAAATCACTACATTTATCAAAAAAATCTTGTATATTACCTAACGACTTCTCTCCTAAGAAATTAAATAACGTAAATGTTCTATATGTCAAATCTTCTTCTGTAAAGTCTCGTAAAACTTTTAATTTATTCTCATCCAACATAAAAATTAAGTTTAATTTTTCTTTATATTCATTTAAACTAATTTCTTTACCCCAATTTTTTTCACTATATTTTATATAATTTAAATTTGAATGCATTGTTCTTTTAAGTGTAAAACTTCTATCTCTATAAAAAAACTTTAATTCTGCAAAATCTAAATTATCTAGACAACTTTCTTTTCCTATTTCATTTGAAGACCCAAACATATAATCAAGGAAGTTATAAAAAATAGTTTTTCCAGTATCATTTTTTCCTTGAAAATAATTAATTCCACTATTAAATTCATAAATAAATTCTTCATTATTAATACTTACTAGTTTAAGTACTTCAATTTTAAACATAATACAATACTTCCTTCATAAATTGTTCATCAGAATAATGATTACTTTCTTTTATTGCTTTATATAATAAATCATTATTACTTTTATATATAACTTCAAAATCTTTTATTCTTAAAACACCATTATTAATATACTCAATCTTGTTACTTTTTACTAAAATATCAATTGATTTAAATAAAAAATCTAAATCTTTTACAAAGTTTGAAAACTCTCCAGATAATTGTGATAGGAACTTTAACATCACATCATTTTTATTATTACTATTATAAATTTTTGATGAAACTTCTTGCTTCTTTATTAAAAATGAAAAAACTATTGTTTTAAATATACTTAATTTACCATGTTCTTTTAATAAGTTTTCAATAATATGAGTATAAAAGCTAATTATGATAACATCACGTTCAAATGAATTATTCACTTTCATCATCCTTCCAAGATATTATTAACTCTATATCTGTATTATCCTTTGTTAAATAAATACATGAGCCAGATTTAATATATTCATTATAACTATAAGTATTACCTTTTTCTTTAGTTCTATTTAATCTATTTAATGGGGTATCTTTATTTTCACTTTTTAAATATTCTTTTACATCACAAAAATTATCATAAGTTCTAGACTCTAAATCTTCTATTGATTCTAAACTATTATCTAACAACAAATCATATTTATAGGATTGATAATATTGTTTATATAATAAATGTTTTTCAATACGCTTCTGACTTATTTTACAATGAGTTAATTGAATATATTCTCTTGATTTACAAATATCACTATCACTTAAATCTATAAACTCTCTCTTTGAAAATGATGAAAAAGATTCAGGTTTATATTCATCTTTACTTATTTGAGTCGAAATTCTTTCTATCAAAACCATAAAGTCTTTTTGATTACAAATATAAGGTTTTTTATTAAATACAGATTCCATAACATTTGAAGTTATATTTTTCATTAGTTCTTTTACTCTTAAATTATATTTTATTTCAGATATTCCACCTTTATGAAAATAATTTTCAAGTTTTAAAAAAATTTCATTGTCAATATTTTCAATTGAAATAAACTCATATTTACTTTTTATCAACATATATTTTTTTTTAAAACTTTCAAAATTAGTAAATTGATTCTTTACCAAAGTAATTAATGCATTTACTTTTGAATCTGATTTTATAACTTCATCATAAAGTTTTTCTACAGTAATATCAAAAAGTATATTTTTATTATCATACTCAGCATCAGTAATTAATATATATTTATCAATACTTTCTCTTCCCTCTAGTAATAACCAATTAAATATTACTTTTTTTAAATTACTATTTACTAGTTTAGTCCGCTTTACTTGTATTGCTTGGGAACCTTTATCGTCTCGTTGAATAGTATTAAAATATTCTGATTTATTATCAAGAAAATCTTCAGATACAGATTCTTTACTTTCAACAACATCTTCAAATGTTTCAAACTCTACTTGTCTATTCAGGTCTAAAGCAGTAATATATAAAATTAACACTTTAATTTGAAAAGCAAAACCTGATAAACTTATTAAACCACTATCATTATTGTGAGTAGACATATTTTTTATACCATTCTTTAATAACATTACACTAGAATATCACTAAAAAGTTTATTTTATTCTTAAAAAAGACTTAAGATTATTATTTTATACGGCTAAATTTATTTATAAACTCAAAAATTTAATTATTTTATTTTTTTCAAGTTTTTTGCTTGCACTCTCTTTGAGAAAACCACCAACGATTAAATGTTCGGCTTAACGCACGAAGTTTGCCTTGTGCATTTAGCACAAGTTTTCCCCTGCTTCGAAGTTGGAAAAGAGGGATTTTGTATTTTGATTGTTGGTATTCAGAATTTTTTCTTTATTCAATTTACACAAGATAGTTTGAATACTAGGGATATTACCACATCTGCAGACGCCGGAGTATTTTGAATTATTTATGGTAACAAGTGAGGACTGTTTGAACGTTAAGAAATGACCTAAACGGTCATTTTAGTGAGTTCCGCAACGCAATAAATAATTTAAAATACGGAGGGTAGCTTTGCCGTCGAAGCCCGTGGTGAGTTTTCTTTGCTAACTTTCTTTACGGATAAAGAAAGTGGAAGCGGAAAGCTTTGCTTTTCAAGAGACGTCTAGTAAAAATTTGACTTTATAGCCACAGCTTGGTGATTTGGAAATAAATTAAATTTTAAAAAACCTAAACCAATTTACTAATCAAATCATTAGTATCCAACCTCATCTTAGAAAAAGCAAACCACTTTTTCCCAAGGTCTTTTAAACTTGCTCCTAAATGATAAACTTCTTTTTTATCCATTATCAAAAACCTATCATGAGAGTTCTTAAAAGTTTTCAGTGTAATATTATTGTACTGTTTTGAATATTTCTCTAAATCGAGTTTGAGTTGCTTTGTAATCGTATTGGTATATATCGTTACTTTTGTAGTTGGAACTTTTGAAAAAAGCGTTAGCGTAGTATCATCAATATAATTGTCTATAAGTACAATCTCTGCTTTTGCACTTCTTAACAAATCAGATACAAAACTATAAGCATCATAAATTTGTCCATCATAAAATATGCCTTGTTTGATTTTCAAACTATTATCTTCTAGTTTTGATGAGATATAATCTATTTTATTTTTTAAAAGATTTACATCTTTTTCTAAGGATACAAATCTTTCATTTGTGATTTTATCCCCATTGATTACATATCCATTTTGAATATAACTTTTTAGAATTGAAGTTGCCCATTGACGAAATTTAACACCCTTTTGAGATTTTACACGATAACCAATAGAAATTATTACATCTAAATTATAATATTCCATATTATAAGTTTTACCATCTAATGCAGTTGTCGCAAAATTTGCGACAACTGATATTTTTTCTAACTCTTTTTCATTAAACAGATTATTTATATGTTTACCAATAGTTTTTACATCTCTTCCAAAAAGTTCAGAAAGTTGATTTCTATTTAGCCAAACCGTCTCTGCGTTTACTGAAACCTTTAACTCCAACTCTCCGTCATTATAAACCACAACATTTGAAAAATCACACATAAAACCCACCTTTTGAAAAGTTATTCACAAAGAATATCAAATATATTCAAGAGGATTAAAAAATCTTACAGATTGTCATATTTTTGTTTTATTCTAATCATATATTGAGTTTTCCTTTCATTATGATTTTCAAATTAACATTACTATTTCCATATTTATTCTATAATTCAAAATTAAATCAATACACTCTATTAGGAAAACAGATGTCTTATAGAACTTTAGAAGAAGAAATCAAAGTATTAGAATTAGGATTGCCACCACAAGAAGGGGATGGTTTTATTGGGGGAAGACTTGACCCACAAGAGGCGAGTTTGGTTTTAGTTCCTGTTCCTTGGGAAGCCACGGTTTCTTTTGGGCAAGGCACAGCAAATGCGCCTGATGCTATGAGAATTACCAGTCACCAATTAGATGTGGAAACTTTTCATTATATCAAACCTTATGTGGCAGGTATTGCCATGCTTGACACGGATAAAAGTTTACATAAACTCAGCCATAAAGCCAGAAAGAAAGCGTTAAAAGTGATAGAAGCACTTGAAAAAGGTAAAGAAAATAAAAAAGCTCTAAAATTTGTCAATGAAGCTTCGGTTACTTTAAACACTTCTGTATATGAAAAATCCATTGAACAAATAAAAAAAGGGAAGTTGGTCGCCGTTGTTGGTGGGGATCACTCTTGCCCTCTTGGACTTATTAAAGCATTAAACGATACCCAAGCTGAACCTTTTGGAATCTTACATGTGGATGCTCACCATGACTTAAGAGAGGCGTATGAAGGGTTTACGTACTCTCATGCCTCTATTTTTTATAATGCCATGAATGAGTGTAATCAAGTTTCCAACTTAGTTCAATTTGGTATCAGAGATTACAGCAGTGAAGAAGCCAACAGAATGAAAGAGTTTGAAAAAAGAGGTGCTTGTTTATACGATACTGACATGCAAGCACAATTGGCATGTGGAAAATCTTTAGAAGAGGTTTACCAACCTTATATTGACCAACTTCCACATAATGTTTATCTCTCTATTGATATTGATGGATTAGAACCACTGAACTGTCCTAATACAGGAACACCCGTTCCAAGTGGTTTAAGATATGCAGAATTAGAGCACTTAATATTTTTGGTTGTAAAATCTGGAAGAAAAATCATAGGTTTTGACCTTTGCGAAGTGGGAGAGAGTGAAGATGGGTGGGATGCCAATGTTGGCTCACGAGTTTTGTACCAACTTTGTGGAGCAATATTAGCAAGTCAAGGAAAAATTGAATATAAATAATCGAAAAGTAAGTCAAAATGACTTACTTTTCATCCCTTTGTAATTGGGTTTGATATAACTTTATTATCTCATCTTTTTGTAATTCTCGTTTTAATCTGTCCGATTCTACTTTGATAATTTCTCCAAATTTTATGGCTTCCTCTTTGCTCATTTGTACGCCTAAAAACTCACTTATAATAAAACTTGCCCCTCCTTTTCCTGATTGAGAATTGACACGTATAACTTTTTCATAACCTCTTTTTACATCTTTTGGGTCAATGGGCAAATAAGGAACATTCCACTCTTGTGAGTTTTGGCTTCTGTAAAAATCCATTCCTTTTTTGATGGCATCTTGATGCCCTCCAGAAAAAGCTGTAAATATCATATCTCCTACAAAAGGATGTCTTGGATGTACTTTTAAATTTGTTTTTTCTTCATACATGGCTTTGACTTCATCAATAATTGATACATCAAGTTTTGCATCAATCCCTTGTGAATAGATATTAAAAGCAAAATTTACTAAGTCTAAGTTTCCTGCTCTCTCACCATTTCCAAATAATGTTCCCTCAACTTTCTGAGCGCCTGCAAGTACTGCTAACTCTGCACTTGCCACAGAAGTTCCTCTGTCGTTGTGAGGATGCACGCTGATGATTAAAGCTTCACGATGGTGTAAATGTTCACACATCCACTCTATTCTATCCGCATACACATTTGGCGTGCACGCTTCTAGGGTATTGGGTAAATTTATTATCATCTTATTTTCAACTGTTGGTTTGACGGCATGGATAACTTCATTGCAAATTTTTACTGCAAACTCTAAATCCGTTTGAGAAAAACTCTCAGGGGAGTATTGATAAGTTACATTTCCTTTGAAATCTTTTGTTAATTCAACTAAATAGTTCATGGATTCAACTGCCATTGAAATGATCTCTTCATCACTTTTTTGAAAAACCACTCTTCTTTGAAACTCATTGGTTGGATTGTATAAATGAAAAATGCCATTTTTTACTCCACTCATGGCATCAACACTTTTTTTAATCCACTCTTTTTTTGCTGGAATTAAAACTTGAATTGCCACATCATTGGGCACTAAATCTTCTTGAATTAATTTTCTCGTAAATTGAAAATCCGTATCACTTGCACTGGGATAACTTACCTCTATTTGTTTAAATCCCATTTTTACTAAAGTATGAAAATACTCTAATTTTTGCTCAACGGTTAAAGGGTTTATCAAAGCTTGATTGCCATCTCTTAAATCTACACTGCAATATATTGGTGCTTGTGTAATCTGTTTATTGGGCCACGTACGTGACATATTTTTGACAACAGGATATTGTCGATATTTTTTAAAACTCATTGTTTTCTCCATTATGAAATGATAAATAAAATTAAAATGACGCTTTAACGTCATTAAACTAAAATGCGAAATGTAAAAAGGGGTGTGGAATATTAGAGGTTAAGAAGGAGCAGTGTAAGAGCCGTTGTGTTTGATGATACGTGGTTTATATGGGTATACATTGTGTCTCCTTTTAATGTGTTGTTTCGTATTGTAATAGAAAAAGAAAAAGAAATCTTGTACAAAATGAACATTTTAAGGAAAAATATTTTTTTGATACTCTTTTGGTGTGATTTGAAAGACTCTTTTAAAACTTCTGTTCAGATGACTTTGGTCAAAAAAACCACTGTTTTGTGCAACTTCAATAATTGGCATATTTGAAGATAATAACTCTTTTGCATAATGGACTTTTTTATTTAAAATGTATGAGTGAATCGGAAGTCCAAACTCTTTTTTAAATACTCGAATTAAATGCACAACGCTTAACTCAAATCTCTTTGCTAAATCATCTAAGATAAACTCTTCTGAAAAATTTTCATCTAAATATTTTTTGATGTTTGTTGCCAAAACAGATTCTGTTTGTTCATGGGTTTGTTTTTGTTCAAAAGAGAAAAAAGTTAAACAAAAAGAGTAAAACATCTCCTCTTTTTCAATTAAAGATACTTTTTTATCTAACAAGCAATCACACAATTTTATAAAACTTTGATAGATATTTTTTTGTTTGATTATCTCATAAAATGAAGTGAAACTGAGATTAATATCTTTTAAATACTCTTTTTTTACATACAAAACATACCCATCTTTTGATATTTTATTTTTAGTGGCGCAGTGAGGAATACCACTATTTATAATGGCAATTTCATTGGGTATGAGTTCAGAAGTAGTCTCATTAAATATCAAATTCAATGAACCTTTTTTTAAGGCGGTAACAGTTAATTCTTCATGAATATGCATCTTTGTACATTCAGGAATATTTTCCACATAACGCAACTCAAAGCCAAGTTTTCCATGTTTGAAAATATCTGATTTCATGTTTACTCTAAAAAGAGAGTTGAACTCTCTTTTTATTTTACGCGAACGCAGGCTCTAAGATAGGGATGATTTGTTTTTTTCTGCTTAAACAACCATCAATCCAAACTTTACCATCGACCAGTTTGCAATTAAAGGCTTTTTCAAACACAGACGCATCTTGTGAAGCAACGAGTACTTCACTCCCCTCTTTGATAATATCGGTCAATAAAAGTGCTGTTGTGTGAAGATTGTTTTCTGCTCTTAAAGCTTCTAAATCTTTTTGTAACGCATCTTTGATGTCATCAAAAATTGCCAAATCAACCACTTCTAACTGCCCTACACCTACATGTGTTCCGTGCATGTCAAAAGGTTTGTAATCTCTTAAAATCAAATTTCTGGCACTCACACCTTCCACTTGAGATTTGACTTTAAACATCTCCATTCCTAATGCTCCAAAATCTTCAATACCACAAATAACCGATAACTCTCTTACGGCTTTAATATCCGTGTCGGTACATGTTGGTGATTTGAAAATAACCGTATCACTTAAAATAGCACACATCATAATGCCTGCAATCTCTTTTGGAATTTCAACTTTATGGAAATCGAACATCTCTTTTACAATGGTATTGGTACATCCAACAGGTCGAATCCAACACTCTAATGGTGTAGACGTTGTAAGATCACCCAATTTGTGGTGATCTACAATCCCAACAATGGTTGCTTCTGCCCAATCTTTTGGTGCTTGTGCAATATCTGAATAATCGGTGATAAAAAGTTCACAACCTGCAAATTCTGTTTTTAATTCAGGGGCTTCAAATCCAAATTTATTCAATATAAATTGTGTTTCAGGATTAAGTTCACCTTGTCTAGCTGGTATTGCTTCACGTCCTATTTTATTTAAAAGATACGCCAGTGAAATCGCAGAACAAACTGAATCTGAATCGGGCGTGGTATGTCCACATGTATAAATTGCCATAAAATATCCTATAATTTTTTGCCAATTCTATCAAAAATTTCGTTATGATAGTTTTAAATTGCGTAATTAAACAATTAATGTTATACTTTATCACACACAAAGGAGCGATTATGATACATGAAAATTTACAAAAAGAGCTCATTGAACAGCTCAATAAAGAGTTTCATTCGGCGTATATCTATTTGGGCATGAGTGCGTATTGTTCTAAAGAGGGATTCAATGGCGCATCGAATTGGTTTTTAATTCAATATCAAGAGGAAGTTGCCCATGGCATGAAGTTGTTTAAGTATCTTGAAGACCAAAGTGTCAGTATCGTACTGCCTGCGATTGCAGAGGTCAATGTCCAATTTGATTCACTTTTGGATGTCTTCCAAAAATCCTTAGCACATGAACAATATATGACTCAAAATTTGAACAATATTTCAGACATTGCCATGAAAGAAAAAGATCATGCCACCTATAATTTACTCCAATGGTACACCACTGAACAAGTTGAAGAAGAAGCCCGAGTCAAAGAGATTATTGATCACATCAAACTCGTTGGTGACAACGGTTACGGATTGTACACCATTGACAAAGAGCTCGCAACGAGAGTTTTTGTTGACCCAACAACTGCTAACGCATAAAACCTTAACAGATATCTTTTAAAGATCTCTGTTATTTTTTAACCATCTCCTTTATGCTATAATAAACTCCTACATTATTGAAACTTAGGAAAACAAAATGCCAAAATTTATTACTCTTTTTATTCCCATACTCACCCTTGTATTCACAGGCTGTTTTAATGAAAACAATCAACAAACAACATTTTATGGTAATGTCGATTTAAGAACCGTTTCATTGGGATTTCGAGTTTCAGGGAAAGTCGAAAAGCTCTATTTTGATGAAGGGCAAAAGGTGAAAAAAGGTGATTTGATTGCCCAATTGGATGACTCTCTTTATGTTCAAGAACTCAACAATATCCTAGCCCAAATCAATATGCAAAAAGCGCAAGTTCAAAAACTTGAAAATGGCTATAGAAAAGAGGAAGTCAGCAAAGCACAAGCTTCCTTTGAACAAAGTGCCGTCACCTTAAAGAAAAGAACCAAAGATTTAAAACGTTACGAAAAACTTCTTGAAACAAACTCTGTTTCAAAACAAAACTTTGATGACATTAAATTGATTTTTGACAATGCCCAAGCACAATATGATTATGCAAAAAGCAATTTAGATCAGATGAAAAATGGTTATTTAAAAGAAGATATTCAAACAGCAAAAGCACAATTAACTGCTTTAATTGCACAAAAAGAAGAAGCCAAAATTCATTTAAAAGACACCAAGCTTTATGCTCCCAACGATGGCGTTATTTTAACGCGTGCTTATGAGACAGGCTCAATCATTGCTCAAGGAGCACCCATTGTTGAAATGGCCATAGAAGAAGATTATTGGATACGAAGTTACATTGATGAAAAATATTTAGGGCACATTCAACCCAATATGAGAGCAAACGTTTTCACAGACTCACGACCACAAAAAGCCTACACAGCAGTTGTCAGTTTTATCTCTCCTCAAGCAGAATTTACCCCAAAAAGCGTTCAAACACAAGAGTTAAGAACTCAATTGGTGTATCGTATGAGACTCATTTTAAAAGAGCATGATAACTTAATACGACAAGGCATGCCAGTGACCATTGAGTTTGAACATCTCAGTAGTAAAGACCGTTAAGATATGTCTTTGGTTATTGCCAAACAAATTACAAAATCATTCAATAACATTCCTGCCATTTCCAAACTCGATTTGGAGATAAAAGAGGGAAAAATTACTGGTTTAGTAGGACCTGATGGGGCAGGGAAAACCACGCTCATTCGGCTAATGACAGGCTTAATGGATGCCAATGAGGGAGAGTTGTGGGTTTTAAACCACGCATTGCCTCAAGATGCCAATGAAGTACAAAACAAAATTGGTTATATGCCTCAAAAATTTGGTTTGTATGAAGATTTGACCGTATTGGAAAATCTCACTTTATATGCCAACTTACAATCCCTTCCAAAAAATGATCACAAAAGCAGAATCGATGAGTTATTAAAATTTATCAATTTGGTTGAATTTCAATCTTTTTTAGCACGCGATTTATCTGGAGGCATGAAACAAAAACTGGGTCTTGCTTGTGCATTAATTAAAAAACCCAAACTTTTGCTTTTAGATGAACCTGGCGTTGGAGTCGATCCCATATCCAGAAAAGAGTTATGGTCTATTGTCAATGAATTGGTCAAAGAAAACGTAGGTGTGGTCTGGAGTACTGCTTATTTAGATGAAGCAGCCCTGTGTGATGAAGTCATACTTCTGAATGAAGGGGAAATCTTATTTCAAGGCTTACCCCATGAGTTGAGTCAAACCATGAAAGGGAAGGTTTTTAAACTCGTGGGCAATATAAAAGATAAACGACACACCCTACGTTTGGCTTTAAAGTATGACAACATCACAGACGGCGTAATTTTGGGAAACAGCATCAAACTCATTTGCCAAAACAGAGCAGATTTGCCCTCATTAAAAGATATTCAAGCACAAGAGTGCACTTATGAAGATATGGAGCCAAATTTTGAAGATGGTTTTATTCATATTTTAAAAGGCAATTTTAATGGCGAATCACTTTTGGCAAAACAGATGGGGAAATTGGAACAAAATGAAGGCACATTAATTGAAGCTTCTCATTTAAGTAAAACCTTTGGAACATTTAAAGCCACCGATGATGTAAACTTTAAAATCAAACGAGGTGAAATCTTTGGTTTTTTAGGACCCAATGGAGCGGGAAAATCAACCACATTTAAAATGTTGTGTGGCTTGGTACAACCAAGCAGTGGAGAAGCACATGTTTTAGGCTTGAGTCTACAGACCTCTTCATATAAAGCTCGCAGTAAAATTGGCTACATGTCTCAAAAATTTTCACTCTATGGCGATATTTCTGTTGTTGAGAATCTCAAGTTTTTTGCAGGTGTTTATGGTTTAAAAGGGAAAGAAAAAAAAGAAAAAATAGCCAATATGATTCAAATATTTGAATTGGAAAAATATAAAAAAATAGCATCAAAAAGTTTACCTTTAGGATATAAACAACGACTCTCTTTAGCTTGTGCTGTCATGCATGACCCCGTGGTGCTTTTTTTAGATGAACCCACTTCTGGCATTGATCCTTTAACAAGAAGGGAGTTTTGGAATCACATTTATGCCATGGTTCAAAAAGGAATGACCATTATGGTTACAACACACTTCATGGATGAAGCAGAGTATTGTGACCGAATTGCTTTGATTTATAAAGGCAAAGCCATTGCTTTAGATACACCACATAACCTCATCAATCAAATTGGCAAGAATGCTACCATGGAAGATACGTTTATTGAACTCATAAAAAGAGAAGAGAATGAAACTAAGTAGTCAACGATTTTGTGCTTTGTTTATCAAAGAGAGTTTACAAATTATTCGTGACCCCAGTGCATTAATTATTGCTTTTATCTTGCCTTTAATGTTACTTTTTTTAATGGGTTATGCCATTTCATTGGATTCCAAACACATTCCGCTTGGTTTGGTCATTGAAAAAAACTCTCACCATACTCAAAGTTTAATGAAAGCTTTTCAAAGCAGTGAAAGTTTTGATGTACAAATAGCCAATGACAGAAGAGCCTTTATGAAACAGTTGCAAGAAGGAAAACTCAGAGCCATGATTATAGTTCCAGCGAGTTTTGATAAAGATATTTTAAAAGGCACCCCACAACTTCAAATTATCACCGATGGAAGTGAACCCAGCATTGCTGGATTTGTCAATAAATACAGTTTGGGTTTATGGCAAAATTGGCTTGAATTTGAAAAACTCTCCACAAAAAGTGTCATTGAGATACAAACACGCTATTGGTTTAATGCCCCACTTTTAAGCAGTTATTTTTTACTCCCAGGTTCCATTGCCATTATTTTAACTCTCATTGGTACTCTTTTAACTGCACTTGTGGTTGCAAGAGAGTGGGAAAGAGGCACAATGGAAGCCATTATGTCAACACCAATTACTATCTTAGAACTGCTTTTGGGAAAACTGTTGCCCTATTTTGTTTTGGGGTTGTTCTCTTTGCTGATTTGTGTACTGATTACCCTGTTTTGGTTTGATATTCCCTACCGAGGTTCCTATTTTATGCTTTTTTTAACCTCATCTGTTTATTTAATTCCTTCTTTAAGTTTGGGACTACTCATTTCCACACTGGCAAAAAACCAATTTGTTGCAGCACAAATGGCGTTGATTATAGGCTTTTTACCTGCTATGATTCTCTCTGGTTTTATTTTCCAAATAAGCAGTATGCCCGAGTGGTTACAGTTTTTAACCCATATTATACCCGCGAGATATTTTATCACTGTTCTTCAAACACTCTTTTTAACAGGTGATATTTATGAAGTCATTGTGCCCAATGTCATTTGGATGTTAAGCATTGGAATTGTTTTATTTATCATAGTATTTCTCATTACCAAAAAGAAGTTAAGCGCATGATACAGCAACTATTATCACTTATTAGAAAAGAATTTTTAGCCATTTGGAGCGACAAACGATCCCGTATTGTCATTATTATACCTCCCCTCATACAACTTATTTTATTCTCATTTGCGGTGACCATGGAAGTTAAAAACATCAATATTGGTGTGTTAGACCAAGACAATTCAACCCAAAGTCAAGAACTCATACGTTCTTTAAAAGACAGTGACCGTTTCAGGGAAGTTTTGTATTTAAGAAGTTATGCCGATTTGGAAGAAAAAATTGATACCCAACAAATTTTGGTGGGCATTGAAATTGCTCAAAACTTTTCTGCTTCACTGAATAAAAGTGAACCAGCACCCATTGGTATTATTGCAGATGGACGAAAATCAACCAGTGCTCAAATTGCAGTAGGTTATATTCAAATGAGCATCAATAATACATTTTCTAAGAATAAAGAGTCTCTCATTGTTCGCAATTGGTATAACCCCAATTTAGAAAATTTCTGGTGGGTTCTTCCCAATTTAGTGGGAAGTTTAACCATGCTGATTGCTTTAATTTTAACGTCATTATCCGTTGCCAGAGAACGGGAATTGGGAACATTTGAACAACTGTTGGTTGCTCCTTTAAGCCCAAGCATTTTAATTATTGGGAAAACAATTCCACCTATGATAATCAGTATTGTGGAAGCTGCCATTATTTTTCTTTGCGCCATCACTTTTTTTGGTGTGCCTTTTATTGGCTCAATTGCCATATTGACTCTTGCTATTTGTGCTTTTGTTTTTTCCATTGTAGGATTTGGACTGTTTATCTCCTCTATCTCATCCACTCAACAACAAGGAATACTTGGAGCCTTTATTCTTCTTGTGCCCTCAATTTTGATGTCAGGTTTTGCAACGCCCATTGAAAACATGCCAAGTTGGTTAATCCCTTTTACAGATTTAATTGCATTAAAGTATTTTCTCATACTCCTAAAAGGTGTTTTTTTAAAAGATATTTCATGGGAGATTGCATTATGGGAAATCTTTCCAATGATTGTATTGGGGTGCATTACGCTTATTATTGCAACATGGTTTTTTAAAAAGAGAGTCACTTAACATAAGCGTACATAAAGTTGTATACTCTTATGTTACTCTTTTATCTCTAATCGTGTGGGGTAGCGTGGAATTAAAAAAGATAACCCTAACGATAACACGGCAATGCTTGCACCTATGACAAAAACCAACGAAGGAGAGCTTAACCATACAAGGCCTAAAACAAAAGGCAAAAATACAGCGGCTATATGATTAATTGTAAAACTCACCGCACTCGTACTTGAAATATCTTTGGGATCGGCTATTTTTTGAAAATAGGTTTTTAAAGCAATGGCCATAGCAAACAACAAATGGTCGAGAATATAAAGCACAAAGGCAATGTAAATATTATCAACATAGGCATAACTGATGAATATAATAATTAACCCAATATACTCTAATTTTAACGCACTGCTTTCACCAAACTTAGTGATAAATCTTCCAATCGCAGGGGCAAAATAGATATTTAAAATGGCATTCACAAAAAGCAATACCACCATATTGTGTACATCCACACCAAATTTTTCAACCAATAAAAACCCTGCAAAAACCACAAAAATTTGTCGTCGTGCTCCACTTAGAAAAGTCAATACATAATAGAGCCAATACTCTTTTTTAAACACCAATTTTTTCTCTTGGATGACATCATCTTTAAAGTGTTGAAATCCTATCCATGCAATAACACCAATAAGAGCAGTTAATCCACCAAACATAAGGTAGACATCTTTATACTCTAAAGCATAATACCCCATAAAGATATAGATAAAAGCATACACCACAATGCCAGAAATTGATTTTGCTGCACTGATTTTTCCTAAAATAATTGGAGCTTTATCTTTTTCAAGCCATTGAAGTGAGAGTGATTGGTTCAGTGTTTCAAGATAGTGAAAGCCAAGCGACATAATCACGGTAGTTGTGTACAATCCCAATGCATTGGGGAAATAGCCTGTTAAAGCCGTACCCAAACCTAAAAGTATCATGGATACATAAGCCAAACGTTGTTGTACAATTAAATATAACAACAAAATTACCGTAAAGGCAAGAAGTCCAGGAATCTCTCTTAAACTTTGTAAAATCCCTATTTGGCCTCCATCAAATTGTGCCTTTTCAATAACAAAATTATTAAGTAACGACGTCCATGTTGCAAAAGACAAAGGCATGGCAATGGCAAAAATATAGAGCAATACCACTCTTGAATGGAAAAACCGTTGTATCAAAATATTACCCCTGCAATTGCTTTAAGTGCCAATAGAGACAATAAAACTTTTAAAACCATCACAAACTTTTTACCATCAACTTTATCTCGCAATTTTATTCCGGCATAACTCCCTGCAACTGCCCCACAAATCATAAATGTGAGTACACCAATATAATCAAAAAAAACAAAACCAAAAAAGATAAAAACAATCACTTTAAAAATATGCGTAATGCTCATTAAAGCAGCTCCCGTTGCAACCACTTTGTCTTTATCTTTATAATCTTTTAACAACAGTGCCATAGTCAAAGGGCCAGTTGCACCTACCACCATGGAAAGACCCGTTTGAAAAAACCCCGCTACGACATAATTTTCGTATCGCTTAATTTTTTCATTAAATCGTTCACTCCACAATGACAATAAAATATAAACACCAATAAACAAAGGAACATACGCTAAAGAGATGTAAAATAGAATCGAAGAAAAAAGTGCAATTCCCAATACAGAACCCAATAAAAACTTTGGCAGAACTTCCCATTGAACATCTTTATATCCAAAGACCGCTCGACTGAAATTGCTTGACATTTGGGTTAAACCATGCACTGGGATGAGTGCATTTACAGGCAAAAAGCCAGGCAATATTGCAATAAGCATCATGCCTCCACCTACACCAACTATGCCAGCAACTGTAGATGTCATAAAAGCCAATACGCCTAAAATAATCTCCAAATACATAACAACAAAACTCCTATTGTGCTAAGATACACTCATTAATTCTTTTATTCAACTGCGCATAGTTAACTGCTTCTTTATGACAAGATTGGTTTTGATTAACATTTAGTATATCCACTTGAATGTTTTGAATCTCCACACGGTATGAATTTAATCTGTCGTATCGGAAATCTTTTTTATTTATCTCGTAAAGAATGGCTTTATTCTTCTTATCAATGCACATTTTATAAGTTGGTTTTGAAATATATTCACTTAAGTCAGTCATGTTTTGACTCTCAAAACAGTATGGTTTCTCTCGTTCCAAACTCTTTTTTGACAAATAGATGCCATATTGTGTTTTAAAACTTTTGAGTGCTGTTGTATTGCCATTTTTTTTAACATAAAAATTGGCATCCAAATGTATGCTGTAACTTTTATATTGTCCCGCATTCAGATTCAAAGATAAGAGAATAATCGTTATTATTATTTTTACAGTACTATTCATTTGGGATTATACAAAAGAACATAGTAAAGTTTCTTTAAATTAACAGCTTAAATGTTCAGACTAATTTTGACAGCATCATTCACGCATTCACCTTTATATACGTTTAGTCCGTTTTTCAATCCACTATTGAGCATTGCTTCTTCTAAGCCCAAAGAGGCAAGCATAAGACCATATTTTAAGGTTATTTTATTGAGTGCTTGAGAAGAAGTCATAGGAACACATCCTGGCATATTGGCAACACAATAGTGAATTACATCATTCACCACATACGTTGGTTTAGTGTGTGTTGTTGGTTTTGAGGTTTCAAAACAACCCCCTTGATCAATTGATACATCCACAATGACACTGTTTTTTTTCATCAATTTTAACTCATCTTTGGTAATAAGTTTTGGTGCACTTGCCCCTTGAATTAAAACAGCACCAATGACCAAATCAGCATCTTTTATGCTCTCTAAAACAGTCTCTTTGTTTAAAATTTTTGTGTGAATCTTTTTTTCATATTTTTGTTTTAATAGGTCTAATTTCTCTTGTGTTGGACTAAGTACCGTAACTCTTGCACCAAATCCAATGGCAATTTTACACGCATTTTTACCTACTGTTCCAGCGCCTAAAATGACCACGTTGGCTTTTTTTACACCACGAACTCCACCTAAAAGTATGCCTTTACCGCCAAACGTTTTTTCCAGGTATTTGGCTCCCTCTTGTACAGAGAGTTTGCCTGCAATTTCACTCATGGGCATCAAACAAGGCAACTCACCTTTTTTGTTGGTAATGGTTTCATAAGCAACTGCACTGACTCTTCGCTTCATCAACTCTAAAGTCAACTCTTTATTTGCTGCAAGATGTAAATAGGTATATAAAATTTGATTCTCTTTAAGCAATTTATACTCAGAAGGAATTGGCTCTTTGACTTTTATAATCATATTTGCAATCGCATAAATTTCTTCAATGGAAGATACAATTTTACACCCTACTTCAATGTAATCGTTGTCTTCAAAACCTGAACCAACCCCTGCACCAGCTTGAATATAGACAACATGATTTCGTTTTATATATTGCTTAGCACTTTTGGGTGTTAAACCAACGCGATACTCTTGTTCTTTAATCTCTTTAGGAACACCTATTATCATCTTAATTCCTTTAATTAGTTCAATCATTATAACAACTTTTCCAAAAATATATGTATAATAAATAAGTTACAAATTAATAACAAAGAGGTGTATGATGCTAAAACAACTCTATTATATTCACGATCCCATGTGCTCTTGGTGTTATGCTTTTAAAAAAACTTTTGATGAACTTATTTCAAACTTACCAAATGACATTGAAGTCATTTATGTGTGTGGTGGTTTGGCGCAACACACCACGGAAATTATGCCTAAGGCACAACAAGAAAAAATCAAATCTATCTGGGAACAAATCGAAAAAGAGCTCGGGGTAAAATTTAATTACGATTTTTGGACAAAATGCCAACCCAAACGTGCAACCTATTTGGCGTGTCAAGCACTCATTTTAGCCAGAAAAGTGAATAAAGAAGCAGAAATGATTGCCGCCATTCAACAAGCGTATTACCAAAAAGCCATGAACCCTTCGGAAGAAGAAACCCTCATTAAACTCGCTTCGCAAATTGACTTGGATAAAGAAAAATTCACCAAAGAGTTAAATACCCAAGCGACTCAAAAACTTTTAGAAGAAGATTTTAATTTACGACGAAACCTTAATGTAAAAGCTTTTCCCACACTGATTTTAAAATATAAAAAAGAGGCCTACCCCATTAATATTGATTTTAAAAACAGTGGTAAAATGCTGGAGCAAATCACAAATTTGAGTGAAAACACTTATTTTTAAAACCCTCGTAAAAAGTGTGGACGTAACATTGACTGGTTATGTTCTGCTGCTTCTAAAATATCCAATAAAGCATTTTTATCTTTGGGCAAAGTGCCTTTAAGTGGCAGTGCATTGGAAGCATGATTTGAACGAAAAATAATGGGTTTTTGGGGATTAAGTAAACCTATAAATCTTTTTTGTTCTTCTAACATATCTTGATCCGTGCAGAAAATAAAGGGTTGGTTTTTCTCTTCAAAGCGTTTGAAAAAATTATCCTCTTTGGTGTTGCTAATACCTAATTGCAGTGTGGAAAGACAGTTAATATGTTCACACGCATTAATCAACTTTGCCGTATCATTGATGTGTTGATTTGATAAATTTTTTCCACCTAGGCCCAAAATTACCGTAGCAGAAATTTTCATATTGGCTTGGGTGGCTTTATTCAAACCTTCAACTATTTTTTCTGGTTTCATGGGTTTATTGATATATTTAAGTAAGGCATGATTGCCACTTTCAATGCCATAATAGATCAAACTTAAACCATTTTCTCTTAAAAGGTCAAGCTCCTCTTGTGTTTTTTCTAAAAGGTTGTATGGACTGGCATAAGAAGAGACTCTTTGAAGTTTTGGAAAACTTTTTTTAAGATAGCGTAAAATTTCGATTAAAAATGAACTCTCACACGCTAAAGCATCCCCATCGGCTAAAAAGACTCTTCTTTCATCATCATAACGCGACAATAAATCAATCTCTTTAAATATGTCACTCAATGCTCTGCGTGTAAACTTTTTGGTTTCATACATCGAACAAAAACTGCATTGGTTATAACTGCATCCTAAGGTAATTTGCAAAATTAAAGAGTTTGCTTCAGCAGGTGGTCGAAAAAGTGGTTCATTGTAATTAATCATTAATCTTTCCTCGCTATAATAAAATTAAACTATAGTAAACAGTTGCTTAACTTTATTATAATGACAAAATACTATAATACACCCATAATTATAAAAGGAATATTTTTACCCCATGAACAGCATTGATTACTTTTTTGGACGACTTATCAGATTCAGTATACTCTTTTTTATTCTCTACATGATTTTTACAAATTTTGGAACATTTTTAATTGTAATTACCGTATTTATTATCTTAGGATACTATTTCATTTATAAAAAAATACAAAAAATAAGAGAACAACAAAGCCATTTCCAGTTTCACTTTAACGCAAAAGATTTTCAACAAGGCGCACAAGGTTTCAGATTTGAAGATTTTCAAAACTTCCAAAGTGGGAACTTCCAAGCCCAGCCACAATTTGGGGAAGTACAAAAAGCAAAAGAGTTTTTCGGATTTACACACTCCCCTACCAAAGAGGAGATTAAAAAAAGGTACAAAGAGCTTGCAAGAAAATATCACCCCGATATTAACAACCAAGGCGATGCTTTAATGAAAGATTTAAATCACTACCGAGATGTTTTAATGAGTACCGTTTCATAAAGTGTGTAAAAATTTACACACTTTTTGTTTCAAATGCTTCAGCTATGGCATACAACTCTTCTGACCAAAGTTCATCGTTTAATCCATCTTCATCGGCAATACTGTCTGCAAGGGCAGTTAATTCATCGGTATTTTTAGATACTTCTATGCCTTTTTTATACACTTCTATCGCCCAATCTTTGTCATCTATCATATCTTTATTGCATAAACTCTCTGCAACACAATAAAAATCATAGGCAGTTTGTGCTTTTTCAATGACCTCTTTGTAAATCTCCATTGCCATTTCTCTGTCATAAAACTTGCTGCTTTTAGTCGCTAAATCATCGGCCAAACTTCTTAAATCTCGAAGTATCGTAATTTGAGTAATGGCTGTTTGTATAAGCTTTTTTGCCCAAACGGTATCATTGTATCCCGCTTTTTTACCTACATGAAATGCCAAGTCTCGATAATCTCTCCATGTTTGTACCTGCTTAAAAGACTCTTCAAAAAGTGCTTGGGCTAAATCCAAATTGTTGTAGTAAGCATCTGTAGTAAATCGATCTGCCCACAAATTAAAATTGATGCCTTGTTTTAAATCACTTAATATGGCATTGATGTTTTCATGTTCGATGTATGTGGAATTGATCTCTTCATAAAGTTCGCTGTCAATCATTTTTGTCCCTTCATTTATAGATGTATATCATCATATAAAAAAAGGGAAGCACTCCTAAGAAGCTTCCCTTTTTATATAAATCATAAATAAAACTTTTACCTATGCTATCACTGAATCAGTGAACGTTTTGTTATGATATTCTAACAATACTAAGAATGGTAAACCTTTGTCATTTACACCTCCAAATTGTTTGCGCTAATGAAATTATACCATCTTTTCAGGTTAAGTCTTGCTTAATTTTTTTAGAAATGTTGATTTTATCCTCTTCCATAAAACGGCAAAATAACCAAAATATTAAGCTTCTATAGAGGGCTATATTTGTTATAATCCTCAAATGGAATTATCAGAAAAACTCAAACAACTTCCCAATGAATCTGGGGTTTATCAATATTTTGACAAAGAGGGGCATTTGCTTTATGTAGGCAAAGCAAAAGTTCTTAAAAACAGAGTCAAATCCTATTTTAAATTTACTCCTACTTTAGCTCCTGCTGATAAATTGGGTTTGAGAATCTATAAAATGATTACAGAAGTGGCCTCTTTAGAGTGGATTATTGTGCCCAATGAACACGATGCCCTTATTTTAGAGAACTCCTTGATAAAACAACTCAAACCAAAATACAATATTCTCCTACGTGATGACAAAACTTACCCTTATATCTATATTGATTTAAGTGAAGATTTTCCCCGACTTGAAATTACCAGAAAGGTGTTAAAAGGTTCAAATATTAAATATTTTGGTCCCTATTCAACGGGGGCAAGAGACATCTTGGACTCTATTTATGAGATTGTTCCTTTGGTTCAAAAGAAAACCTGCATTAAAGGAAAAACTGCGTGTTTATTTCACCAAATAAAAAAGTGTCATGCCCCTTGTGAAGGTAAAATAACCATTCAAGCGTACAAAGAGATTGTCAATGAAGCCTTAGAGTATATTTATAACAAAAGCAAACTGCTGATCAAACTCAATGAAAAAATGCAAGAGTATTCTAACGATTTCAGATTTGAAGAGGCAATGAACTTAAGAGATCGAATTAAAACCATTGAAAAATCTCAAATCAAAACCGGTATGGACTTAGCGACTAATGAAAACCTTGACCTTTTTGCCATTAAAACAAATGCCAAAAAAGCAGTCGTTGTTCGTATGTTTATTCGAGATGGAAAGCTCGCTTCTTCCAACCATAACTTTATTAAACTGGACTTTTTAGAAGATAACAGCGAGATAGAACTCGATGAAGCCTACCAAAGAGCCATGGTCAATTACTATACCAATGAAATTCCAGTTTTACCCAAAGAGATTTTAATTGCACAAGACCTTGAAGAGAAAGAGAATTTAGAAGCATTTTTAACAGAACGGTTTTCTAAAAAAATTCCTATTTTAAATCCAAAAGTGGGAAAGAAAAAAGAGTTAATGCAAATTGCACTAAATAATTGTGAGGAACTGTTACGACTGGAGAGTTCAAAAAACAACACTACCATTTATGAAGAGCTGCAAAAACTTTTCCAATTGCAAAGAGTACCTGCCAGAGTTGAGAGTTTCGACAACTCACATATGATGGGGCAAGCAACGGTTGGTGCGATGGTTATTTGGGAAGACGGTTTTGTAAAATCCGATTTCAGACACTACAACTTAGAAGCATTGGATGAGTATGCTCAAATGCATGAGATGTTAAAACGCCGTGTAGAGAGTTTCCAAACCAATCCTGCACCCGATTTATGGATAATTGATGGTGGCTTAACGCTTCTAAAATTGGCCTATAATATCGTAGAGTCTGTGGGAGTCAATATTGATATCATTGCCATAGCCAAAGAGAAAATAGATGCAAAAGCACACCGAGCTAAGGGAAAAGCCAAAGACATTCTTCACTATAAAGAGGCGAATGGCTTTAAAGAGTTAAAACTCAGTTCCAGTGATCAACGGCTGCAATTTGTACAACGACAAAGAGATGAAGCACACCGTTTTGTCATTGCTTTTCATAAAAAACAAAAAAGAAAAGAGGACAAACAGATATCCCTTCTACAACTGCATGGCATCGGTGAAGCAAAAGTCAAAAAATTGCTTTTATATTTTGGTACTTTTGAAGAGATAAAACGTGCAAAAGTTGAAACACTCAAAGAGGTTTTAAACGAAAAAGATGCTATTGTTTTATTTAACCATTTTACATCAAATAAAAATTAAAACTTTGGAAAAACTTTGGCAAAAATATTAATAAGTAAATCACATCTTATTCACAACTTATCACTTATTGAAGAAAAACTTCAAGACAAAAATAAAATTGCAGTGGTTTTAAAAGATAATGCATATGGACATGGAATTGTTGAAATTGGAAAAATTTGCAGTGAATTTGGTGTCAAAAACGCGGTGGTACAAAGTGTTGATGAAGCACAGCAAGTTGTGACTTTTTTTGACAATATCTTAATATTAGCTGATACTACACCCCATAGTTATTCACATACTTTTCACATCACAATTAATTGTCTAAAAGATATAAAAACCATACAAAAAAATACTAAAGTACAGCTTAAAGTCGATACAGGTATGCACAGAAATGGAATTTCTATAAATGAACTAGAAGAGGCTATTTTAGGGATTTGTGAACAAAAATTAGTACTAACTGGAGTCTTTACACATCACAGAAGTGCCGATGAAATCAGCTCTGTTTATTTTTGGCAAAAAATGAATTTTAATGCCGTAAAAAGTGAAGTAAAAAGGATATGTGAAAAACTTTCTCTACCTCTTCCTCTCTTCCACAGCTGCAACTCCTCGGCTCTTTTTAGAGACAATAATTTCAGTGATGATATGGCCAGAGTGGGTATTGCATTGTATGGTTATTTAGACACCGATAATGCGTTTAATAATCCAAAATTAAAACCTGTTATGTCATTGTTTGCCAATAAAATTGCCACTCGAAAACTTTACAAAAATCAATGTGTTGGTTATGGGGGAAGCTATAAAGCAGAAAATGACATGGAAATTTCAACCTATAATGTAGGATATGGTGATGGATTTTTAAGACTTGATGGTAACGATGACTACAAAACACCCGATGGATTTAAAGTCTTAGGGAAAGTCTCTATGGATAACCTATCTTTAAACAGTACGCAAGATGAAGTCTGTATTTTTAATGACGTGACTTCACTTGCTAAAATTCATAATACCATCACCTATGAAATATTGTGTTCACTCAAATCCCATATTACAAGAGAGGTCATAGAATAAAATGAAAATCCTATTTTTACTTTGCATCATCACTGCTGTTTTTGCCAAAGATATTGTAGGCTCTTTATATAAAGAAAATGAATTTTTTGAAAAAGGGAAAAAGTATTACCAACAAAGAAACTACTCTATGGCTTTTGAATACTTTTCTAAAGCCAGTGACATGGGAAATCAAAAAGCATACTATAACTTAGGGGTGCTTTATGGAAATAAATATTTTAATAAAAAAGATTATGCAAAGTCTTACGAAATCTTTTATGAACTGGCTCAAAAAGGGTATGCTCCTGCACAAAACAAAGTGGGAATGTATTTGACCCTTGGATTGAGTGTGGAAAAAGATTACAAAGAAGCCGTTAAATGGTATGAAAAAGCGTCAAAACAGAACTTTATCACAGCACAGTGCAATTTGGCTTTCATGTACGCATCAGGGAAAGGAGTTTTCCCTAACTTAGGACGTGCCCACGTTTTTGCTAAAACAGGGTATGAACAAGGCAATCCTATTTGTGTGAAAGCATGGAACGATTTTCATTTGGAAAAATATGCAGAAGATAAAGGGTTTAAATTTAACTTCTACACCAAACCTTAGGCAATTTCCCCTTCTAAAAAAACAATATTTTCGTTTTTTAAAAACTCTTCAAATGCCACATAAACTCTTTTAACCAAAGCTTCATCTTCACCTACAATGGATAGTACGGTTTCTCGTTTTTCCCCTTTTATTCGAGGAAGTGATGAAATTTCAACTTCGTTGGAATACGTTTTCATTAAAGGAATAATGGCATTCTCCCCCGTGTAAATTGTCATTGTCTTTCTGTATTTTTTACATACATTCTCTTTAAAATAGCAATTCAACGCTTGTAAAACCATGGCTTGAGACATGGAAGGGAAACCGGGAGTAAAAAAGAATCGATCTTCTAAATAAAAGCCCGGCACATTATTGACCACATTATCTAAAAGCTTTGCACCAATAGGCAGATTTGACATCTCAATTCGATGAGGAAATGTCTCTTCGCCAAATTGATTGATGATTAACTCTTTTGCCACTTCGTTGTAGTGCATTTTACCATGAGTAAATGCTTTAGCCGCAACTTTTCTGGTAAAATCATCGGGCGTTGCACCAATGCCACCAAAACAGAACATCACACTGTGGGGGTCTTGTTGGATTAAATTAAACACATCTTCCATAAAAATAGGATCATCTTTGATCACAAAACTGGCTTTTTGTTCATAGCCTCTTTTTAGAAGTTCACTGTTCAAAAATGCAAAATGGGCATCTTTACGACGCCCATTTAATAACTCTGTGCCAATAATTACACTGTAAAAGTTGGGTTGATTGTTCATTGGAATGGACTAAATTCTTGATTGAATATACGCATCCATTTCGTCAACAATTTCATCAATCGTTCTTTCACCATTGATTTTTTTCAAAATGTTTTTCGCCCCATAAAATGTTTGAATCTCTTCTAAAGGCTCTAAAAATACGCTCATTCTGTTTTTAAATACTTGAACATTGTCATCCGCACCTCTTGCACGACCCAATACTCTGTCACACGCCACTTCTTCAGATACTTCAACTTCAATCACATCAACCAATTCTACTTCGTCTTCGTTCATTAAGTATCTGTCTAATTCCATCATTTGCTCACCACTTCTTGGATAACCGTCAATCACAACGACTTTAGTAGGTGCATTTTTAATGGCATTTACAATGGTTTCAATAACAATATCAATAGGAACCAAGTTTCCTTTGCTCACATATGAGTCAATTAATTTTCCTCGCTCACTTCCACTTGCAACTTCAGCTCGGAACATATCACCTGTTGAGTAGTGTGTGATACTTTCATGTCTTGCAGCAATTAGCTCTGCATCTGTTGTTTTACCACTTCCTGGAGCTCCGATAATTAAAAAAAGTTTTTTCATGATTTTACCTTATTCGTTTTCTATTTTCAAAAAAGAGTAAAATTATAGCCAATTTCATCTTTTATAACTATTTGTTCACTCTTTTGAAGTTTTACGGTTCTCTTAACCGTTGAAGTTATCGAACTTCTTATTTTTATAAGCATCTTTCGTAATGACAATATCTTTTTGTTTCTCTTTGCGTTTGGTATCTTTTTCCACATAGATTTTTTTGCGAGTTATGGGATCCATTTCGGTGTAATACATCACAGCTGAATACGTTGATGGGGTAGGAGTAAAAATTTGTGCTTGTTCAGGATTCATCTTTAACTCATGTGTCGTAAACTGTTTTAACGCATGCATATCTTTCTCTTCACATCCTGGGTGGGCAGCAATTAAATAGTAGGTTAAAAATTGATTTTTCCCCGCTTCCTTATTGAGTTGGTCATATAAGCGTTTAAAATCGACCAATGATTGTTTCCCCGGTTTTCCCATGAGTTTTAAGACTCTGTCACTGGTGTGTTCTGGGGCTACTTTCATTTGACCCGAGATATGGTGATTGACCAACTCTTTTAAATACTCATAGCCATGTTTTTTATCTGCAGTTATCACATCGTAACGAATCCCAGAAGCCACAAATGCTTTTTTAATGCCAGGAACTTGTCTGATATCTTTTAAGAGTTTTAAGTGTCTGGAATGGTCTACTTTCATTACTTTACATAAACGGTCATAATCGACACATCGAATGTCGTCGCACGTCCCTTTTTTAAGTTTCTTTCCACACTCATAACCATACATATTGGCCGTTGGTCCACCTACATCAGAGATAATGCCTTTAAAATCTTTATACATCGTAAACTCTTTGGCCTCTTCTAAAATGGATTGTTCGCTTCGTGTTCGAATGGTGCGTCCTTGATGCACACCAATGGCACAAAAATTACACTCACCCCAACAACCATGATGCGTTTGAATAGAGAATTTTATGGTCTCTAAACACTTCACTTTCCCTTGTGAACGATGAAAAGGGTGAAGTTCTCTTTGGTGAGGCAGTTTTGCAATTGCATCCATCTCTTTTTCATCCAAATAATCGCACGGGGGATTTTGAATCGAGTATCGAGTATCAATTTGTTGGCATAATCCTTTAGCATTGATAGGATCATTGTTTTGATAAAAGGCATCAAAGAGATCAATGTATCTCTCTTTGTTATCCAAACACGCTTGATGTGAAGGGAGTTGAATATAGTCCGCTTTAGGCTCTTTAGAGATATAACACACCCCGCGTACCTCTTGAGGATTTGCTCCATCACGTAACGCTGCACTGAACTCTTTGATGGCAATTTCACCCATACCATAAATCAAATAATCGGCTTTGGCATCAAATAAGATGGGTTTTCGCAGTTTGTTTGACCAATAATCATAGTGAGTCACTCTTCGTAAACTCGCTTCTATACCACCTAAAACAATGGGAACAGTATTTTTAAAATGTTTTCGTATTAAATTGGTATAAACTAACGTGGCACGGTCAGGCCGTTTATCGTTTTTGCCATCAGGCGTATAATCATCTGAATTTCTGAATTTTTTGGTTGCCGTGTAGTTGGAAACCATCGAATCAATGCTTCCACCACTGACTCCCCAATAGAGTTTGGGTTCCCCCAAACGCATGATGTCATCACTGAGTACATCTGGTTGTCCAATGATGCCTACTTTATACCCTTGGGCTTCAAGCATTCTTCCAACAACAGCCACTCCAATAAAAGGGGAATCAATATACGCATCACCCGTTACAAGGATAACATCACACTGTTCCCAGCCCAATTTATTAAGTTCTTCTTTGGTTGTTGGTAAAAACATTACTCTTCTTTATTTTTTTGGTATTTTGCCACAATACGATTTAACCTATTCTATAATTTTTAAACTACTCATAGAAATATAACAATAAAAAAAGGCAAGAGTTTCCTCTTGCCTTTTCAACTCTCTTTTTTGACAATTAAACGTCAGCTTGTTGTCTGATTCTTAAACTCAACTCTTTTAATTGTTCATTGTCCACACTGCTTGGTGCTTGTGTCATCAAACATTGTGCTCTTTGTGTTTTAGGGAAAGCAATAACATCTCGAATAGAGTCTGTTCCAGCAAGTAACATGATCATTCTGTCTAATCCCAATGCAAATCCACCGTGTGGAGGTGCACCAAATTGTAAAGCATCCAATAAGAAACCAAATTTTTCTTTGGCTTCTTCTTCTTTAATCCCCATTAAAGAGAAGACTTCATTTTGAATTTGCTCTTTATGAATTCTGATACTTCCACCACCAAGCTCTGTACCATTAAGTACAATATCATACGCAATCGATTCAATCTCTTCAATGTTCTCTTTGTTTAAATCTTTTGGCATTGTAAAGGGATGGTGAAGGGCTTTGATTTTCCCCTCTTCTACTTCAAACATTGGGAAATCTACAACCCATAAAAATTCAAATGTATCTTCTGGAATGATGTTCATTTCAGCGGCTAAAAAGAGTCTGAATCGTCCCATATAATCACAAACCACTTTTTTGTGCCCTGCTCCAAAGAATACCACATCTCCAATTTCAAGCTCAGTTACGTTAATAATCTCTTCTAAATCTGCTTCACTAAAGAATTTGGTCAATGGTCCTTTTAAACCATCTTCTTTCATTTGAAAATACCCTAACCCTTGAGCTCCAAATTTTCTTACATAATCTTCAAACCCTTTCATTTGTCGTTTTGAGAAAATGTTATCTCCATTGGTTACTTTAATCGCTTTAATTCTGTTGTGAGCTTTGTCTTTGGCAATTTCAGCAAAAATTTCATTGCTGCTTCGTGCAAAAATATCAATCACATCTACTAATGGCATACCAAATCTTAAATCGGGTTTATCGCTTCCATATTGTTCCATTGCTTGTGCGTAAGTCATTCTAGGAAAAGTTGTAGGAACCGTTTTACCACAGGCTGTAAATGTATCGTGAATCAATTTTTCAGCAACTTTAATCACATCTTCTTGTGTACAAAAAGACATTTCAACATCGATTTGTGTAAATTCTGGTTGTCTGTCAGCTCTTAAATCTTCATCTCTGAAACATTTTGCAATTTGAAAATATTTATCAAATCCAGAGACCATTAAAAGTTGTTTAAAAAGTTGTGGCGATTGTGGAAGTGCGTAAAATTGTCCACCATGAACTCTTGAAGGCACCAAATAATCTCTTGCACCTTCTGGAGTTGATTTTGTTAAAATGGGTGTTTCTACATCTAAGAAATCCATCTCATTCAAACAGTTTCTAATGGCAATATTGGCCGTACTTCTGAGTTTAAAAATATCATATGATCGTTTTGTTCTGAGTTCTAAAAATCTGTTTTTAAGTCTGATTTCTTCATTTACTTTAGGATCACCTAAGTCAAATGGCATTGGTTTTGATCGGTTTTCAATGATTAAATTTTCAATCACAATTTCAATTTTACCCGTAACCAAATTTGGATTTTCCAATCCTTCACCTCTGGCTCTGACTTTTCCTGTTGCAATTAATACGTATTCATCTCTGACTTTTTCGGCTGTGTTTAAAGCTTCTTGATTATCTTGAGGATCAGCGACCAGTTGAACAATTCCGCCTTTATCTCTTAAGTCTATAAAAATAATTCCACCGTGGTCTCGTCTGCTGTTTACCCAACCAGCGACAGTTACAGTCTCACCTATGTTTTTTTCGGTGACTTCAGTACAATAATGAGTTCTCAATTTTAGCTCCGTCGTTTTAAATATCCGCGATTATACCGAAACAAAACTTAGGTTTAGTTGGTATTATATTTTTTAAAACCGTATGGTGTATTTTTCAATAACGTTGTGTTAAATTGCACTTGATTCGCTCTGATTGGATTGCTTATGAGGTCTGATTTTTGATTCTCATACAAATAATTAATTCCAATGAGTGTTGAATAATTCACCCAGTTATAGACAATATCAGAATCCAATAAGGTAATCAACTCTTCCAATTTGGGTTTTGTTTTTTCAATAGAGTTTGCCACGATAAAATCTTTTCTGTCCAAATATTGTGTCAAAGATACAATCAAAGGGGTGTAATTTAGCTGCGTTGAAAGAATCACATAAGGGGTTGCTTCTTGTGCTCTTAATTGCGATAAGAGTATTGAACTTTTAATAATTGTTGTATGCAAGAATAAAGTTGCATCTTCAATTTTAGGGTTAGTTACAATGGTTTTATAATCATTTCGTACTCTGTCAATTTTTGTGTTTAAAATAATATTGCTGTGTTGTTGCAGAATAATCTCTTTAAGTTTATCTCCCAACAATGAATCTTCGTAAAATATGGCATTTTTCCCATTACTCAGTGTTAGGAGTTTTTCCATCTGTCTTTCATAATCAATACCCCCATACGTAATATTTGAGTATTGTAAAGCCGACTCTTTTATATTAATTAAAGGCATATAAATTGTTAAATTATCCAATCCACTCATTTGGTTTAAAAAGGGCAAACTGTCTTCTGTAAAAAGAAGAATAACTTTTTTATATTTTTTCTCAAAGAGTGAAGCCATTGCCGCTTTAATGCTCGCTTTATCTTCATCGTATGAATCAATCACATCAAGTGCAAACTCTTTATTTTGATACAGCATATATGAAATTGTTGTATTAATGGCACCCGTTGCATACTTACCGACGACTTTAGAGGGAAAAACAATGGCCACTCTTTGTTTTGAATCTAAAAAAGAGAAAGGTTTTTGAGTGACAGGGGCATGATCAAAACGCATCTCTTGAGTATACTTTTCACTTGGCGCTTGCATGTAAACACTTTGTTGTTGTGCACAACCAATAAAAATAAATGATATCACTAGGATTAATAAATACTGTTTCACATTTTCTCCATAATAGATTTTATCTTCAGCATATCGTGAAATGCTTCTTTTTTTGCCGAAGGATTTCTTAATAAATAACTGGGATGATAAATAGGAATTAAATCAATTCCACCGTATTGAATTACCTTCCCTCTTGCTAACTCAATGCTTGTTTTATCGTTTGTAAAATATTCATAGGTACTCTCCCCTAAAACGACAATGAGTTTTGGGTTGATTATCTCTATCTCTTTTTGAATGTAAGGTTTACAACTGCTTATCTCACCATGCGTAGGAATCTTTTTTAATGCTGTTTTACATTTTATAATATTGGTAAAATAGAGCTCCTTATGATTGATCATAAGGACATTTTCAATCATCTTAATCAACAACTCTCCACTTTTACCTACTAATATTTTACCACTTATCTCATCTAAAATAGAAGGCGTATCATCAATAAACATAACTTTTGATGATGGATTTCCTTGAGAGAAAAGCGTTTGAACCCTATACTTAGAGTATTCACATAAATTACAATTTTCAACAAGTGATTGTAAAGAAGTTAAATTTTGAGGCAAATCAAAATGATTTTCATCTGAAACTTCTAATTTTAAAGGGGAGGTATACTCATATCCAAAAAGTTCCAATGAGTTATAATACTTTAAAATTTTATCTTTTGTTGCTTTTATCATACACAAATTGTACAAAAAAAGTCCTTGAAATCTGTTTTGTTCCAATATCTTGAACAAAAATATCAATTTTACTTGACAATTGTTCCAATATATTATACAATTTTAAAATAAAGCGCTTAAGGTCAGATATGTATTCTCCCAGTCTCAGAAAATTAGAAAGTGATTTAGAGGTCAATAAAACGACTCTGCATAATTGGAAAAAATCAAGGCCAAAATTGTATGAATTCATTATTGAATCCTATAAAGACAAAGCGTTACTAAAAGAGACATTAGAACTGATGTATGACCAAAAAAAGCTACTTGAAGAGGAGATAAATTTAACACAAAAAAGAGTCTCTTATTAGTTAGATTTATGGAACTTGCATTTGTTTATATACTTTTTAAAAGTGCGCGAGTATAAGTAGGTATAAGTTCCATAAATGTAAATATGAATTTATCTTTTTTGTTCAAATACCATAGTAACAGAAGAGGAAAAAAAGTCAATGAGTTTTTTACTGGCATCATTAAGCTCTTTTGAACAACTCAAACAAAGCAAATTAACATTTCCATTAGATGTTTCATAATAGTGAATGTATTGATCATTGATACGTTGACTTGTTTTAGATTTTAATACCGCTTGAATCTCTTCTAAAAGCTTTTTATCCAATTGATTCAAAACATTTTCTCCCACATAAGGAAGGTACTCGCCTACGGCTGCAAGCAGAATATATTTATCATGAGAGAGTTGAATATTTAAAACATTTTGAGTATCACACATCGGACGTAAGTTATCTAAAAGATTGTTCAATGAAGTTTGAGAAAATTGTATTAAAAAATCAATGCCTAAAATGGGTGAACTTTTCGTAGAAACAGAAGTCTCCTCTTTTGTTCTCTCTTCCATAACTTTTAAATCTTTATAATTACGCAAAGAAGCAATCACTGTTGTGTAGAGCTTTTCAGCGGTCAGTTCTGTTTTTTCTTTATAATCATTGATGTCATATTGATCAATGACTTCACGTTGAGGAGCATGTCCTGGCTGACCCGTTCGTATAACAATTCGTACAAGTTTATTCTTAAGCTCTTCTCGTACATACTCCACATACTCTAATCCTGCATTGTCCTCTTCCATTACAACGTCAAGTAAGATTAATGCAATATCAGGATTTTCCAATAAAAGTTGGCGGGCTTGGACAGCACTGTACGCACTTAAAAATTGAAGCTTTTTATTCTCAAATGTGATGCCATGTAAAACGGTATTGGTTATGCTGTGAACGCTCTCTTCATCATCAACAATGAGAACTTTCCAAACGTCTTTTAAAAGAGGCTCTTTAACTTTGTGTGCAAATTTCATCGGGTTAGAATTGTTCATCATTCATCCTTACTGTATTTAAAAGTTATAGGCTTATATTATATGGTTGTCATCAAATATAATTTTTTCTCTTCCTGTTTTTTTGGCTTCATACATTAAATTATCAGCAACTTTAACCGCTTCATCATAGGTAGTATACTTTTCTCTGTAAGCAACACCTGCTGAAAATTTTATTTTAAATTTCAAATCATTAAATATGAAATTATTCTCTTCAATCACTTTTTTAATTCGTTTGGCATATTTTTTTACGTCGTCAACATGGTCATATTTAATTAACGATACAAACTCTTCTCCGCCATATCGTACAACCAAATCACCATCTCGGGTTAAAACATTTAACATGCTGGCAAATGTTTTCAAAATCACATCCCCACAACTGTGTCCATGTGTATCATTAATAGACTTAAAATGGTCAATATCAATAAAAACGATGGCATAATTATTAGAAAAAAGTTCATATTGACTCTCGATTTTTTCTATCTCAGTATCGTATGCTCTTCGGTTTAAAACGCCTGTTAAGAAATCGATATTATTCTCTTTTTTAATTTCACTCAAATCGGTTTGCAGTTTAATAATATACTCTTGCATTTGTGAAAATTGCGTTTTATTTTCAACCAATTGTTCTTGGCTGTTTCTTAAATTGTGTCCCAGTTCATAAATGGTATCAACTAAACTGTTTTGCAGAAGAAAAAGTTCTCGTTTGGACGTTGAAGACAGATGCAATTCATCCAATTCACTTTTGATTTTATTAATTTCAGACAATGAATTTCCACTTTCTATGAGTGCTTTATCGAAATATTTTCCCATCAATTTGGTCAATTTAACAATATCTTCTGTTTTGTCTTTGATGACTTTTCTGTCCAATTTAATTCTTTGGTGAGAAATATCTTTTAATTTATCAACAATCTCTTTTGAAGAGATATGAATGGGATTTGTTTTAATGGTTTTGATGGTTTTTTTAATTTCAGAATCTATTTGATGATTGATTGATGGCGCAATCATCTCAGCTAAATTCTCAAGAAAATACTCTAAATCATAATTTGGAGATTTTTTCTCTGCTTTGAGTAACTCTTTGGATAATTCATAAAATGTATCAATTTTTTTATGTTGTAAAGTGGGATATTTTGTGTATAATTTTTTGAGTATCTCTTCTAATTCTTTAAATTCAGAAATTTGACTTTTAAATTCTTTGGCTTGGTTACTGAATTCTTTTGCATATGCATTGGGAGTTGCATACATATTTTTTTGTCGTAATGCCCTAAGAGTTGACTTAATAATATCTAATAAATTATGGGTTTCCATTAACACTCTTTACAAATAGTTATGGTATTTTGCCGTAATCTCTTTTAACAAATAATTAAAATAACAAAAACAATTTACATATTTATAAATTGCTTTTATTATTGTTACTTATATCTATGGGTAATTCTTCCCTTGTCCAATGAATAAGGTGTAATTTCTACTTTTACTTTGTCACTAGGTAAAATTTTAATATAGTGCATTCTCATTTTACCCGAGATATGACATAAAACTACATGACCATTGTCTAATTCGACTCTAAACATTGCATTAGGTAAAGCTTCAATCACTTTGCCGTCAATTACAATTACATCATCTTTTGCCACATTTTTTCCTTTAATTTACTTCCGTTAAAATTACTGCTTTTCCGTCTATTACAGCAACTGTATGTTCATAATGGCTTGTTCGTAAACCGTCTTTTGAAACAACATCCCAGTCATTTTCTAATATCACTGGTTCATGATCTTTTTGACAAATCATTGGTTCTAAACAAAATACCATACCATTTTTAATTTTTGGACCCGCTTTAACATTTGGTGTTTCAATGTAGTTAGGAATTTCAGGCTCACAGTGAGGTCTTCTTCCTATTCCATGTCCACAAAATCGCGTTAAAGGTACATATCCTCTGGCTCGTATAAAATCTTCAATCGCTTTAGATAACTCTTTAAATCTCATGCCTTCATAAATAGAATCTATGGCATAATATAAAGAGTCTTTTGCACAAGCAATCAAATCTTCATCTTCTTTTGAAATTTGTCCAATTGGCATTGTAATAGCTGCATCACCATACCAACCCTCAATTTCACTTCCAATATCTAATCCAAGGATATCGCCCTCTTTTAAAACAGTATTACTTGGTATTCCGTGAATAATAACTTCATTTAAAGATGTACAAATTGCGTTTGGAAAGCCGTATAAACCTTTAAAAGATGGTCTTGCATTTAAAGAGTGCAAAATTTTTTCACCCATTTGGTCAACTTCAAGTAAAGTCATTCCAGGTTTAACATTTTGTTTTAAGTAGTCTAAAGTCTTCGCAACAGCAAGACCTGCTGTACGAAGTTTTTCAATTTCATTTGGTTTTCTTAATGGTATTGCCATAAGTTTTATAGACCAACTGCACTTAATGTTTCATATTTATTCATATATTGTTGAGCTTCAATTTTTCTCATTGTGTCAATAGCAACTTGAACAACGATTAAAACCGCAACCCCACCAAAATAGAATGGCACGCCCATAGACTTAACAATAAGCCAAGGAACGGTAGAAATAGCAGCTAAATAGAGTGCTCCCCACAAAGTAAGTCTTCCAGCAACATCATTTAAGAAACCTGCTGTACTCTCACCTGGTCTGACACCCGGAATAAATCCACCTTGTTTTTTAAGGTTTTCAGAAATATCTTTTGCATTAAACGTAATTGATGCATAAAAGAATGCAAAAAAGACGACAAATAAGAACATTAAGATATTAAAAGTATATGAACTTGGGCTCACAAAGTCTGCAATGGCCATTAATATTTTGTTTTGACTCCCTTGTAAGATAGTCGCAGGAAACATTAAAATAGCACTGGCAAAAATGGCTGGAATAACTCCAGATAAGTTCACTTTGATTGGAATATAGTTCATTACTCTTTTGTTTTGATTTTGCATCATCACTTTTCTTGAGTAAGAGACCGGTACTCTTCTTTCCCCTAACTCAACATATATAATTGCTCCAACAGTTGCTAAAACAACAATTAAAATAACAATAACGGTTAAGAAGTTCATTTGTCCATTATTAACCAATTCAATCGTACCACCAATTGCTGCTGGAATTGCCGAAACAATACCTGCGAAAATAATTAATGAAATACCATTTCCTATCCCTTTTTGTGTGATTTGTTCACCAATCCACATTAAAAGCATAGTTCCAGTTAACATTGAAATTGCAGAAACGGCTACAAATGTATCCATATCTATTGAGATAGCTGTTTGCCCATTTTGTCCTGTTAAAGAGTTAAGACCCATTGAAACACCCACTGCTTGAATCAGTGTAATAACAACAGTAGTATATCGGATGATTTGCATATATTTTTGCATCCCATCTCTCTCTTTTTTCATTTTACCAAGACCTGGGAATGTAGCAGCTAGAAGTTCCATAATAATAGAAGCAGTGATATAAGGCATGATACCTAAAGAAATGATACTCAATCGTGAGATTGCATTTCCACTAAACATATTCACTAATCCTAGTGCATTGTTTGAATTTGAGTCGAAAAACTCTTTGACAACATCAATGTTTACACCGGGTACTGGCACATATGCCAGTAACCTGTATAAAAAGATGAAGCCTAATGTAATAAGAATCTTATTTATTAGATCTTTACTCATCTTAGTTTCCAGTAGTTGTTACGTTTTCGTCTTTAATTTTAGAAGCTAAATCTTTTGCAGCTGCACCAATTAATTTAACTTTTACAACTGATTTAGATAATTTATATACTGACTTGATTGACTCAAGTGTAATTTCTCCAAGCTCTGCAACTTGTGAAACTTTATCTACGTTAATAGAGTATGGTTTCACATTTCTTGAAAAGAATCCAACTTTAGGAAGTCTTTTTTGGATTGGCATTTGCCCTCCCTCAAAACCTCTTTTAATTTTGTATCCAGATCTGGCTTTTTGACCTTTATTACCTTTTCCAGCAGTTTTACCTGTACCACTTCCTTGACCTCGACCAAGTCGTTTAATGTTTTTACCACTTCCCTCTGCAGGTTGTAAGTTTTCTAATGCCATACTCTATCCTTTAATTCTAGCTAATGCTTCAACAGTAGCTTGTACAAGGTTATTTGGATTATTTGAACCAAGTGACTTAGCGATAATATCTTTTACTCCTGAAAGCTCAAGAACTGGTCTAGCAGCTCCTCCCGCGATCAATCCTGTCCCTTGTGAAGCAGGTTTAAGTAAAATTTTACTTGAATTGTATTTGTGTTCAATATCATGAGCAATTGTAGTTCCTTTAATAGAAACACTTACTAAGCTTTTAAATGCATCATCTAAAGCTTTTTTAATTGCATCAGGAACCTCTTTTGCTTTACCCGTTCCAAATCCCACAGTTCCATTCTTGTCACCAACAACAACTAAGGCAGTAAATCTAAATCTTCTACCACCTTTTACAACTTTTGTTACTCTACCGATTTTAACGATTGCTTCTTGAAAATCTTCTCTATTAACTGCCATCATTAACCCTTATAATTTGATACCGTTATCTCTTAGTGCATCAGCAAACGCTGCAATCACACCGTGATAAAGGTAACCATTTCTATCAAATACTACTGCTTCAATTTTTGCTGCTTTTAAGCTCTCTGCGAAAGCGGCACCAACTTTAGTTGCATTTTCTTTGTTAACATTTAAGTTTAAAGCTTTTGAGTTAACAGATGCTAATGTAACACCTTCAACGTCATTAATTGCTTGTGCACTTAAGTACTTGTTAGATTTAAAAATTGTTACTCTTGGCAACAATGCTGTACCAGCAATTTTTCCTCTAACTCTTCTTTTTCTTTTAATTCTTAATGAATTCTTTTTTGCTAAATCTTTTGCTCTACTCATTACTCACACCTTACTTTTTAGCGGTTTTTCCGGCTTTTCTGATGATAACTTCATCAGTATATTTAACACCTTTACCTTTGTAAGGTTCTGGTTTTCTAAAGCCTCGAATGATTGCAGCAGTTTGACCAACTTGTTGTTTGTCTGCACCTATAACGTTTACAATGTTTTTTTCTACAGTAATTTCAATTCCAGCAGGAATTTCAAAATTAATAGGATGAGAGTAACCAAGTTGCAACTCTAAAACATTTCCTTTTACAGCAGCTCTGTAACCAACACCATTGATTTCTAAAGATTTTTTAAACCCTTGATCTAAACCAAAAATTGCATTGCTTGTTAAAGCTCTGTATGTTCCCCAGAATGCTGAAGATTGTTTATCTTCACCAATTCTAGTAAATACCACGTTTCCGTCTGTAACTTCTACATCAACTCTACCATGAGTAGGGATAACTGAAGATTTATTACCTTTTTTAACGATAACAGTTGTTCCATCAAGAGTAACTTCAATTCCTTTTGGAATAGCTACTGGTTGTTTTCCAATTCTAGACATTAATTACTCCTACCATACAGTACATAAAACTTCACCACCAACTTTAGCAGCGAAAGCTTCATCATTAGAAATAACACCTTTATTCGTGCTCACAATGATTGTACCGTATCCATTTTTAAAAGATTTTAGCTCAGTAGCTGGTTTATAAACTCTTCTACCTGGGCTTGAAACTCTTTTAATTTCATTAATAACTGATTTCTCAGCGTCATCATATTTCAATGTTACTTGAATTGTTTTTTTGTTGTTTTTTCCATCGATAACTTTGAAGCTATCGATATACTCTTTTTGTTCTAAAACATTAAGTACACCAACAACTGTGTTAGAATGTAATAACGTTGCAACTTCTAATTTTCTCATTGCAGCATTTCTAATTCTTGTCAAAGCATCTGCGATTATATCATTCATCATAGCTTTTTATCTCCTACCAACTGGCTTTTCTAACACCCGGTAATAAACCTTCGTTAGCCATCTTTCTTAGACACACTCTACAAAGACCAAAATCTTTATAAACTGAGTGTGGTCTACCACAAACTGAACATCTTGTATAAGCTCTAACAGCGAACTTTGGAGTTCGTTGTTGTTTAGCGATCATAGATTTCTTTGCCATTACGCTCTTCCTTTTGTAAATGGAATTCCAACAAGCTCTAATAATCTAAACGCTTCTTTGTCAGAATCAGTACTTGTAGTAATTGAAATATTCATACCATGAGTTTTAATGATATCATCATAAACAACTTCTGGGAACATTAATTGCTCATCAAGACCAAAGTTAAAGTTTCCTCTACCATCAAATCCATTTCTGTCTAGACCGTTAAAATCTTTTACTCTTGGAAGTGCGATTGAACAAAGTTTATCTACAAAGTTATACATTGTTTCACCTCTAAGTGTTACTTTAACACCTACAGGCATACCTTCTCTTACTTTAAAACCAGCAACTGATTTTTTAGCAATGATTTGAATTGCTCTTTGACCCGCAATTAATGAGATAGTATCTTGAATGTTTTGCATCAATTTAGTATCTTTCATTGCTTCACCAGCACCAACAGAGATAACTACTTTTTCTAACTTAGCAGTTAACATTGCATTTTTTGCGAACTCTGCTTGTAAAGCTGGTTTGATTTCTGCATTATATCTTTCGTATAGTCTAGCTGCCATCTTATTCACCTTCTACTTTTGCTACATTAGAGATATCAATTGGCATCTCTTTGTTTACAAATCCACCATCAGGGTTTTTATCTTGATCAGGTTTAACAGTTTTTTTAGCTACTTTACAATCTTTAACGATTACTTTTCCTTTTGAAGGAAGAACAGCTAAAACTTCTCCAGTTTTACCTTTGTCGTCACCGGCAATAATTTTTACAGTATCACCTTTTTTAATTTTAAATTTAACTGCCATATTACAATACCTCCGGAGCAAGTGAAACAATTTTCATGAAGTTTTTATATCGAACTTCTCTTGCAACAGGTCCAAAAATTCTTGTTCCTACTGGTTCTCTTTTAGCATCAAGAATAACTGCTGCATTGTCGTCAAATCTGATTAAAGATCCATTTTCTCTTTGGATTTCTTTATGAGTTCTAACAACTACGGCTTTTACTACTTGACCTTTTTTAACTTTTCCAGTTGGAATAGCTTTTTTAACTGAAGCAACAATAACATCACCAACTGATGCATATCTTCTTTTAGATCCACCTAAAACTTTGATACACATGATCTCTTTTGCACCAGTGTTATCAGCTACATTTAATCGTGTAAAACTTTGAATCATTATTTAACTCCTGTAGCTACAATATTCTTTAATCTGAAAGATTTTGTTTTAGATAAAGGTCTACATTCAACTGCTGTTACAGTATCACCTTCATTTAATTCGTTTCTTTCGTCATGTACTAAATATTTCTTAAATCTCTTAACAGTCTTATGGTATTTTGGGTGTAAAACTTGTCTTGTAACTAATACAGAAACCGTTTTATCTCCAGATCTTTTTACCACTACACCTTGAATCTCTCTTTTATGCGTACTCATATCATAGATCCTTAGTTAGCTTTTGCAGCAGTGATAGCTGTTTGAATTCTAGCGATGTCTTTAGTACACACTTTTAAT
Organism: Marinarcus sediminis (SeqCode); assembly: GCF_048571275.1. Classification (GTDB taxonomy): domain Bacteria; phylum Campylobacterota; class Campylobacteria; order Campylobacterales; family Arcobacteraceae; genus Marinarcus; species Marinarcus sediminis. Next base: position 2,555,145 of record NZ_CP182357.1, read on the forward strand.
TCAGAAGTATTTGTCAACTGCATAGTTTTTAGCTTAGCTTTTAATTCAAAAAGTAGCACCTTTTTCTCTTTTAACAATTCGTTAAGCTCTTGTAAGCTTTTTTCGTTAATATCAATATATTTCATTTTCACTATCTTTTGTTACAATTTTAGTTTTAAATGGAAGTTTATGCATAGCTAATGTAAGAGCTTCTCTTGAAAGTTCTTCACCTACACCTGCCATCTCAAAACAAATTCTACCTGGCTTGATATTCATTACCCATTTATCAACTCCACCTTTACCTTTACCCATTCTTGTTTCTAATGGTTTAGCAGTAAGTGGTTTGTCAGGGAATACCATAATCCAAACTTTTGCTTGTCTTTTAACTTTTCTAGTCATAGCAATCCTTGCGGCTTCTATTTGTCTAGAGTCAATTCTTCCGTGTTCTAAAGCTTTGATACCGTAATCACCGTAAGCAAGAGAGTTTCCGCATGTAGCTTTACCTCTGTTTCGGCCTTTCATTTGCTTTCTGTATTTTGTTCTTTTAGGCATTAACATAATTATTTACCTCTTTTCTTAGTTGGTCTTCTTTTTGGTTTAGAAGCTTCAGCTTTTTCAGTTGGAATACCTTTAGCAAGTACTTCACCTTTGAAAATCCAAACTTTAATACCAATACAACCATAAGTAGTATGAGCTTCAGCAAAACCGTAATCGATTCTTGCTCTTAATGTATGTAAAGGAACTCTTCCTTCTAAATACCACTCAGTTCTTGCCATTTCAGCTCCACCAAGTCTTCCAGAAACAGAAACTTTAATACCTTTAGCTCCACCTTTAAGAGCATTTTGCATAACTCTTTTCATAGCTCTTCTAAATGCAACTCGTCTCTCTAATTGTTGAGCAACGTTTTCAGCAGAAAGTTGACCAGATAATTGTGGTTTTCTCTCTTCTTTAATATTAACAGCAACTTCTTTACCTACTAATTTAGTTAAAGAGTCTTTTAATTTTTCAACGTCTGCCCCTTTTTTACCAATGATGATACCAGGTCTAGCAGCAACAACAGTGATTCTTACTTTTTTAGCAGTTCTCTCTATAATTGTTTGAGCAATTCCAGCATAGTATAATTCTTTTTTAACGAATTTTCTAATTTTGTCATCTTCAGCAATGTTTGCAGGCATTTTATTAAAACTTGGAAACCATCTTGACTCCCAGTTTCTGTTGATACCTAATCTTAAACCTATTGGATTAACTTTTTGACCCATTACTTCTCTCCTTTAGCTGCAGCTGCAACTTCAATCATGATGTGTGCAGTAGGCTTATGCTTTGGTGAAGCAGAACCTCTAGCTCTTGGAGTAAATCTCTTAAGAACTGGACCTTTGTCAACTCTTGCACTAGTAATAACAGCTTCTTCTGGCTCTAAACCTGAATTCGCTACTGCTGAAGCGATTACTTTTGAAATAACACCAGCAGCTTTGTTTGGAGTGAATTCTAAAGATGCAATAGCATACTCAGCGTTCATACCTTGAACTTCTCTAGCAATTAATCTTGCTTTTGTTGGAGAAAGTCTAATAAATCTTAATATTGCTTTACCCATAATTATCCTACCTTCTTCTGAACAGAACCTTTATGTCCCTTAAAAGTTCTAGTTGGTGCGAATTCACCTAATTTGTATCCAACGTGATTTTCTGTAATATTTACAGGAACAAAGTTTCTTCCATTGTGCACAGTGAATGTTAATCCGATCATGTCTGGTAATACAGTTGATCTTCTTGACCAAGTTTTAATTGGTTTTTTATCGTTAGATTCAACCGCTTTTAAAACTTTTTTCATTAGGTGTTTGTCTACAAATGGACCTTTTTTTATTGATCTTGCCATCTTAAACCCTTACTTCTTTCTTCTTGAAATGATTAATTTATCACTAGCTTGTTTTTTTCTAGTTTTATAACCTTTAGTTGGCATACCCCATGGCGTAACTGGATGTCTACCCGAGTTAGTTTTACCTTCACCACCACCGTGTGGGTGATCAACAGGGTTCATTGCAGAACCTCTCGTTTGAGGTCTAATACCTAAATGTCTGCTTCTTCCAGCTTTTCCTACTACCATGTTAGAGAAATCTTCATTTCCTACAATACCAATAGTTGCCATACAAACACCAAGAATTTTTCTCATCTCACCTGAAGGAAGTCTCATAATTACATATTTGTCTTCTCTACCCATAATTTGAGCATATCCACCAGCAGATCTAGCGATTTGACCGCCTTTACCTGGTTTCATTTCGATGTTGTGAACCATAGTTCCTACAGGAATACTCATAAGTCTCATTGCATTACCTGGTAAAATATCTAAACCAGCTTCAGCAGCACACACTTTTGCACCAACTTTTAAACCACTTGGTTGTAAGATATATCTTTTATCACCATCACTGTATGTGATTAAACAAATTCTACAGTTTCTGTATGGATCATATTCAACTGTTGAAACAGTTCCCTCTACACCCAATTTATTTCTTTTGAAATCAATCAATCTGTATAATTTTTTTGCACCTGCTTCTTTGTGTCTAGAAGTAATTCTACCGTTATTATTTCTACCCGCTGCTGCTTTAACTCTTACAAGTAAAGATTTAACGGTTGGTTTAGAAGTAATATCAGAAGTATCCATAACAGACATGAATCTTCTAGCAGGAGTTATTGGTCTAAATTTTTTAATTGCCATTCTTTACTCCTTAAGCTGAAAGGTTCGCTATTTCAGCGCCCTCAGGTAACGTTACATAAAACTTTTTAAAGTCAGCTCTTTTTCCAGGTCTACCTTTAAATCTTTTTACTTTACCACTTTGTCTTAATGAGTTTACTTTTGAAGGTGTTACTCCAAAATACTCTTTAAACACTTCTTTTAAACTGTTCTTAGTCATTCTAGGACTTGTTTGAACAACAATCACACCGCTTTCTTGAAGCTCAATTGTTTTTTCTGTATATAATATTGCTTTAATATCTGTAATATCAGCCATTTTTACGCCTCTTTTGTTAATGCATCAAGCACTGATTTTTCAATAAGTACTGAATGATATGCAGAAATTAAGTAAGCATTTACTTCTTGTTTTTCTATCATATAACAATTTTTAACATTTCTAAATGCAAGATATGTATTTTCGTCAATTGAATCAACAATAACTAAAATATCTCTTTTGTTTAAATTCTTTAAAATTGCAACTGCATCTTTAGTTTTACCCGACTCAACGTTAAGAGAATCAACTACGAAAAGTGAACCATTATTTGCTTGAGCATTAAGAGCATATGATAATGCCAATGCTTTTTGCTTTTTGTTTACTTTTTGGTTGTAGTTTCTTTTTGTTGGTCCGAAAACTTGTCCACCACCTACAAATAAAGGTGATCTTTTTGAACCCCATCTAGCTCCACCAGAACCTTTTTGTGCTTTAGGTTTTTTACCACCACCACGAACTTCAGATCTGTTTTTAACGCTAGCAGTGTTAGCTCTTAAAGCTGATAAATATGATTTAACATATAAATATAAGTTATGAGAGTTAATTGAATCATAACTTGATGGCAATGCTAATTCACCGTTATTTTCAAATTTTTCGTTTAATAATACTGCTTTACTCATTTAGCAACCTTTACTTTTCCTAATGCACCATTTGGCCCAGCAATAGAACCTTTTACTACTAAGATTCCAGTTTCAGCATCAAATGAAATAACACTATTTTTTACAGATACATTTGTATTTCCGTATTGACCTGGCATTTTCTTACCTGGTTGAACTCTACCTGGCCATTCACAGTTACCAATAGACCCTACTCGTCTACCCATTCTGTGACCATGAGATGCTCTACCACCAGCAAAGTTCCATCTTTTTACTGCTCCAGAAAAACCTCTACCTTTTGTTTTAAAAGTTGCTTTTAAAACTTGTGCTTCAGTTAAACCTGTTACGTCTAAGTCTCCTGCTTCAGTATTTGCTACAGCTAATGTTGCAAATCTGTTAAACTCTTTACTTAAACCAAACTTTTTTTGTTGACCTTCAACAGCTTTGTTGAATTTTTTACCGTTGCTGTAAGCAACAATAGCTTTTCCGTTTTCAGTGATCTCACATACTTTCATATCAAGAACTTTTAAAAGTGTAACAGGAACACTTGGTACTGAAACAGTTCTGCTCATACCGATTTTTTCAACTATGAATTCCATCTATATTACCTTTCTTTTTATTCTTGACCCATTGATCTTACTTCAACATCAACTTCAGGAGCTAAGTCTAATTTCATCAATGAATCGACTGTCTCAGGAGTTGCAGAAATAATATCAATCATTCTGTTGTGAACTCTGATTTCGAATTGTTCTCGAGAATCTTTGTTAACGTGAGGACCTTTAATAACTGTGTATCTTCTGATTTTTGTTGGTAAAGGGATTGGACCTCTCAACTCAGCACCAGTTCTTTTAACGGCTTCAACAATTGAAGCAACACTTCTATCTAAAACTCTGTGATCGTAAGCTTTCAGCTTTAATCTAATTTTTTCCATTTTTTTCCTTTAAAGAACTCGTTAAATGTACGCTTTTACGCACTCTAACCATTTTTATGGTCGCGCATTATAATATTTTTTATATAAATTGTCAAGTGTTATGGGCTTTAGGTCGATAAATTTGCCATTTTCTTTCCTTTTATAAAGGAAGAGTATACTTGTTTTGGCTATGTATTAAGCAAGAGTTAAGTTTTGTGGATATTTTTGTTTTTTAATCCACATATAGGCTATAATAATTTAACTGTTCAACAAGAGGGTATAATGTCAGATATAAAAGAGAAACTCAAAACCGTTGTCCAAGAGACAATGATTCCAGAAGTTGAAGAATATTTAGAAGATTTATTTAAACTTTTAGAAGAGAATAAATCGACTCCAGATGATATGGATGCGATTAAAGAGATGGAATCTTTCTTAGTCGAGCTGGAAAACATTCTTTTGGTCATTCAAGAAGATAAAATGAGCGATAAAGAGTACCAAGAAGTGTATGACAAAATCATGGATTTAATCCATGAGAGCGAAGAAGAAGAAGAGGAAGAAGCGTAAGGCTCTCCTTTTCTCTTATTGATAAAAACCTGAAAACATCAAAATATCATCACTGTTTTTATTTTCCAAATCGTTTGTTATCAATTCGTTGATGATTTTTCCAATACTGGGAGCAAACGTCATTCCTAACCAACCTAACCCCATAGCATAAACCAAATTCCCATACTCTTCATCCCGCCCAATCAATGGCATATCATTGGGAGTCAGTGGTCTGAAACCTGTCCACTCTTTAATATCACCCATTTCAAAAGGAAGCGTATATTTTTCAAAATTTGATTTAATGCTTTGAATTTGCTCTTTAACGACATTTGGGTTAACCGATCCCAGTTCCAGCTTTGAAGTCAATCGCACACTATCTCGTCGAGGCGTCATTACGATGAACAAATCGTTAAAGAGTGTGGAAGTTTTAGGTTTCAGCTCTTGTGGCATAGTAAACGTAATGCTATATCCTTTTGCGGGTATCATCATCAAACTCTTTTTACGAATCTCTGCTAGGAGTGTTTGATAGCCCGTTGAAAGCACAAAATTTTCTGCTTCGTAACTTTTACTGGCAGAGTTAACACATTTGACTTTTTGGTTTTCAAATTTTATGTCAATGATTTTTTCATTTAAAATAAACTCCACGCCCTCTTTTTGTAGAAATGCTTTCATTTCCAGCATCACACGTTTTGGGTCAAAATGAGCATTTCGGGTAAAAAGAATGGAACCTTTTATTTTTTCGTTTCCACATGGCAGATACTCTTTTGTTTGAGAAGTTGATAATATTTTATAATTGTCTTTATCTTTACTTTCACACTCTTTTAACTTTTTTTCATACGTTGCCTCTTCTGTAAAAACACTGAGCATGCCCAAACGGTGGTAGTCAAAATCAAGCTTTTCATCTTTTTGTATCTTTTCATACCATCCCAAGGTCTCTTCTCCGTACTTTTCAAAAAGCATGATGGTGCGTTTAAAGCGTGTTTCATTGGCACTTGCTGCAAATTTAAAGAGCCATTTAAAGAGTTTTATATCCAAACTGGGATGAATTTTAACAGGTGATTCTCCGCGTAACATCTGTTTCATGGTATTAATAATGACACCAGGGTAACTTAAAGAGCCTTTATCAAAAGCAGAGAGCAATCCCGCGTTTCCAAAAGAGGTGCAATCGCTGATGTCGCCTTCATCAATAAGAGTAACTTTTCGCCCTGCTTTATGTAAAAAATAAGCGCTCATCAAACCAATAATACCGCCACCAATTATTATGACATCTCGTTTCATCGTAAGACTCCTTCGTAAGCCTTGTAGTTTTTTATATTGTTAAAATATTACTATACAATATCTATTCTCTTGTGAAGATTAGAAGTTAATTTATGGGTTTAATGTTATTAATAGAGTAGAAGTTTTTCTCTTGAAAACCTAACTTTATACTTTTTAAAATCAACTGCCAAATCACCAAGCTGTGGCTATAAAATATGAGTTTTGCTAGACGTCTCTTGAAAAGCTAAAGCTTTCCGCTTCCACTTTCTTTATCCGTAAAGAAAGTTAGCAAAGAAAACTCACCACTGGCTTCGACGGCAAAGCTACCCTCACTTATTATTTTATTCTTTTCAGCTCTGCAAAACTCGCTACAAGGTGCGTTTAGCACCTTGCTTACGCTCAAACAGTTTCGAGCTGGTTTTGAAAAGAATAAAATAAACGTTCGGCGTCTGCAGATGTGGTAATACACTAAAGTTCAAACTATCTTGTGTAAATTGAATAAAGAAAAAGTTTTGAATATAGAAAATCAAATATGCAAATGTCCTTATCCCCTCTTTTCCAACCCCTGCAAAAGCCGAACGTTTATTTTTCATTTCGGAAAAAGCTGAGGACTGTTTGAGGAGAGAAAAGTGCTAAATGCACTTTTTCGACGAGTTCCGCAAGCGAGAAATTAAAAATAATAAGTGAGGGAACCCGAATGGGCTTTGAAGCCGTTGGTGGTTTTGCTTACTTTGTCCACACAAAGTAAGAGAAGCGAAGACCTTTAGGTGTTTATGAGCAAGTATAAAAACTAAACTTTTATATAAAATAGTTAAAAGCATTTTCTTTAAGCTTCTGAAATATCTTCTCAAAATCCACGGGATACACTCTTGTTCCACCAATTACAGAGATAAAGTTCGTATCGCCTTTCCATCTTGGTAATAGGTGATAATGCACGTGTTGTGCAATGCCTGCACCTGCGATTTCACCTAAATTCATACCAATGTTCACACCTTCACAAGGCATGACCTCTTTGAGAAGTTTCACCCCTTGTTTCACCCGTAAACTTACCCTTTGCCAAACGTCATCGCTTAACTCTTCTATGTTTTCAGTGTGAAAATGAGGAATAACCATGATATGCCCTGGTGAATAAGGGTATTTGTTCATGACCACATAACAGAGTTCATCATGGAAAACTACATGCAGTTTCTCATCTTCAAGGTTCTTAGAAATATGGCAAAATATACAACCTTCAGGCTTTGCATCAGTAACATAATCAAATCTCCATGGTGCATAAATATGTTCCATTATTTATTCCTTATTCATTTAATTTTATTTAAGCAAAAAGCTTAAATAAAATTCGGTGCGTCATTGGCAAAAAGAATTAAATCTCCAACTTTGGTATGTTCAATTAACGCCTCTTGCATTTTTGATTTATCTTTTAAAATATGCACTTTATTGCTGTTAATGTGTTCGCTTAACACTTTAACATTTAAACTTCCCGTTAAAATAACCAAATCAAAGGTATCATCAATGGCATTGGCAAGTTGTATGTTAGCTTCTTGGGTGGATTCAACCAAACCTGGAGTAATGATAACGCGTCGCCCTTGAAAGTTTGAACAGATATTGACAGCTTCAAGCATTCCATCAAGGTTTCCATTAAAACTGTCATCAATAATGGTTTTACCACCAGCTAATATAAGTTGAAGTCGGTGTTCCACGGGTTGAAGTTTGTCTAAGGCAATTTTGATTTCAGCAATGCTCATGCCCAATTCCAATGCCACTAAAATTACCGCACATAAATTGATGGCATTGAAGCTTCCTAAGAGTGGTGCATGAAAATGTTCTTGTACGCCATTGATTTCTAAATCAAACCAAATACCATCTAAATTTGACATCGTAATATTTAAGTTTTTAGGGAAACGCTCTATTTTGTCATACTTTAAAATAGGCACAGTGTCATGCACAAACCCTTTTATCATTCGAGGAGTTTTAAGTATCTCCATTTTGGTATGAATGATATTATCCAACGTTTTAAAATACTCAATGTGCTGTTCACCCACTGAACCAATCACAGGATATTGTGGTTCTAAAAACAGGGTTATCTCTTCAATGTCGCCTTGCTCACGTGCTCCTGCTTCTGCAATGTAAATTTCTGTGTCATCGGGCAAGTCATTGTTGACATCTAAAACAATTCCCCCAATGGTATTGACACTTCGTGGTGTTTTATAGGTTTTAAACTTTTTACTCAACACTTGATACATATAGTTTTTAATCGACGTTTTTCCAAAAGAGGCCGTAATGGCAATAATTTTTAAATTACTGTTGAGTTTTAATTTCTGTTTTGCTTTGTGTTTATAACTTAAAAAGAATATCTTTTCCAATATCATTGAGACCATATATGCCAGTATCAAAGGCACAAATACGGTTACTCCTTCACATGTAGTGGCATACAGACACAACACATTAATGGCAAAGGTAATAAACAAAAGAAGCGCTAAAAATCGTTTGACTCTTCCTGTTAAGACCAAAGGTCGGTCAAGTTTTTTGTTCCACAATATAAATGCAGTTAAATAGAAAATATAGAAAAAGATTAAAAAATAGAAAGGTTCTAATACATAATATAATAAAATAGGCACGGCAAAATAGTTGATGTGCCAATAGTATTTATGGTGTTTAAATATGACTCTTTCAAGCTTATAGTTGTACCATTGCAGACTTGTTATCATATACCAACCTAAGCACATGATAAATACGATGTGTGTAAAAATATTAAAGTATTGCATTTTCTAATCTTTGTGTAATATCATTTGCATGTTCACAAAAAAAATAGTGATCACCTCGGTATGAGGTAAATGCACTGTTTTTAATCAACGATGCTATTTTTTGACCACTCGCAAGAGAGGTTGCGGTGTCTTGCTCTCCCCAAAATATATAGGCATTGCCCGTATAGTTTTCAAATGCCGTGCTGAAATCTTCATTCACCACATTTTTAAACGTTTCATACATATTTTGGCTCATGGCTTGTACATCTTTACTTCTAAAGCGTCGGGTGATTTTACCCAAACCTAAAACGTTTAAGAGTTTAGCCAGTTTTATTTTCATTCGGACTTTGCATGATTTTTTCTCTAAAATCCCTGCACTGCTTAAAAGTATCAAGTTTTTAGGGTTTAAAAGTGTTGCAACTTTTCCACCATAAGAGTGTCCTGCAATACTCAGGCTCTTTTTATCGGAATCAATTTGAAGTAAAAATGCCTCAATAATAGAAGCATACTCTTGCGTGGTTAAAACAGAACTATTCATACTTTTCCCAAAACCGGGCATGTCGATATAGATATGACGGAAGGCTTTTAAATAGTGGGAAAAAGCCATCTTCATAATCTCTTTATTGCTGCCCCAGCCGTGCAAAAAGACGATATCTTTTTTTGCAGTGGGATTCACAATATCATACGCGATATCAAATGTTTTGTTTTGATAACTTATGCTTTTCAGTGCCAACTATTTGCCCTTGCTTGCTTGAATTTTATTGACATATTCATAGTTAATGACAATTCTCTTTTTTGTGGGTAAATCATTTGCCAAAGCGTACAAAAGCGTACTGAAATCTTCAAAAAGATAGTTTGCCATACTGCCAGGAATAGAGTTAATTTCATTGATATAGACTTCATTATCAAGAACGAAAAAATCACATCGAATAAGTGAACCCTCAAAAAGAGTATTGTAGAGTTTTTTAAATGACTCTTTTATCTTCTCTTGTATCTCTTGTGTTAAGTCAGCTTCTACGGCTTTGCTGGTTCTTGAAAAGTCTAAATATTTTTTATCAAAATCTAAAAACTCCACTTTTTGTGGCTCTTCAATGATAGAAAACTTAAATTCATTGCCAATTTTTGTACCCGCAAGATTGTACTCTTTAATGCCAGAGATAAACGGCTCAATTAAAACGGCATCGTCAAACTCAAAGGCCACATCCAGAGCATAATTCAGCTCTTCAACCGATTTTACAATCGAAACGCCAATTGAACTTCCCAATCGTGCAGGTTTAATGATTACAGGGAAACTCTCTATCTCGATGGTATCATTTTTGGTGTAAAAGCTATAATCGATTGTGTTAACACCCAGACTCGTAGCATACCCTTTGGTTAAGAATTTATGTGAACTCACACTGCAGGCTTCGACTCTTGGTCCTATGAATTTAATGCCATAAAATTCAAACAGAGAAGCTAAGACACCATCTTCACCATCGCCACCATGAGTTAAATTTAATACCACATCAAAAGCCACGTCTTTTTGTGAGAACATTGATTTTTTAGAAAAACCACCCTTTTTAAGAGTAAGTTGTTCACATTTTTTATATTCACCCGAACTGAAAAGTTTAGATTTAATAATTTTATTTGGTATCTCAAAAAACTCTCTGTTTTGGTCACAGAAAATATAAATCAACTCCTCTTTTAACACATCTTTCATAGCAATTGAAGAGACAATTGATATTTCATGCTCATAACTTGACCCACCAAAAACGATAGCTATTTTCATTCTTTAAACTCTCCTGAATTTGTTATTTTTTATTTTTGTAATTTTCTTAAAGCTTCTTTAACCAATGCACTTGTCTCAGTTGAGACACAGGTGGTCAATATTTTGGAAACAACATCTTTTTTAAACCCCAATGACTCTAATGCCAAAGCAGCTTCTAAAGAAGAGGAATTGAAATTTTCATTTCCAGCATCATTTTCAATGATAAAATCACCCAATTCAACCAAAATACGACTCGCTTGTTTTGGTCCAATACCGGGGACTCTTTTTAGCATTGTCACATCGTGACTGTTCACAATTTGCGCAAAAGACGAGGCGCTAAATGTTGAACAAATTGCCAATGCCACTTTTGGTCCAACTCCGTTAATTTTAATCACGGTATCAAACAATTTTTTTTCATTCATTTCTACAAATCCATAGAGACTTTGAGAATCTTCTTTTATGATATGTGTGGTAAATAGTTTTATATTATTTTTTGTAATCTGAGCACTACAATTCAAAGAGATAAAAACCTCATATATGAGCCCATTAACATTTAAATGAAGCGATGTAGGTTCCTTTTTTTCTATTGTTCCTTCAATTCCAACAATCATTGACTTTCTTTCTTTTTATAAACTTTTTTCATTTAATATTCGTTAAATAATTATCATTATATAATAATCAAACTTAAAATTTAAGGCTGTATATATGTTTAACTTTATCAAGAAAAAGATTAGTAACAAAATCATTTTTTCTTTGCTCATTCTTATGACTCTTAACAGTTTTGCTGTCATTTATTTTACAACAAAAACAGTTAATGAAAATGCTATTTTGTCAACCAAAATTAATTTAGATATGCTCAATACTGCAATGTTCCAAAGTTTGCGAAATGCAATGAACACAGGAGACCCTACTGCAATCAAAAAAGCAGAAGATGAGGCACGTTCCATTGCCGGTGTAAAAGAGCTCATTGTGGCAAAAGGTCAGCCACTTATTGAAATGTATGCACCGAACGAAAAACTCACAGAAAACAAAGATATCTTAAATGTTTTTAAATCAAAAGAGCCTGCAGTCATAGAAAACAAAGACGATGGACACGAACTCAGAATGATTAAACCAATGATCGCAACAGAAGAGTGTCTTATGTGTCATGGGAATCAAGCTGTAGGTGACGTTATCGGAGTCATGGATTTAACGTTTTCTCTTGGACAATCGGATGATGAACTTAGAGAGTTAACTCTTTATATCTTAGTCATTTCAACCATACTGGGATGGGTTACCATTATTCTTATACTCATTGTTGTTAAAAAAACAACCAATCCAATTATTGCTTTAAAAAATGGTTTTGAGAATCTGATTTTATCAAACGATGCCAATATAAAACTCCAAGTGACTTCAAGCGATGAAATTGGAGATGTGGCAGCACTGTTTAATCGATATATGGACAAAGTACAAGAGGGATTAAAACAAGATGAAAAAGTCATTGAAGAAGCCAATGACATTTTAGAAAAAACAGGAAACGGTTTCTTTGTATACAGTGTTAAATCAAAAGCCAATAACCCCTATGTTGAAGATTTAAAAAATAAATTGAACAACATGATTTTAAACACAAAAGAGACTTTAGATAAAATCAATACCACCTTACGAGAATACTCTGAATCAAAATTTGATTTTCAAATAGATGATAAAGGCCTTTATGGTGATTTGGGTTCTGTGGCATCAGGAATCAAACTTGTAGGGAACAACACCTCTGAAATTTTGGCGATGATTATGAACACAGGTGATTCACTCAATCAAAATACACAAGCCCTTTCAGATTCATCGGCAAATCTTTCAAAATCTTCAAATCAACAAGCCTCATCTTTAGAAGAGACAGCCGCAGCACTTGAAGAAATCACAGCCAATATTAAAGGCAATACGGAAGCCTCTACACAAATGGCAAAATTGGCACAGAATGTAACAAAATCTGCACAAAATGGATTAAGCCTTGCAAATGAAACAGCTCGATCTATGGATGATATTAATACGCATGTCAGCTCTATTAATGAAGCCATTGAAGTCATTGATCAAATCGCTTTCCAAACCAATATTCTCTCTCTTAATGCAGCTGTTGAGGCAGCAACTGCAGGAGAAGCAGGAAAAGGGTTTGCCGTTGTTGCACAAGAAGTGAGAAACTTGGCTTCACGAAGTGCAGAAGCAGCTAAAGAGATTAAAGACATTGTTGAAAATGCAAGCTCAAAAGCGTTTGCAGGAAAAGAGATTTCTGCTAAGATGATTGAAGGGTATGAGGAACTTAACTCCAACATTAAAAATACCATCGATGTGATTGAAAATGTTGCCAATGCAAGTAAAGAGCAAGAGCGAGGGATTGTGCAAATCAATGATGCGGTTGCTTCTTTAGACAAAGCCACACAAGAGAATGCTACGGTTGCTGATACCATTTCTAATATGTCTGAACAAATTGCACAAATGTCAAATGCTCTTGTCACAGCCGCTTCAAGAGCAAGCTTTTTAGAAGAATCAAGAAATAAAGTTTGCAACGTTGACTTGGTCTATGATACTGCCAAACTTAAAGTCGATATTTTAAAACTCAAAGACTCTATTTATGGTCAATTCGGATCATATGCACAGTTTACAGTAGCGCAAGACGAAGCCTTAGAAAACTGGATAGCAGCTTATGTAGAAGAGCACCCAGATACCTGTATCGAAACCATTCAAGCCTTAAAAGAGAACAATAAAAAACTCAATGAGAAATTACAACGATTGGTAAATGCAAACAGCAATAAAGAGGGGAATGACTCTTTAAATGAGAAAGCAAAAGAGGTTGAAGCAACTGCCTTGACAATATTTGGATTATTAAATACGCTAAAAGAAGAGAACTGTAAAAATCAATAAATAAAGAAGAGGGAAACCTCTTTTTTATTTCATCGAAGCGATTAACGCTTCTAACTCATCGTCTGTGACCAAATCGGAACTATTATCTCCCGCAATATGTTTTGCACTTGGTGCATACTCATTGTCATCTACAATATTCAATGTTTGATTCATTAACTTAGAGATAGAACGCATGTTATTAATTACTCGTTCAATCTTTTGTCTGTGAATGTCTTGATACTGCATGGTTGACATAATATCCATGACCACTTCATCAATGGCTTGAATATTTTTTTCTAAAGTTTCAGGTGAGCTCTTAAGTATTTGGGTAAGTGCCAAAATCGATTCCAGTTTATCAAAAATTTCTGTTGCTTTAACTTCAGACTCTTTGGTAACGCTTCCGAGTTGGTCGACCATTTCATTGTGTGGATTGACAGGCTCTTCACAAACATCTTGTTCATCTAAATCACCTGCCATTAAAGCATCTAATTCTTCTTGTGTCATTACTTCACCTTAACGAAAATTGTATGACTTTAAGTCTATCTTAAATTGACTTAATTCAAAACAAAAAATCAAACAAAATAATCAATGAATCAGTTCAGAGATAAACTCCGTTGCATAAGAGCCTTTTGGCAATGAAAATGATATTTCCATCCAATTTTTATCCTCTTTGTAGTTGCTTTCAATTTCATCAGGAAAAATCCATGCAAATCGTCTTGCCCCATCTTCTGGAATTTTTACATCGAACTCTTTTTCAAATTCGTAAGCGATCCCTTCACTGATTTTGATTTTTCTTCCAGGAAGAATCCCTGTTGGGACTCTGTCTCTTTCATAAAATTTTTGAGATTCAACCTCTAAGTCTTCTACACAAAATATTTTCCCAAATGGGTAGTGACTCATCAAATCCCCAGGCAACATCTTAAAAGGGTGTTTTTGTTTTTTCATCGCTTTAACAATTTCAACAGGAAGATTTAACTTTTCACAAATGACATGGGCTTCAAACGCATCTACCAATTTAGAGATTTCAATTCGTTTTGAAAGCCAAGCGTTGAACATATGACTTTGATAGGCATTGATGTACATTTGTTTGAGTTTTCGGTTTTTCTCTTTAAGCGTTCCATTTAAGATTTGTTCCCCTTTTTTGTAATTGTCCCCCTCAATTCCAAACCGTTGAAACCCGAAATAGTTTGGTATTCCATAACTTACAATTTGTCCTAAAACTTGTTCGATTTTTCTGGCATCGACCAAATTGACTCTTTTTAAACGAATAAAAAATTTATTCCCTTTTAAGTGCCCTATTCTGATTTTGTTGTTGTGATATGTCGTTTCTAAAATTTTAATATTAGGGTGGTTAAACTTTTCCACATTGGCAGCACATGACTTTGGCAAAGAAATCGTTTGAATGGTCATGGCATTTTTATCTTTTAAACCTGCATAACCAATATCTCTGGCTTTACATCCCAGTTGTTCTGAAAAAATTTGTTGCGCATCCCACGTGGTCAGCTCTTTTTTTCTGAATTTAATGATAAGGTGTTCACCCTCACCACTGAACTCATACAATGGAATTTCAGTTACCACGAAATCCTCTTTGGTTTGTTTAAATAACACATCAATTTTTGAGTGGTTTAAGTAGTATTGTTTATTCATTAAAAATGGTGTCCCTTGCATTTACATTCATATAAACCTTCTATAGTTTTGGCAAATATGTTTAATTTTACATCGTGTTCTTGCGCTATTTTTTCAATTTTACTTCGGTGTTGTTCATCAAACGTAAAAAGCAGTTCATACTCTTCACCTGAGCATCCTATTTCAGTGGGAATCTCTTCAAAAAATTCAAAACTTACATTGTTGGCTTTTGAGAGCCGTTCACACTCAAAAAAGAGGCCATCTGAAATATCCAATGCACTGTTAATGTATTTTGAAACTTCATAAAAAAACGTGGCATTGAGTTTCGGTTGAATAAATTTTGAGTTCTTAGAGAGGGTTTTGCCTTTTAAAAGTTTATCCAAATCTTTTTTGCAACTTCCCAACTCTCCCGTGTAACAGACCAAGTTACCCTCTTTTGTGCCTGTTCGTAAAACAGGGTGTTTGCTCTTAGAGATAATTGTAACAGAAATATCTAGTTTTTCATTACAAATGGTGTCCCCACCGATGATTTGAACCTTATATTTTTTAGCCACTTTTTTAAAGCCAGAAGCGAGTTCATCCAAATCTTTCAAATTGTAGTATTTGGGAATTGCCACCGTTAAAAGGGCATACTTCGGTATGGCATTCATGGCAATGGCATCCGAAATATTGACCAACATCGCTTTTTTTGCAATCTGTTTTAAACTCATCCACTCTCTTTTGAAATGTACATTTTCAAAAAAAGCATCGGTGCTGTAAACATATGAGCCTACAACTGCCCCATCATCGCCAATAAATTTAGAGTCTGAAAATTGTTTTATAAAATACTCTTCTTTGTTCATGCGCAATTATATCCAATGTAACTAAAAATTAGTTCAATCTTTTTATCTCTATTCATCACATTTTGCTGATTTTTTTCTTAAAAATATCTTTTAGGATAAAATTTATCCTCTTTTATTTAAAAAAGTTATTGTATAATTGTTTCACTTTAAAATTTAGGAGAAAAACATGCCAAAAATTAATAGATATGTTGACATTGATACTGTTGAGAGAGAAGCTAAGAAAGATTATATTGACAGACATTCACCGTTTATTCACTGTGAATCAACTGCAACAAAAGGTACTGCATTTGCAGTAACAGTTAAAATGGGAAATGAGTATTCTCATCCAGACGATTTTGATCACTATATTTCAAGCATTTCACTTTTCAATGGAGAAACACTATTGGCAAAAGCTGAATTTATGGCGGGGGCATTAGGGAATGAAAAAGGACATCAAACGGTTACTTTTAACATTGTTCCAACAGGAAAATTAAATCTTGTTGCTCACTCATACTGTACAAAACATGGCGTTTGGGAATCAGACCCAGTTGTCGTTACTGTGAACTAAGTCATATTGATTAAAATGAAAAAGGCTAAGAGTTAAAAAACTCTTAGCCTTTTTTTATCTTTTGTGAAAATAAAATATTATTTAACAAATGAACAACAATAATCTACCAATGAAATGATTTTTATTTTAAATTTTGAATTGGCAGGCACTTCAAAAACACCTGGTGCAACCACTTTTTTCCAACCCTCAGCTGGAACTTTATACTCAAGTTCACCGGAGTTAATCTCCATAATCTCTTTATGAACCGTATTGAATTTGTACTCACCTGGTAACATTATCCCCAATGTTTTTCGGCTACCATCTTCAAACTCTAAACTTCTGCTTGTGACGTTTCCTTCAAAATAGATATTTGCACATTTGTTGATTGAAACATTTTTAAAATCTGGCATATATACCCCTTGTATATTTAAAATCTTGTGATAATATCATAACAATTATTATTATACTATATAACATTATACTATATTTTCTTATTGGATAAAATATTAGCAATTTTTGCACTCATTAAATTCCCTTTTTTGAAATTTTAAGTTTCATTTTGAAACTGCATAACTCCAAATTTTTTCAAAAAAAAAGCAAACCAGCAGATTATATTTGTTATAATCAAACTCATCATCACAAGGATACCCCATGACTCTACAAGAGAAACTCACGAACTTAATTCATAATGAAGTTTTACCCGATATTGAAGACTATTTAGATGAACTCTTTGACCTTATTGCTTCTAAAAAAGGAACCAAAGAGACCAAAGAAGAAGTCGCTTACATGCAAGAGATGCAAACAGAGTTCAACGAACTTCTACAAGAGTTAGAAGAGGGTGAAATCAGCGATGAAGAAGCCCAAGAGATTATTGATGAAATTATTGATATGAAAAGCCTAAAAGAGTAAATGCAAGGGTATATTATTGATGTTAAAAATGTCAGAGATGATGATTTAATTGTTACAATTTTAAGTGCAGACAATCTCTATACCACCTATCGGTTTTATGGGGCACGTCACTCTATAATTAACATCGGTTATAAAATAGATTTTGAACTTGAAAACAATTTCAAAACGACCATCCCTCGACTCAAAGAGGTCATCCAGTTGGGTTTTAATTGGATACTTGAGCGTGAAAAACTCTACTGTTGGCAGCGTTACATCAAACTCTTCTATCCCCACTTAAAAGAGGTCGAAAGCATCGACGATTTTTATTTCCAGCTTTTAGATGAAACCGTTCATAAAATGATCAAACAAAATCCCAAAAGAGCCATCATAGAGAGTTACATCAAACTTTTAGATTATGAAGGAAGATTGCACAAAGAGTATGAGTGCTTATTGTGCGAACAAAAAATTGAGCATGAAATCAGTTTGGTCAGAAGTTTCCTTCCCACACACCCTTCATGTTCATACAGCAAAAAGTTTAAAATGACTCAAATTGAAGAGCTCTTTGGTGAATACTCTTTGCTTAATTTTGAAGACGATGAAGTAGAATATATCTGGAACATTCTACTTCAAGGCTTATGATTATTT
Source organism: Marinarcus sediminis (SeqCode) (assembly GCF_048571275.1). Lineage (GTDB taxonomy): Bacteria > Campylobacterota > Campylobacteria > Campylobacterales > Arcobacteraceae > Marinarcus > Marinarcus sediminis. The sequence goes on from NZ_CP182357.1 coordinate 2,573,314, forward strand.
GGTTAAATTGTCTTTTAACTTTTTAATGTCTAAGACAGATAAAAGTTTATTGTATTTGATATTTTCCAAAGGAGTTACAATGCTCGTAATCAAGCTTGATTTACCTAAAATATGGTTATCAATACTCTTAATTCTGCTTTGTGCCACCTCTGGAATATCGCCTAAAGAGTTGACCAATATTCCAATATAGTGTTCACTTTTTTCATCAAAGTTTTTTACAATAACAATCTCTTTATACTTCTCTTCTTGTTGTGATTCTTCAATAAATGACTTTATATCAATGACAGCCACTGCTTTGTTTTCATATACTACAGTGCCTTTAAAATGGTGATTGTTGTTCAATGTTGGGGAGAGATTCATTTTCTCAATGCCCACAGTTTCTATCACATCTTCAATATGGACCCCAAGCCATTTTCCCCCAATAAAAAAAGTTGCCAACTCTTTGGTGTTTTCATGAGTCATAGAAGGTCTCTCTGTAAAAATTTCTCTCTCATTACTGATTTTAAGATCACCCGAACTGAGGTATGAGAAAAAGATTGCATAAACATCATTCTCATATCCATCACTTGTTTTATACTCTCTGTACCCTTGAGAACACTTTATGCCTAGGGCATAATATTTATTGTCATAGACAATAATTTCACTGTGTGATTCTCCATGTTGAAGGTTGAAAAACTTCTCATTTAAAGGCAGAATTTCTCCCACTTTTAAATGGGGATTTGAACTAGAGATGATCATTTTATCTTTATTGGTATACACACCAAATATTTCAGAACTTTTAGCCGCATCAAAACCAGGAATTGACTCTTCAATCATGGCTTTAAACTCAATACGTGAATCAAAAACCACTCCAATTCCCCCTACACTTTTTTCTTCATTTTGAATGGATGCATAATAGACATAGGTATAGTCATCATCATAGAGTTTTGTTTTATTGAATTTGGATACAAAGTAATCGTTTGAACCTTTTAATTCATGGGTCTGTTTTATAATATTAGAGCCCAATTGTTTCCCAATAAAACCTTTGTATTTGTCGTTTGATACCGCAAGAATAAAACCATTGTTATCATAAACAAACAAATTGCTGTAGACCGTATATAAACTGTTGATATATTTTAATATCTTTTCTATCCTATCATGAGCATTCTCATCCAATTCATTTGAAGAGAGTATCTTTTTAAAATCATTCGTTAATGCCCACCATCTGCAATCGTTTGCTCTTTCATACAAATTTCTGTCCATAATATCTACCATCAAAGAAGCGATATATGCACTGTTATTTAAAATAATGGTTTTCGTTAAATTGGCAATAGACAGATCAAAAATCTTTTTGGTTTTTTCTCCCGTTGAGCTGATTTCGCTCAACAATGCTCTGGAAAAATTTCTGTTGCTGTTATCCGAACAATTTTTATTGATATTTCCATTCCAAACGAGTCGATTAAGATTGCTTTGAATTTTATTGGCACTGAGGGGTATTTTTTTTAATTCATCGTTAAAGCCTTGCCCCTCTTGCAAAATGGCAAGTAAAATATTTTGATTGATATTCATATGATCTTCTGATTGCACAAAAGCATAATCAATGGGTATCATTATGTGTCCATACCACTCTTGCCCCATATAACCTTGATAGCCATTGGTTCTGCATGTTTTTGCCAAATAATCTCGTCCCCCAAAAGAGATGACTTGATACTTCTCATTTAATTTAAAACTTAACTTGGTCCCTAATCGAATATGATCCGTATCACTGCTGGCAATGACCAAGCCATCTTTATCCAAAATGGTTAAACACTCTTTGTTGTTGACGTTGACCAAGTTACCAAAAATGCTTTTCATCTCATCTTTAAATCTGAAACAAAGCGATAATATACCAATGGTTTTACTCTGTGCAGAATCAGACTCTTTAACGGGCATTGTATAGACAAGACTCTTTTCTCGATTGGGGATAAAATCATGATATTTGAATGTTTCAATGTAATCTTCATGACAATTTAACGCATAGGTAATCACTTCATCTTTTGATTTTTCAATTCTGTTTTCATTGTCCAATTGAACCAAAATATTTCCATGAATATCCATAAGCACAATATTGTAATAGACACTGTATTTTTGAATATACTCTTTAAATCGTTGCTCAATTGTTTTTACTTTTTCAAGATAAGAAGAGCTGTATTTTGTATTATTTTCAAGTAAAAAATTTCTGATATCTTGATCAGTAGATAAAAATCCAATGTCAGCTGTTCTTTCAAACAGATTACGAATAAGAATATCAATGGAAATTTGTGCTTTAAATTTCATCTCACGAGTGGTTTTTTCTAGCACTTCAGAACTCAAATGATTCAACAAAGTAGAGGTCAAATCTAAAAAATTATTTTTTGTCTCATTGATATTAGTGCTGCTGTTTCCAAAGTGACTTAAAAGCGCTAAGTTGTCCCAACTTTTAGCTAAAGAGACCAACTCTTCTCGATACTCTTCAACCAAATCCATGTGTTTAATAAATTTTGCAATATTTGCATCTATATCGACACCTTTGTAATGTATTGTATTGTTCATCATATTTTAAAACCTTTTAAAAATTATAATATAATTATACATTCTAAAAAAAATAGATTCAAAACAATTATGTATACTTTTTATACAAAAATGTAATTTTTGAAGTAAGATAAAAAATTATTTATTCGTTTAAGAGTTTTTCTTGCAGTTTTTTAATGGCAGTTTGAAGACTTAACACATCGAATTTATATAGGGTTGCTTTTTCGATGCCTTTTTGAATATTTTTTTCAGACATGGGGTCAGTAATGGCACAAATCGTTTTTAGTACTTCCAATATTCTTGTTTTTTGTAAATGACTTTGCGGACATTTTTCAATCTCATCTACACACTCAATCACATTGAATAAATTTTCACTGAGTTCCCATTTTTTAAACATTGCTGCCGTGATGTTTGAAGTTGTGGTGCCAGTAAACTCTTGTTCAACGTCTTTAATGGCTCTGCCAAGAATTAACTCTCTGTGAAAAAGTTCTGTTTGTTTATTTCTTTCAATCAAATTTGCAATGATGAATTTGCCTGTTTCTTGTAAAAACACAGGCAAAATCAGCTCCTCTTTTAATTCCAATGAAACTCTGGAAAGCCACATTGAAGCCAAGTTTGAAGCAAGATTTGAAGCTCTGGCAAAATCATCACAATCAATACCGTATGCAGATAAATTCGTATGAAGCAACTCTTGTAAAGAACTGCTAATAACAACAGAGATAGTCAAATTAATTCCCAAAAGACTGACTGCTTTACTGGCCGTTTCAACTTTACTTCTAAAACTAAAAAGCGCAGAATTGGCAACTTTAAGTAAAGTCGCTATAAGCAGAGGATCTTTATCAATAATATCTAATAATTCTGAGATGTCTTTATTACTCTTTTTTCTAAACATTTCTATTTCAAGAACTGTTTTAGGTAAAGGAGGTAAAGCTTCTATCTCTTCAAGTATTATTCTTTGCACATTTCATCTTTGCTGTTTTTTAAACGTTAAACCTAAAGTGCATGATGTCACCATCTTGTACCACATAATCTTTACCTTCAAGTCTCAGCTTTCCAGCTTCTTTACATTTTGCTTCACCACCCAAATTAACAAAATCTTCATAAGCAATGACTTCTGCTTTAATGAATCCTTTTTCAAAGTCATTATGAATCACAGCGGCTGCTTGTGGTGCTTTCGTATTTTTTCTGATTGTCCAAGCTCTTACTTCCACTTTTCCCGCAGTAAAATATGATTGAAGTCCCAGTTTATCAAACGCTTTATGAATGATTTGTTCTAACCCAGACTCTTTTACACCTAAATCCGTTAAAAATTCTTGTGCTTCATCATCTTCAAGTCCAACCAACTCCTCTTCAATTTTTGCACAAAGAACAATGACATCGGCATTAACACTGATTGCATGTTCTTTTAAGAGGTCAACAAATTTATTTCCCCCATCTGCAAGTGAATCTTCATCGACATTGGCTCCATAAATCACATCTTTATTCGATAAAAATCTCAGCTCTTTATCTAATGCAAGAAAATGTTCATTTTCAATATTCTCAAATGTTTTTACTGGTTCTAAATTTTCTAAGTGTTTAAACAGCTCTTCTGCAATGACCAATGAAGCAGCGGCTGCTTTATCAAATTTTGCTTGTTTTTTAAGTCTTTCAATTTTTTTCTCTAACTGAGTGATGTCAGCATAAATCAATTCTGTTTCGATTATTTCAATATCTCTTAGGGGATTAACATCTCCTTCTACGTGAGTAATGTTTCCATCTTCGAAACATCTGACCATATGTAAAATCACTTCAACTTCACGAATATTTGATAAGAATTGATTTCCTAATCCTTCTCCTTTTGAAGCCCCTCTCACAAGGCCTGCAATATCCACAAAATCAATTGTTGAATACTGAATTTTATCTGGAATTACAATTTTTGCCAATGCTTCAAGTCGTTTATCAGGTACGGGTACAATCGCTTTATTTGGCTCAATTGTACAAAAAGGATAATTTTGAGCCTCTGCATTTTGTGCTTTTGTTAACGCATTAAACGTTGTTGATTTACCTACATTTGGAAGTCCTACTATTCCTACACCTAATCCCATTATAATCCTTTGATATTTTTAAACATTTTTTGAGAGTTTAATTTTTTAAAATAAGAGTCCATTATAGTTAAAAAATGTAAAGAAATAGCTAAATTGAAAGTGACAAAAGCCCAAAGCATAAAAATATGTGACATTAAGCTGTTTTATAACAACTTAATGTCTAAGAGTTACTCATGTTTTTAAAGGATATGATCTTCTTTTCTGGCTTCGGGTAAGATAAGGTTTAATACAATTCCCGTAATAGCACCCAAACCAATTCCTGAAAAAGGTACCCCAAAAAAGTCAAATGTCATTCCCCCAATTGAAAAAACTAAAATCATTGAAACGATGATGAGATTTCGTGGACAGTTAAAATCGACATTGGCACGCGTCAATGTTGAAATACCGATACTGGCAATGATACCAAAAAGCAACAACATAATTCCCCCCATAACTGGAACAGGAATGGTTGAAAGTAAACCTCCAAGTTTACCCACAAAGGCCAATAAAATAGCTGCAATGGCTGCCCAAGTCATAATGGCAGGATTATACGCTTTTGTAACTGTAACGGCACCTGTAACTTCTGAATATGTGGTATTTGGTGGCCCTCCAAACATCGAAGCAACAGAGGTAGCTAACCCATCACCTAAAAGTGTATTTTTCAGTCCAGGCTTTTTGAGATAATCGACTTTGGTTACATTAGAAATGGCCAACATATCTCCAATATGCTCAATAGCAGGTGCAATGGCAATGGGCAAAATAAAAATAATGGCTTGCCAATTAAACTCTGGTGCAGTAAAGTTTGGCATGACCAGCCACGCTGCTTTGGATACCAAAGAGAAATCAACCACACCCATAATCATTGCAACCACGTATCCCGCAATAATACCTCCTAAAATAGGAATAAGTTTAAAGATACCTTTGCCTAAAAGCGAAATAAATACCATGGCAAACAACGATACCATTGAGATAATAATGGCTTGTTCAAAAGGAATTAACTGAATGGAACCATCCCCTGTTTTTCCCATTGCCATAAATACAGCAACCGGAGAGAGGATCAATCCAATGGAGATAATAACGGGACCTACTACAATAGATGGAAGCAACTTATGTATAAAGTTATCCCCTTTGAATCGAATTAAAAAACTCAACACAACATAAAGTAGCCCTGAAGCCACCAATCCTGACATTGTTGCGGCAATACCCCACGTTTTTACACCATAAGAGATAGGCGCAATAAAAGCAAACGAAGATGCTAAAAAAATAGGGGGAACGGCACTTCTGTTCACAAGCTGAAACACCAATGTACCAACTCCTGCCGTAAAAAGGGCCACGTTAGGGTCAAGCCCTGTTAAAATAGGAACCAATACCAACGCCCCAAACGCAACAAATAGAAATTGAATACCAAGAATGGAGTCTTTGACTCTGAAGTTATAATCTGTAGGTTTCATCTGTCCTCTTCTTTTTATCAAAATAATCAACTATGATAACTTATTCTGAGTTAATATATTGTAAACCATTGTCTAAAATATAAGTCAATTTTCGATAAAATCAAACCACAATTAAACCTTTAGGATAAATATGTACAAAGAGAGCACCAATATACTTGTAAAACATCTGGTAAATAGACTAAGAGACGTAAGAACCACATCGAATGAATTTCGATTGACCATTGAAGAGATTTCAAGAATTGTTGCTTCTGAAGCTTTTGCAAATTTTGCAACCGTTACTCAAAATATTAACACATGGCAAGGGCCTTTAGATGTGCAAATGATTGAAGTTCAAAAATTGGTACTTGTACCTATTTTAAGAGCAGGTGAGCCAATGTTAACAGGTATTTTAAGAACACTTCCTTATGCAAGAAGTGGATTTTTAGCCATGAAAAGAGATGAAC